>DAITNL010000054.1:5322-16366 GCA_036834665.1 Candidatus Competibacteraceae bacterium | reverse complement strand
CCGCGCCGGCTTCGACCGGATCATCACCTTCGACATGGGCGGCACCTCCACCGATGTCGCCCACTACGCCGGTGCATACGAACGCACCTTCGAAACCCTGGTTGCCGGCGTGCGGCTGCATGCACCGATGCTGCATATCCATACCGTGGCGGCGGGCGGTGGTTCGATCTGCCGCTTTGATGGCAGCCGGCTGCGAGTCGGACCGGAATCCGCCGGTGCCAACCCCGGTCCGGCCTGCTACCGGCGCGGCGGGCCGCTGACCGTGACCGACTGCAACCTGCTTCTCGGGCGGATTCAACCGGCATTCTTCCCACATGTATTCGGCTCCACTCAGGATCAGGCACTGGACCGGGCAACAGTCATCGACCGCTTCGCAGCGCTGGTCGCCGGGATTCAGGCCGCAACCGGCACGCTGCATACGCCAACGGCACTGGCCGAGGGCTTCCTGAATATCGCCGTCGACAACATGGCGAACGCCATCAAGCAGATTTCCACCCAGCGCGGTTACGATGTGACCGAATATACCCTGTGCTGCTTCGGCGGTGCCGGCGGCCAGCACGCCTGCGCGGTGGCCGATGCGCTGGGTATGTCAACCGTCTTCATTCATCCCTTCGCCGGGGTATTGTCGGCCTACGGCATGGGGCTGGCCGACGCCCGGCTGTTGCGGGAACAGGCGATCGAAGCGCCGCTGACCGCCGAACTTTTATCAACCCTGGATAGCGTATTCGCCGAACTGGAACAGGCCGGGCGAGCGGACATGGCAGCGCAGGACATTCCCGCCGCTCACATCCGCACCGCCCGTGCCGTTCGCCTGCGCTATGCCGGCAGCGATAGCGCCCTGAGCATCACCGCCGATGCGCTGAGCGCACTGCAGGCGCGCTTTGAAACCGTTCACCGGCAGCGCTATGGCTTTCTCATACCGGACAAGGCATTAATCGTACAGGCAGCACTGCTTGAGGTGATCGGCAGCGGCTTCGATACCGGCCACGCCGATGCGCCTGCACCGGCATGCAAGGCTGCGTCATCGATCCCGCAACCCATCGCGACGGTTCCGGTGCATATCGCGGGCCGCGACCATGATGCGCCCCTGTACCGGCGTGACCAGTTGCGCCCCGGCGATCGCATAACCGGTCCCGCCATCCTAAGTGAAACCGGCGCTACGACGCTGATCGAACCCGGCTGGCAGGCCGAGATCACGGCGCGGCACGATCTGGTGCTGACGCGGCATGAACCCCGCGCCCGACGGGTAGCGGTCGGGACCGCAGTGGACCCTATTTTGCTGGAGGTGTTCAACAACCGGTTCATGGCCATCGCTGAACAGATGGGCGTGACCCTGGCCAATACCGCGCATTCGGTCAACATCAAGGAACGGCTGGATTTTTCCTGCGCGCTGTTCGACCGGCACGGTCAACTGATCGCCAACGCCCCGCACATTCCGGTGCATCTTGGTTCGATGGGCGAAGCGGTGCAGGCGCTCATTCAGGCACGGGGCAACCGGTTCCAGCCTGGCGATGTCTACGCCAGCAACGCGCCCTACAGCGGTGGGACGCATCTACCGGACATCACGGTCATCACCCCGGTTTTCGATGCACAAGGGGAACAGGTCTTGTTCTACGTCGCCTCGCGCGGCCATCACGCCGATATCGGCGGCATTTCGCCCGGCTCGATGCCGCCAGACAGCGTGAGCATCGATCAGGAAGGCGTGTTGCTGGACAATTTTCCACTGGTGATGGGCGGGCGGTTCTGCGAGTGGGAACTGCTCGAACAGTTAAACCGGGGGCCCTGGCCGGTGCGCAACCCGCAGCAAAATCTCGCCGACCTGCAGGCCCAGATTGCCGCTAACGAAAAGGGTGTGCAGGAACTGCGGCAGATGGTGGCGCAGTTCGGATTGCCGGTGGTCCACGCCTACATGGGCCACGTCCAGGACAACGCCGCCGAACAGGTGTGCCGGGCGCTGGGCCGGCTGCAGGATGGCGCGTTCACCTACGAGATGGACAACGGCGCGGCCATCCGGGTTGCCATCACCCTGGATCGGGAACGACGTTCGGCCCGCATCGACTTCACCGGCACCTCGCCGCAACAGGCCAGCAATTTCAACGCCCCGCGCGCGGTGGCTCTGGCAGCGGTGCTGTATGTATTTCGCACTCTGGTGGACGACGACATCCCGCTCAATGCCGGCTGCCTGCGCCCGCTGGACATTGTCATCCCGGAAGGCTGCCTGCTCGATCCCCGCCCGCCGGCGGCAGTGGTGGCCGGCAATGTGGAAACCTCGCAGTGCGTGGTCGATGCCCTGTACGGCGCGCTCGGGGTGATGGCCGCCGCGCAGGGCACCATGAACAACTTCACCTTCGGCAACGACCACCACCAGTATTACGAAACGATCTGCGGCGGTGCCGGCGCGGGACCGGGTTTCGATGGTGCTTCGGCGGTGCAGACGCACATGACCAATTCCCGGCTGACCGACCCCGAGGTGCTGGAATGGCGGTTTCCGGTGCGGCTGGAGGCGTTCTGCATCCGAGCCGGCAGTGGCGGCGCCGGCCATTGGCGCGGCGGCGATGGCGTGATTCGGCGGCTTCGCTTCCTGGAGCCGATGAGCGCGGCGATTCTCTCCGGCCATCGCCGCATTCCGCCCTACGGCCTGGACGGTGGAAAACCGGGTCAGGTCGGGCGCAATGCCGTGGAACGGGTTGATGGACGGATCGAGGAGTTAGCCGGCACGGCACAGGTTGCGATGCAGGCGGGAGATGTATTTGTCATCGAAACGCCGGGCGGCGGGGGCTGGGGCACACCTGGCGATCCAGCCCCTTGATCTCTTCTGCACCGGACCTACCAGTACTGCTTGAAATCAGGCCCGCGTTTCGGCAGTTGGCGCGGCGAACCGTCCGCATTGACCGCGACATAGACGATCACTGCCTCGGTGACCTGATCGGACAGCAATTCGCCATCGCAGGCGCGCTGCACAAACACCTCCACCTTGACCGTGATCGAAGTCGAGCCGACCTTCTGAATCCGCGCGAAACAGCTCAGCAGATCGCCGACGAACACCGGCTTGTGAAACTCCATCGACGTCACGGCCACGGTCGCGACCCGGCCACCGGCATACTCAACCGCCACCACGCTGCCGGCAACATCCATCTGCGCCATGATCCAGCCGCCGAAGATATTGCCATTGGGATTGGCATGCGCGGGCATCGCCAGGATGCGCACGGTCGGCTGGCGATCACGCGGAAACGTGTCGGTAGCTGACGGGATCGCGGGAGATTCGGGGCTAGACATGGCAACTCCTCACAGGATGCGGAAAAAACCAGGCGGCGTTGATGCAGCGCAAGATGCGGCACGGCAGTCGGCTTTGGCAAAATGCCGTGTCAAACTCGCCACAGACTGGACTATCATACTGTGATTGAAACAGCGCCAACATTCAAAGAGAGGATCAACAATAATGTCACGCAGTAGAACGGTGGCCGTCTATACCGGCGAAGAACTGGGCCGCTACGGGTTCGAAGACCATCCTTTCGGAGAAGATCGCATCCACGCTTTCTGGGATGAGATGCACCTGCGCCATCTTGACTACCAGGTTCGCGTGTTTCACCCGGCGCTAGCCAGCGAAGATCAACTCAAGCTGTTTCACACTGTCGAGTACGTCGATAAGGTCAAGACCCTGTCCGAGGCCGGTGAGGGTCTGCTCGACTACGGCGATACCCCGGCCTACAAGGGCGTATTCGAGGACGCGGCCACCGTAGTCGGCACAGTCGTCGATGCCACCCGCAAGCTGATGAACAGCGAGGCGCGGCGCATCTTCGTGCCCATCGCCGGCCTGCACCACAGCATGCCCGACACTGCTGCCGGTTTTTGCGTGTTCAACGATGTCGGCGTGGCGATCAAGATCCTACAGCAGGACTATGGTCTGGAGCGCATCGCCTATGTCGATATCGACGCCCATCATGGCGATGGCCTGTTCTACCCCTTTGAAACCGATCCGACGGTGATCTTCGCCGATATCCACGAGGATGGCCGCTACAACTTCCCGCAAAGCGGCTTCCCGCACGAAGTCGGCAAGGGCGAAGCCAAGGGCCGCAAGCTCAATATCCCGCTGCTGCCACTGTCCGCCGATGATGACTTCATGATGATGTGGGACAAGGTCGAGGGCTTCCTGCGCCAGTGGAAACCGCAGTTCATCTTCATGAACTGTGGCGCCGACGGTCTCGACGGCGACCCGCTCGCCCACCTGCACTACTCAGCCCGCGCTCATGCCCGCGCCGCCCGTGGCCTGTGCCAGATTGCTGAGGAATTTGCCGAGGGCCGCATTCTCGGCGTTGGCGGCGGCGGCTATGAACTGCGCAATGTCGGCAAGGCCTGGGTGGCCGTGGTTGACGCCTTCCTCGAAGCGCCGATGTCCTAGATCACCCTGCTTGATCCCGTAGCATCCGGCCTCGTTTCCACCTGCTCCGCTGTTGACCCTGGCCGACCCGCAACACCGGGTCGGGCCATGTTCTCGTTCCGCCGCTGATTGGCGAATTTTGCGCCGACCGGCGGCAAAATCGGATATGATTATCCGCTTTCCATGATTTGCTCGCTGTTGACCCTGGGGAAACTGCGGGCGCTCTTTGCAGAGGTCACGAATGTTCAGTCGAGAGATGCGGATCGCCGGTTTTGACAACGAGTTGTGGGCCGCCCTGCAGGGCGAGCAGCAACGCCAGGAAGACCACATCGAGCTGATCGCCTCGGAAAACTACGCCAGTCCCCGGGTGCTCGAAGCCCAGGGCTCGGTGCTGACCAACAAGTACGCCGAAGGCTATCCGGGCAAGCGCTACTACGGGGGTTGCGAGTTCGTCGACATCGCCGAGCAACTCGCGATCGACCGCGCCAAGCAACTGTTCGGCGCCGCCTATGCCAACGTCCAGCCGCATTCCGGCTCGCAGGCCAATGCTGCGGTTTACATGGCGCTGCTGGAACCGGGCGATGCCGTGCTCGGCATGAGCCTGGCGCACGGCGGCCACCTCACCCACGGCGCCAAGGTCAACTTCTCCGGGCGCCTGTACCAGGCAGCGCAGTACGGCCTTGACGAAGCCACCGGCGAGATCGATTACGCCCAGGTGGAACGCCTGGCGCTGGAGCATCGGCCGAAAATGATCGTCGCCGGCTTCTCCGCCTACTCGCGGGTCATCGACTGGGCGCGCTTCCGCGCCATCGCCGATCAGGTTGGCGCCTACCTGTTCGTTGATATGGCGCACGTCGCTGGACTGGTCGCGGCCGGCGTCTATCCCAGCCCGGTATCGGTCGCCGACGTGGTCACCACCACCACCCATAAGACCCTGCGCGGTCCGCGTGGCGGCCTGATCCTGGCCCGGTCCAACCCCGAGATCGAGAAAAAACTCAACTCGCTGGTATTCCCCGGCACCCAGGGCGGCCCCTTGATGCACGTCATCGCCGCCAAGGCGGTGGCCTTCAAGGAAGCGCTGTCTGCGGAATTCGTCGCCTATCAGCAGCAGGTAGTCGCCAATGCCCGGGCCATGGCCGGGGTCTTCATCGAGCGCGGCTACGACATCGTCTCCGGTGGCACCGATAACCACCTGTTCCTGGTCAGCCTGATCGCCAAGGGCCTGACCGGCAAGGCCGCCGATGCTGCGCTTGGCCGCGCCTGGATCACCGTCAACAAGAACGCCGTACCCAACGATCCGCAGTCGCCCTTCGTGACCAGCGGCATCCGCATCGGCTCGCCGGCAATCACCACCCGTGGTTTCCAGGAACGCGAGTGCCGCGAACTGACCGGCTGGATCTGCGACATCCTCGATGATCTTGGCAATGAAGCGGTGATCGAGCGGGTGCGCAGCCAGGTACAGGCACTGTGCGCGCGTTTCCCGGTCTACGGCTGAAACCGCAACCGGTAGCGGACGCGCGGCAGTGCACTGCCCGTTCTGCGGTACACCCGATACCCGGGTGATCGACTCGCGGCTGTCGGCGGAAGGCGACAAGGTGCGCCGCCGCCGCGAGTGCCTGCGCTGCAACGCCCGCTTCACCACCTACGAGATCGCCGAGTTGCTGATGCCGCCGGTCGTGAAGCGCGACGGGCGCCGCGAGCCGTTTCTGGATGAAAAGCTGCGTACCGGGCTGATGCGGGCGTTGGAAAAACGCCCGGTGAGCGCCGAGCGTATCGAGGAACTGTTGCAGCGGATTCGCAACCGCGCCCGTGCCAGCAATGAACGCGAGCTGAGCAGCCGGCAGATCGGCGAATGGGTCATGGATGAACTGCGCCAGATCGACCCGGTCGCCTATGTGCGCTTTGCCTCGGTCTATCGCAGCTTCGAGGATGTCAACGCCTTCCGCGAGGAAATCGAGCGCCTGCAGACGCCACCCGGCACGCGGGATAACCCCTGATGTCATCCGCTGACTACCGCCACATGGCACGTGCCTTGACCCTGGCGCGGCGCGGTCTGTACAGCACCGATCCCAACCCCCGGGTCGGCTGCGTGCTGGTGCGTGAGGGCGAAATCGTCGGTGAGGGCTGGCATGAGCGCGCCGGTGAAGCCCATGCCGAGATCTACGCTCTGCGGCAGGCGGGCGAACGGGCCCGGGGCGCGACCGCTTATGTCACCCTCGAACCCTGTTGCCATCACGGGCGCACCCCGCCCTGCAGTACGGCGCTGCTTGATGCCGGCGTGGCCCGGGTGGTCGCAGCGATGGCCGATCCCAACCCCCGCGTCGCCGGTCAGGGACTGGCGCAGTTGCGTGAGGCCGGCGTGGTCGTCACCTGCGGGCTGCTGGAAGCCGAGGCACGGGCGCTGAATCCCGGTTTCATCCTGCGCATGGCCACTGGCCGGCCTTTAGTGCGCCTCAAGCTGGCGATGAGTCTGGATGGGCGCACCGCACTGGCTTCGGGTGAAAGTCAATGGCTGACCGGCGCACCGGCGCGGCAGGATGTGCAAAGACTGCGGGCGCGGAGTTCGGCTATTTTGACCGGCATCGGCACGCTGCTGGCCGATGATCCCGGTTTGAACGTGCGCCTGCCGGATGCGCCACGCCAGCCGCTGCGGGTGATCCTCGACAGCGCCCTGCGCACACCGCCCACGGCCAAGACCCTGCAGCTCCCCGGCACGGTGCTGATTTTCACCGCCGTGACTGATAGCGGCTTGCATGCCCCCCTGCAGGCAGCGGGAGCGCATCTGATCGTGACGCCCTGCGCCGGGCCGGGACTGGATCTGCACGCAGTCATGGCGGAACTGGCCCGCCGCGAGTGCAACGAAATCCATATCGAGTGTGGCCCGACTCTGGCCGGTGCCTTGCTGCAGGCCCATCTGGTCGATGAACTGCTGCTGTACATGGCACCCATTCTGCTCGGCGATCAGGCACGCGCTCTGTTCCGGCTGCCGGAATTGATGCAGATGCAGGAACGGCACGAACTGGAGATCGTCGAAACCCGCGCGGTGGGTCGGGATTGGCGCCTGCGCCTGCGGCCTGCGCCCTAGCCGCACCGCTGGCCAGCGCCTGCACTGCCGCGCATTCAGCACCACCATGACCCCGACAGCACGCTGCCCGAGCCGCATCCATCCCGTTCTTTAAAGATTTCCAGAAGGATATTGCCATGTTCACCGGCATCATCACCGCAGTCGGAACCCTCACCGCGATCCAGCCGCGCGGCGGCGATGTCCGTCTGCGCATCGCCACGGGCCGGCTGGACCTGCGCGACGTGCAGCTTGGCGACAGTATCGCGGTCAGCGGCGTCTGCCTGACCGCTATCGAACTGCCCGGCGACGGGTTCTGGGCGGATGTCTCGCGCGAAACCCTGGACCACACCATCCTCGGTGATGCCGCGCCGGGCCTGACGGTCAATCTGGAAAAGGCCCTGACCCCAACCACGCGCCTCGGTGGCCATTTGGTCAGCGGCCACGTCGACGGCGTCGGCACCGTGAGCGAATGGCACCCGGATGGCCGCTCCTGGCGTCTGCGTATTCAGGCCCCGGACGCGCTGGCTCGTTACATCGCCGCCAAGGGCTCGATCTGCATCGACGGCATCAGCCTGACCGTCAACCGGGTCGACGGCGCCAGCTTTGAACTCAACATCGTCCCGCACACCCTGGCGGAAACCACCCTCGCCACCTGCAAGGTCGGCCGGCGGGTCAATCTGGAAGTCGACCTGATCGCCCGCTACCTGGAACGGCTGCTGCTCGGCGAACGCGCCGCCCAGCCCGGCAGCGGCACCCTCAGCGAAGCCCTGCTACGCGAACACGGCTTCTGGAACTAGATCATGGCACTCAACAGTATCGATGAAATCCTTGCCGACCTGCGGCAGGGCAAGATGGTCATCATCATGGATGACGAGGACCGCGAAAACGAAGGCGACCTGCTGATGGCAGCGCCGCTGGTCCGCCCCGAGGACATCAACTTCATGGCCCGCTACGGGCGCGGATTGATCTGCCTGACCCTGACCCGCGAGCGCTGCCAGCAGTTGCGCCTGCCGCTGATGGTGCAGGACAACGCCACGCCCTACTCGACCAATTTCACTGTTTCAGTCGAGGCGGCCGAGGGCGTCACCACCGGCATTTCCGCCTATGATCGTGCCCACACCATCCGCACTGCGGTGCGTCCCGATGCTCGCCCCGAAGATCTGGTGCAGCCCGGCCACATCTTCCCGCTGATGGCTCAGCCCGGCGGCGTCCTGACCCGCGCTGGGCACACCGAAGCCGGCTGCGATCTGACCCGACTGGCCGGTCTGGAACCCGCAGCAGTGATCGTCGAAATCCTCAATGAAGACGGCACCATGGCGCGGCGGCCCGATCTGGAAGTATTCGCCGAGCGCCACGAACTGAAAATCGGCACCATCGCCGACCTGATCCGCTACCGGATGCAGAACGAGAAAACTGTCGAGCGGGTCGCCGATGCGGTGATGAACACCGAATTTGGTCCGTTCCGGGTGCTCACCTATCAGGACGTAGTCAGCAAACAGGTGCACTTCGCTCTGGTCAAGGGCGAGATTCACGCTGAGCAGCCGGCACTGGTGCGCGTGCATGTCCAGCACCTGCTCAGCGACCTGCTGGCCCTGCGGCTGGCCGACAGTGGCTGGCCGCTGCGCGATGCCCTGCAGCGGGTGGCGAATGCGCCCGCCGGGGTCCTGGTGTTCCTCAGCCGCCAGGAAGACCCAACGACCCTGATCCGGCGCATGCGCAGCTACCAGCTCGAAGCCGGCGACACCGCCCGCGCCGTCGACTACACCACCGCGCTGCGCACCTACGGCATCGGCGCGCAGATCCTGCTTGATATCGGCGTGCGGCGCATGCAGGTGCTCAGCGCGCCCAAGCGCCTCACCGGCCTGTCCGGCTTCAACCTGGAAGTGGTTGAATACATTTCCTGATTACTCATTACCCAACCGTCACGGACCGCCCGCCATGTACCCGTTCAAAACCTTTGAAGGTGACTTCACCCCGCCCCAGGATGCCCGCTTCGCCCTGGTCGCGGCCCGCTTCAACAGCTTCATCGTGCAGAGCCTGATCAGCGGCGCCGCCGACGCCCTGCGCCGCCATGGCGTCGCCGATGCCAACATGCATCTGATCTGGGCACCCGGTGCCTTTGAGCTGCCGCTGGTGGCGCAGCGCCTGGCCGCCAGCGAGCGCTACGATGGCATTGTCGCCCTTGGCGCGGTGATCCGCGGTGGCACCCCGCATTTTGAATACGTCGCCAGCGAATGCACCAAGGGTCTGGCCAGCGTAGCCCTGGAATATGACCTGCCGATCGGTTTTGGCGTGCTGACCGTGGACAGCATCGATCAGGCGGTGGAACGGGCCGGCACCAAGGCCGGCAACAAAGGCGCCGATGCCGCGATGTCGGTTCTGGAAATGGTTAGCCTGCTGCACCGGCTGGAAGGCTGAGCCCGTGGCTGCGCCTCCCCGCAAGAACGTGCCCGGCAAGCGCAGTTGGGCACGGCGCTGCGCCCTGCAAGCGCTGTATCAATGGCAACTGACCGATCAGGAACCGCGCCTGATTGCCAACCAGTTCCTTGCCGACGAGGATCTTGGCAAGGCCGACCCGGACTATTTTCGTGAACTGCTCCATCAGGTTCCGGCGCAACTGGCTGCGATCGACGCGGCACTGAGTCCGTTTCTCGACCGGCCGATGTCCCAGGTTGATCCGGTAGAACGCGCTATCCTGCGCATTGGCGGCTACGAGCTGATGCAGCAGCCCGGCACTGCCTACCGAATCATCATCAACGAGGCGGTGGAGCTGGCCAAGATCTTTGGCGCCGAACAGGGCCATCGCTTTGTCAACGGCGTACTCGACAAGGTGGCGCGCGCGGTGCGGCCGGTGGAATTCGCGACACGCTCCTAAGCCCGTCGGGGCGTAGCCGAAAATCGTGCCACGTGCCACGCCCCGCGCTCACAGTTCGGCCAGATTGCCCTTCTCCTCCAGCCAGTTCTTGCGATCCCCGGCGCGCTTTTTCGCCAGCAGCAGATCCAGCAGCGCCAGGGTCGTATCGTCGCCCTCCAGGGTCAACTGCACCAGGCGTCGGGTAGCCGGGTCCATGGTGGTTTCACGCAGCTGCAGCGGGTTCATCTCGCCCAGACCCTTGAAGCGGGTGACGTTGACCTTGCCTTTCTTCTTCTCGGCAGCGATGCGGTCGAGAATACCCTGCTTCTCGGCCTCGTCCAGGGCATAGAACACCTCCTTGCCGACATCGATCCGGAACAGCGGTGGCATGGCCACATGCACATGGCCCGCTGCTACCAGCGGCCGGAAGTGGCGCACAAACAGCGCACACAGCAGGGTAGCGATGTGCAGCCCGTCGGAATCAGCGTCGGCGAGGATGCACACCTTGCCATAGCGCAGCCCACCCAGCTCCTCGGCGCCGGGATCAATACCGATCGCCACGGCGATATCGTGCACTTCCTGCGAGGCCATCACCTCGGCCGAATCGACTTCCCAGGTGTTGAGAATCTTGCCGCGCAGGGGCATCACCGCCTGGAATTCGCGGTTGCGCGCCTGCTTGGCCGAGCCACCGGCGGAATCGCCCTCGACCAGAAACAGCTCGGTGCGCGCCAGATCCTGCGCGGTGCAG
>DAITNL010000054.1:0-5312 GCA_036834665.1 Candidatus Competibacteraceae bacterium | reverse complement strand
GTCGGTGAGCTTGCCGGGCAGCGCCGGGCCACTGGTGACCTGCTTGCGCACCACCTTGCGGCTGGCGCGCAGGCGCTTGTGGGCATTGGCCAGCGCCAGTTGCGCGATACGCTCGCCTATCTCGGGGTGCTGATTCAGCCACAGGCTCAGCGCGTCCTTGACCACGCCGGCGACGAACACTGCGCATTCGCGCGAGGACAGCCGTTCCTTGGTCTGGCCGGAGAACTGCGGATCGGCCAGCTTGACCGAGAGCACATAGCAGCAGCCTTCCCAGACATCCTCCGGGGCGATACGCAGGCCGCGCGGCACCAGATTGCGGAACTCGCAGAACTCGCGCACCGCATCGGTCAGGCCGCCGCGCAGACCGTTGACATGCGTGCCGCCCTGCGGGGTGGGAATCAGGTTGACATAGCTTTCCATGACCGGCTCGCCACCTTCCGGCAGCCAGGTCAGCGCCCAGTCGGCGGCTTCGTGGGCGCTGCTGACGTGGCCGACAAACGGTGGATCCGGCAGCAGTGCGGTCTGGCCGAGCGCTTCGCGCAGGTAATCGGTAAAGCCGTCCTGGTAATGCCAGATGATCTGCTCGCCGCTGGCCTCGTCGCTGAAGCTGACCTTCAGCCCCGGACACAGCACGGCCTTGGCGCGCAGCACATGCTTAAGGCGCGGCACGGAGAATTTGGGCGCGTCGAAATAGCGCGCATCGGGCCAGAAACGCACCGTGGTACCGGTGGTCCGGCGCGCCACCGTGCCGACCTCGGCCAGATCGGACACCTTGTCGCCGCCGGCAAAGGCGATGTGGTACTGGCGACCGTTGCGCCGCACCCAGACGTCAAGACGGCTGGATAGGGCATTCACCACTGACACGCCCACGCCGTGCAGGCCGCCGGAAAATTGGTAATTGCGATTGGAAAACTTACCGCCGGCATGCAGGCGGGTCAGGATCAGCTCGACGCCGGGAATGCCTTCCTCGGGGTGAATATCGACCGGCATGCCGCGACCATCGTCCTCGACCGAGAGCGAGCCGTCGGCATACAGCACCACGCTGATGGCGCGGGCGTGGCCGGCGATGGCCTCGTCAACGCTGTTGTCGATCACTTCCTGAGCCAGGTGGTTGGGCCGGCTGGTATCGGTGTACATGCCGGGGCGCTTGCGGACTGGGTCCAGGCCGCTGAGGACTTCGATGGCGGAGGCGTCGTAGGACGTGTTCATGAGGCGCGGCGATATCCAGGCACGTTGAAGTAGCAAGTCCACCCGACCAGTGGACGGCTGCGCATTATACGCAAGGCAGCGCGCCGCAGAACCGCTGGACCGTGCGTTCCAAGCATGAGCGGCACGCCGCGATCATGGTAAACACCTGCGAAGATCCGGATCGGTGCCGACCGTCCGCCCGTTTTTCAGACGATTTTTCCGTCCCGCCCAATCTCCCGTTAACACTGCGGATCTGTTTGCTTTTTGCCTGCCGAGACACGGCAAGGCCGAGCGCATTGTCTTTTTTATTGAACAAATACGCCGGGCCGGTTCGCGCTGGCTATTACAGGCTTTTTGCCAATCGTGGAATAAAACCGTTTTATTCATGACACAGCTTCGATTTATAGGCATTCAATTAATGTTTAATAAAAACAATAAGTTAATGATTGGCACGGCGGTTGCTATATCCCTATCGACGCTGAATCTCTGGCGTCTTCGGTAAAAAGCAAGATGCCCTGTATCACTTCATTATTGGAGGCAATCTCATGAAAACCAAACTGTATAGCGCTATTGTCGGTGCCACTCTGTTGGCCGCTTCCGGTCTGGCCATGGCTGAAACCCCGCTGACCACCAGTCAGATGGACGGCGTGACTGCGGGTGGCGTCGCCGATGCGTTCGCTAATGCCTTTGCTGCAGCCGGTACTTTCGCCTCGACTTACACCAAGACTGAGACGGCCGTTCAAGGCGTTTTCTATATTCCGACCCAGCTCGGCGGCGTTTATGGAATCGGTTCGGGTGCTTCGGCTACATCCGAGTCCTATGGCACAGGTCTCTACACACCATAAGCACGTCGATTCGATATTCCGCTTACCAAAATTTATCAGGAGAACTCGCATGAAATCGATCCTCATGATTACGGCCGCCGCGCTGATCGGCACTGCCAGTTTTGCCAATGCTGAAACCGTTCTGAACGGCAGTCAGATGGATCAGGTCACTGCAGGTGCTTTTGGTGGCGCCTATTCTTTTGGTGCTTCGCAAACCATCGGTGATCTTCTGTCCGATACCTATGCGGAAGCGGGCACCTTGGTTGATCTGCAAAAACCCGCGCCCGTTGCCGCGTCTTATCACTGGAGTACTGGTATAGCACAAACTGCTTTGCAGGGTGGCGTAGCTGCCGCGCAGAGTGCGTCAAACAGTGGTGCGGTGCTGGGTAACTGATACGCAACCAATATGCTTGAATCCCAACTCCCGCGTTTCGGCGCGGGGGTTTTAGCAAGCCGGAGATAAACTTATGAAATTCAATATCTTGGCTGGCATAATCACTGCGACTCTGATAGCTCCAGGCGCAGTGGCTGAAATCGTGTTGATATCGGGCGCACGCATCCTCTCAGGCACAGAGCTTGACGGTGTGACAGCGGGCGTTATTTCCGCAGCAGCCAGTGCTGGTGCAGGCGCGGTCAGTTCCCAGGTGGTCATTACCCATACTGAAACCCAAGCCTCGGTTTACCATAATTCTTCCTCGACTAATTACCCTCAGCTTGATTCGAGCTTAGCAGTCGGTTCTGGGCTGGCTGTAGCTTATGGGGGCGTTACAGGGGTTGAGAGTACAGGTGCGAGTGTAGCGGTTTCGGCCCCAGGCGCTCAGACAGTCGGCTTCGCACAAACCACTCACTACGACGGTGTTCTTTTTTCCGTTTCGAAAGTTACAGCATGGGAAGCTGCCATGCCCGTCAACATGGCAACAAAATAGGCTGTCAGATGGGTGCATACAGCGCTATGGACTGTAAAGGAATGCATAAATTCTTATGTCCCTTTATATCCACTGCCGTATCAAGGTCCTTTAACCCTGGCGGATTCGAAATATTTCCTCATGAACACGCAAAACCGGCTCTCTCTGAGTATCTGGCTGGGTAGCATCGCGACGCTCCTGTCCGCACCCGGATCACTCGCCGCTGATGCTGCCAACCCAGCGGCGACCGTGATCATTCGCTGCGCTTGGCCCGGACCCGCGACGAGCACGGACGATGTCCGTACCCCAGACGGAAACAGCGCTTGCACCTGCGTGAGCAACGGCAATGGCAGCACCTGCAGTTGCACCAGCGGCGCGGCGACCCCGGTCAATAGCGGCTCCACACCCGTCTTTACCGTCGACGCCAGCTCCAACACACCCGCTGCCCTGGTCGAACACCTGAAAACTGCCACCAGTTGCGCCGATGCCAGGGCGTTCACCGAATCCGCCAGTGACGGCACCCGCCAGGCTTGTACCCCCCTAGCCAGCGGCTCGGTGAACGCCCTGCTTTACTCCTGCACCGTTCCCGGCACTCCACTGTAGAACCCGCGCCCTGTGTCCTAGCACCCGCGCCGCATGAAAAAAGGAAACGGGCGACAAACTACTCTCTACCACCCGTTTCCAGCTAACGCGGCGCGGCACCACTACCCGCGCACGCACCGCGCGACCCCACCTTGCCCATCGCTCACTCCATGTATCCGGCTAGCATCCTCCTGGATAAGTCACATTTTTATTAGTTATAGAATCAAAATTGTGATTTTCATACTAGTATTGTGATAGAAAAATCTGCACATGGAGTTGCCAGAACATGCGTGCCAGCCCCATACCCTGTCGTTGCTTTCCCGCGATCATCCTCGCCACGCTCCTGCTCACCAGCCCGATCCAGGCCGCTCGCGCCGAGGACTATCCACCGGTCAAGTCACTGCTGGAAATACGCCGCGAACGGGTTGTAATCCAGAAATGGGATCTGAGTTGCGGCGCGGCGGCCCTGACCACCCTGTTGCGCTACCAGCACGGTGACCCAGTCACCGAAAAGGATGTCGCTACCGCGCTGATCAACCGTAGCGAGTACCTGCACAATCCGCAGCTCGTGCAGATTCGCGAGGGCTTTTCCCTGCTCGACCTCAAGCGCTATGTCGATGGTCGCGGCTATCAGGGCACCGGCCTGGGCCAGCTCACCCTCGACGACCTCAAGCGGCGCGCACCGATCCTGATCCCGATCCAGACCCGGGGCTACAACCACTTCGTGGTGTTCCGTGGCCAACGCAACAACCGCGTCCTGCTTGCCGATCCGGCCTGGGGCAACCGCACCATGACCGTAGAGCACTTCATGCAGGCCTGGATCGACTATCCGAAAATCGGTCACGTGGGCTTCGTAGTCGAAGCAGCGCCCGGTCATCCACGCAGCACATCCACACCGCTTGCGCCGCGCCCCGAGGAATTCGTCACGTTTAATTGAGCCCTCTCCAGCACTTTCCGCCGCCATGCAGGGAACCGATTTCATCGTCAAACGCACGCAAGGAGATTATTCATGGCCCGCCTGCCATCTCGCTGGACCCGCCTGCCCCTTTCACTCCATCCGCACACGAGCTGTTGCACTACCCTAGGCATCAGCACCCTGAGCCTGTGCCTGCTGAGCGGCGCGCCCGCTATCGCCGACGATGTCATCACACAAGCCGACGCCCGGCAGTTACGCCAGGAACTGCGCGAACGGGATCGCATCATCGCCGAGCTGCTAGCACGGGTCAGCGAACTGGAACGCCGCATGGATGGCGACACCACGCCACCGGCCAGCACCAGACGCCGCGCCACTGCCAGGACCCGTACCGCACAAATCACCGCACCGGCACCTGTCGCCACACCCACACCCACTCCCGAACCGATGAGCGGTGCGGTCGCGCCGCCTGCTCCGACCGGTCCCGGTGCGGTGGCCGTCGATGCACAGGCTGCAGAACGGGCCCTGGAACGGACCCTGACCGCCGAGGGCGCACTGCTGCTGCCAGCGGGCAGTTACGACTTCGAGCCGTACTTCAATTACAACCGCCGGGTCAACGACGGCCCAACCCTGGTGCAAACCGACGCAGGCATCCTGGCGCGCAGCTTCGGGATCCGTCGCAATGAATTTGATCTGGGTCTGCGCGCCCGCGTCGGCCTGCCCTATGACGCCCAGCTGGAACTCGACCTGCCCTATCGCAGCGTCAATCAGGAGCTGTTGCGACCTACTGGCCTAAGCGGCTTCGACAGCACTGAAAACACCGGCTCGGCAATCGGCGATATCCGCCTGGGCGTCGCCAAGACCCTCAGCCGCGAAAGTGGCTGGCAACCGGACCTGGTC
>DAITNL010000053.1:8318-16512 GCA_036834665.1 Candidatus Competibacteraceae bacterium | reverse complement strand
CTCTGCAATTCCTCGTTGGACGCCATCAGTTCTTCGTTGGTGGCCTGCAACTCTTCGTTAGAGGTTTCCAGCTCCTCGATGGTCGCCTGCAGGCTGTCCCGGGTCGCGGCCAGTTCGCGCTCCAGCACCTGCACCCGTTCGGTGGTTTCAGCGGCCACGTCAATCACCGAAGCTCGCTCGCCGCTGGAGGGCACCACCGGCATATCCGCCTCGAAGGACAGCAGCAGGAAACGTTCGCTGACGGGCTCCTGACTGACCGGCGCGATCACCAGCCGCACCCGTTCGCTACGACCCTCAGTGCTGTTGAATTGCACTGCATCCGAGCGCATCGGGGTATTGTCGCGCGCTGCCTTGTGCAACAGCGCCATCGCCACCGGGCGCATCGGCTCCGGCAGCAGCTTAGCGATGTCCAGACTGATGCTGCCCTCGGGAATACTCAGATAACGGCTGGCATCGCCAAACACATGAATCAGCTCGCGCTGCTCATTGATCAGCAGCGATGGCGGCGCATACTGGCGCAGCAGCAGGGTCTGACCGGCATCGATAACCGCCGCATCGGAGGGCCAGGCCGGCCGGCGGCGACCTTCGACGCTGCGGCGACGATGTTCGCTGCTGCGCGGCAGGATCGAACGGTCCATATCCAGTGGCAGGGCGATGTGGCGCACGATCCGATAGATCTTGTGGCGGGCGTTGATGGCGCTGAAATCGCTGTGCAGGTTACTGACCGATTCGCTGGAGCCTAGAAACAAATAGGCATTCGGTGCCAGCGCGTATTGAAAGCGGCGCAGTACCTTATCCTGGGCGTTCGGCTGCCAGTAGATCATCACATTGCGACAGGTCAGCAGGTCGATGCGGGTAAAGGGCGGGTCTTCGAGCAGGTTGTGACGGGCAAAAATGATGTTCTGGCGCACCTCGTTGCGGATGATGTAGTGATTGCCCTTCCGGACGAAAAAGCGTTCCAGACGCTCGGCGCCCACCTCGTTGGCGATCGCCTCGGAAAACACGCCAGAACCTGCAGTGTCGATGTAATGCTGTTCGACATCGGTGGCGAAAATCTTGATCGGCGGCCAGCGCTTATGCTGGTCGCAAACCTCAGCGAACAGGATCGCCAGTGAATAGGCTTCCTCGCCCGTAGCGCAGCCCGCCACCCAGACCCGGATCGGCTGCCGGTCAAGGCGGCTCTCGACAAGGGTGGTGATGGCGGTGTGTGCCAGGGTGTCGAAGGCTTCGCCATCGCGGAAGAACGAGGTCACCGGGATCAGCAATTCGCGCCGCAGAGCGTTGATTTCAACACGATCATTTTCCAGCAGGCGCACATAGTGCTCCAATTCCTGAACGTGGCGCACCTGCATGCGCCGTTCGATGCGCCGCGTCACCGTCGCCAGCTTATAATCCTTGAAATTGATGCCACCGGCGTGGTGCAAGAGGTGCAGCAACTGATCCAGGGTTGCGTTGTGATCGGCATCGGTGTTCGGGCGCTCGCTCACCGGGCGCAGCGGTGGCGCATGCTGAAAGTGAGCGACCAGTTGTCGAGCCAATGCCTCAGGCGGCAGGACATAATCCACCAGCCCGGTGGCCATGACGCTGCGCGGCATGCCGTCGAACTTGGCCGATTCCGGGTCCTGGGCCAGCAGCAGACCACCGGCATCGTTGATCGCCACCGCACCGCGGGTGCCGTCGGAACCGGTGCCGGAGAGAATGACGCCGATCGAGTGGTTGCCAAACGTCTGCGCCAGCGAAGTGAAAAACAGGTCGATCGGCAGACTGAGCACGCGCGGGTTCTTCGGGCTGAGCCGCAACTGGCTGCCGGACACGGTCATATTCTTGCCCGGCGGAATCAGGTAGACATGGCCCGGCTCGATCTCCATCTCGTTTTCGACGGTGATCACGGGCATCGCCGTGTGCCGGGCCAGCAGGTTGGCCATCATGCTCTTGTGATCCGGCGAGAGGTGCTGGATGACGACGAAGGCACCGCCGGAATGCGGTGGCAACTCATCGAACAGCCGCTCCAGGGCATCGAGGCCGCCGGCTGAGGCACCGATGGCAACGACATAGCCATTGAAGCGTGGCGGCGACGCCGATCCTGGCTCACTTTTCCTGCGCCGCACATCGATGTTGCTACCGTTGCTGGTCTTCTCGGCCATACTCTCTATCTGCCTTATCCGGCCCATCCCGTTTCGCGGCCGGCGTGATGCCGGCCCCGCATTTTCCTTTTAGCATAACTGGATTAATCATTCGGATACATTGCACGCATTGACCTGGCGGGACACCCCATAAATTCAGCAGACTTCGCCATGATTTCCCTTGATAAGCAAAAGCCGATGTCCGACTCCGAAACCGACCTGCGCGCGGAAAATGCCGCATTACGCGTCCGCGTGGCCCAACTGGAGCAGCAACTGACCACCGGCAGCGTGGTCTTTGCCGAGGCGGCCATTGGCATTGCCACGGTCAGCCTGAGCGGCCAGCCGCTGGCGGTAAATCAGGCGCTGGTGCAACTGCTCGGCTATAGCGCCGATGAGTTGTGCGGCATGGTGTTTACCGATTTCACCCATCCGGATGATATTGCGCTGGACTGGGCGCTGTTTCAGGAGCTGCTGGCCGGTCAGCGCCACCACTACCAGATCGAAAAACGCTACCTGCGCAAGGATGGCGTGATCCGCTGGGGGCGCCTGACCGTCTCGGCAGTACGCGATGCAGCGGGCGCCATCCTGTTCCTGATCGGCATGGTTGAAGATATTGAAGAGCGCAAGCGCGCCGAAGCGCAACTGGCGGCCCTGAACGCCGAACTGGAACAGCGGGTTGCCATGCGCACCGCCGAGATAGCCCGAGCCGCGCGCATGAAAAATGCGTTCCTGGCCAATATGAACCACGAACTGCGCACGCCGCTGACCAGCATCCTGGGCATGGCCGAGGCGATGCTGTACAGCAGCAGCGAACCCCCGAGTCCATCTCAGGCCTCGATGCTGCAGGTCATCAAGCACAGCGGGCAGCAACTGCTGGCACTGCTCAACGATCTGCTGGATGTGGCGCGCCTGGAAGCCGGTCACCTGGTTCTGCTCACCGATACCTTCGCTGCCCGGCTGCTTTGTCAGGGCTGCCTGAGCCGGGTGCGTGCCCAGGCCATGGACAAACGGCAAACTCTGGAACTGCTGCTTGATCCGCCCGATCTGCTGTTGGTGGCCGATATGCAGCGCCTGCGGCAGATTCTGTTGCTTCTCCTGCACAATGCCATCAAGTTCACCCCGGAAGGCGGGCGCATTGGCCTGGAGGTGCGGGGCGATGCGGCGGCGCGCGTGGCACACCTGAGCGTCTGGGATACCGGGATTGGCATCAGCGAGGCTGATCTGGCGCGGCTGTCTGAACCGTTCACTCAGCTCGATGATCGCCTGAACCGTCTATATGGCGGCACCGGGCTGGGGCTGGCGCTGGCACGCGGTCTGATCGACCTGCATGGTGGTCAACTCACGGTCAGCAGCAGGCAGCATCAGGGCAGTCGCTTTACCGTCACCTTGCCCTGGCCGAATCCGGCAGCGCATCCGGCCGATATGCCATCCACCCCGGCGCTAGCGGCCTTGTCGCAGGATACCGGCGCACAAAGTTAATCGCTCATTCGATCGATCGTTTCAACGTACTCGGCAATTGCCGTTACCTGAGCAATCAGCGCCGCACACAAGGCCGGCAGCGTGTCCCATTTCGCGGCGCGGCCGGCCTGTTCCAACGCCTGACACAGCCCCACCAGCCGTTGCGCACCAACCGATCGCGCCGAGGACTTCAGCTTGTGAGCGATGGCCACCAGCACCGAAGCCTGACGCTGATCAAGCGCGGCTTCGATCTCGGTAGCTGCGGTTTGCGCCTGGATCACGAACTTGCCGATAAAATGCCGGTGCAACACCGGATTATTGCCAATCAGGCGCGCCAGCGCCGCTGCATCGATCGGCGGTACGTCTGCCGGCATTTCCACCGGCACTGTTGCATCAACCGCCGGCACGTCTGCTGGCATTTCCGCCGATACTGCTGCATCAGTCGGCGGCACTGCTGCATCAACCGCCGGCACTGCTGCTACTGCTGCATCAACCGCCGGTGTTTGCGCTGGAACTGCCTCCGGCACCATAGCGCACGCGGCCGCTTCCACTTCTGCGGCGGCACCTACATCGCCTTGATCGCCTTCCAGCCATTTATCCAGCATCTGCTGCAACTGAATCAACTCAACCGGCTTGGCCAGAAAATCATCCATGCCGGCGGTCAGGCATCGGGCTTTTTCCTCATGCAGCGCATTGGCGGTCACGGCCACAATCGGCGTGCGCCGGTTACTCTCGGCTTCGAGCGCGCGCAGACGCCTGGCGAATTCAAAGCCATCCATCTCTGGCATATAGCAATCGGTGAGCACCAGACCAAAGCGGCGCTCCTGCCACAGGCGCAGTCCCTGCAAGCCATTACTGGCCACTCGCGCCACATAGCCGAGCAGATCGAACTGGCGCAGCATCACCTCCTGATTGATCTCGTTATCCTCGACCAGCAGGATCAGTCTGCCGGAACGCTCGGCCTCCTCGACCGAGGGCGCGCGACGACGGCAAATCTCCACATCCACGGCCCGCATTTCCCGACCCGTCGCGTGCGCCAGCGCCCGCAGCAATTCCGAGGGCAGCAGCGGATGCAGGCGCACCATCGACAATTGAGCGGTCCACGCCTGCTTTTCCTGCCAGGGTGCCAGCACCAGCCGGGGCACCCGCACCCAGCACGGCAGCGCGCGGCACTGCTCCTCAAGTGTCGCCAGCAACGCCGCATCGACCAGCATCACATCACAGGGCACCACCTCTGCATCGAGCGTCGCCGTCAAAACGCTGCGGGCCGCTGCCACGCTGGCACATGACTGGATCTGAACCTCGCGCGGCGTCAGCCAGTTGGCCAGATGTGCGGCAACCGCCGCATCCTCGACCACCAGCAGCAGGCGCACACCGGCCAGGGATGGCATCGGTACCGGCAGCGCCAGAATGGCCGGCACCAGCGGCAGCCAGATGCTGAACTCGGAACCTACCCCCGGCTGTGATTGCAACACGATCGTCCCGCCCATCAGCCGCACCAATCGCCGGGTGATCGCCAGACCCAGACCCGTACCGCCAAAGCGGCGCGTGGTCGAATTCTCAGCCTGGGTGAACGGCTCAAACAGTTGCGCCTGGGCCTGCGGATCGATGCCGATGCCATTATCGCGCACCACGAGGCACAGCCCAGCCCGCCCCTGTTCTTCCGGGGAGGGTATCCAGTCAAGACGCATGTGGATCTCGCCGACGCGCCCCGAATCGTGCCCGGTGAATTTGATAGCGTTGCTGCCTAGATTGAGCAGAATCTGGCGCAGACGCACCGGATCACCGAGCAGGTTCTGCGGTACATTCGGCGCCATCTCGATGAAAAAGCGCAGATGCCGCTGCGCCACCTGGGGCGACAGGGTACCGGCGACCTCCTCCAGCAGGCGTTCCATCGTCACCGGCACCTCTTCCAGAGTCAGCCGCCGCGCTTCGATTTTCGAGAAGTCGAGAATGTCATCGATGATGGCGCGCAGCGTGGTGGTTGATCTGCGTATGATGTCCAGCATGTGCCGCTGCTCGGGCTGCAGCGGGGTTTCCCGCAGCAGGTCGCTCATGCCGACAATGCCATTAATGGGCGTGCGGATCTCGTGACTCATCATCGCCAGGAACGCTGACTTGGCGTGATTGGCGGACTCGGCAGTCTTGCGCGCCTGCGACAATTCAGCGATGAAGCGCTGGCGCTCGGTGATGTCCTCGATGATGGTCAGCAGATTGTCGGGTTGGCCGTTGGCATCAAACAGCGGCACCCGCAGGGTCCGCAGCACCCGGCGGCCATGACCGGTCAGTTCGATCCCGCCATCGGGGGTTTCGGTGGTGATGCCCTGGTAGAAGGCGTCCAGATCCCGCCGCCGCCAATCCTGGGCAATCTCCGCCGGCATCAGATCAGCATCGGTGCAGGTATCCGCTGCCATGCCCGGCGGTAAGCCCAGCAGACGCTCAGCCACCCGGTTCCACAGTCGATAACGGCCAAAGCGGCCCTCGTGGCCATCCTTGACCAGCAGCGCCACCGGGATATTGTCCACCACGGTCTGCAAAAAGGTGCGCGCCTGGTCCAGCTCCTGCTCGTGCCGCTTGCGCTCGGTGATGTCGATCTGGATCGAGACGAAATTCCTGACCGCACCGTGGTGGTCGAGCAGCGGCTGGATCAGCACTTCCAGCCAGTAGGGCTGGCCGTCCTTGTTGTAATTGAGAATCTCGGTGCGAATTGGCTGCCGGTCACGCAGTGCTTTGGCGATCGTGCGTATGGTGTCCGGGTCGCTGCCGGGGCCCTGCAGCAGCTCGCCCGGCTTGCAGCCAATGCATTCACTGAGGGTATAGCCGCTGATGCGTGTGAAACTGGGATTGACCCACTCGATCTGCCCGTGCGCGTCGGTGACGATGATACTGTTACCGGTTTCACGCACGATCAGTGCCAGCCGTTCCAGCTCCTGCTGATCGTGAATCTGCTGCGCTACCACGCTGAGCAGCAGGATGACCTGTTCAAGAAAATCGCGCACTTCCGTCAGCAGCGACACCGGTGTATCCGTAAACAGCGCCAGCACCGCAACCACCTGACCATCGATCCACACCGGGCACAGACAGCCGCTGTGCAGACCGGTGGCAAGCAGTGCCTGTCCATAGCTACAGCTCACGGCTGCGTCATCCAGATCCCCCAGCCACAAGGGCCGGGTACTGCCGGTGACTTCGTTGAGCAGGGCATAGGCCTGCATATCCTTCAGCACACGGGGATCGAGCGGATAGTGCTGCGCGCTTGACTGCTCCTCGAACTCGCGCAGCCACCAGGTATCGGCTAGACGCCAGGGGTTCGGGCCGGACTGACGCAGGTGCAGGTGGCCGATCGGCCAGCCCAGATAGTCGTGCAGAAGAC
Organism: Candidatus Competibacteraceae bacterium; assembly: GCA_036834665.1. GTDB lineage: Bacteria > Pseudomonadota > Gammaproteobacteria > Competibacterales > Competibacteraceae > RXIX01. The sequence continues at coordinate 9,561 of DAITNL010000053.1, read as the reverse complement.
TGAGGCCGGTTTCCAACACATCGTTGACATGACGGGCGCGCTGCGCCAGCAGAGCGATATCGCGGAGAATGCGCAGGCGCCGCGATTGCAAAATCAGATCATCATAGGCGGTGCGCAACTGCTCGGTGCGTTCCGCGACCAAATGCTCCATGTGCAGGGTCAGGCGGCGCGCCTCGTCCTCGGCCTTACGGCGCTCGGTGATGTCGATACCTGAGCTGATCGTGCTCAATAGCTGGCCCTGCTCATCACGGATCAGGGCATTGCGCCATTCGATCAGCCGCGCGCTGCCGACCCGGACATTGATCCAGTTCTCGATCGGCTGCGCGAGCAGGGCGTCGTTATCCGGGTTGTGCAGCAGGTCCTGGAACAGAGACTGCAGGCGCGCATGTTCGCGCTCTGGCACAAAACGCGCGAACCAGTCGGAGCCGATGATTTCATCCTCGGGATAGCCGAGCAGCTCGCAGCCGGCGCGATTGATCAGCATTACCTGACCCTGCGGCGACAGCACCACGATGATGGTGGCGGCGATGTCCAGATAGCGCTGGGCGCGATCGCGCTCCTTGCGACCCCGGCTTTCGCTGTCACTGAGCGAAGCGGCCAGATGGGTGATGCGCCGCAGGTAATAGCCGAGTGTCAGGACCACGAGCAGCGCCACGGGCAACACCAGAATCACGCCAATCAGCGTCAGACTCTTGATCTGCTCAACGGACCGATGCGAAGCCTGCCGGTACTTGTCGGTACGCTCCTGGAGGCTGTGTTCCATCTGGGCCAGGGCACGAAAGGCCCCGCTGTCATCGACCCGCACGATATGATCGAGGCCGATTGGATCCAGGGTCTGGTTTTCCGGCAGCGCTGCCCGTTGATAGGCGGCACGATAGCGCTGCTCGACCTGGCGCAGCGAGACCAGAGCCTGCCGGTCGGTGTCGCTGAACTCAAGCGCTTCGCATTCCCTGAGCAGTTTTTCCATCTCGTCCAGACGCGTGCCGGCATCCTCGTAGTAATGGGGCTCACGGCGCAGGACATAATTCTTGAAATGATGGATGAAGCCGCCATAGCCAAAAGACTGGTACAGGCGCTTGAGCGCATCACTGGTCTGCACAACCTGATCCTGATGGAGATGCCAGGACTTATCCAGATCCTGGGTCGCACGCCAGATCAGGGCGCCGTAGATCAACGCAGCAATTGCACCGCATAAGGTAATGAGCTGTAAAAACTCAAGTTGTGACTCGGGCAATATGCGCTG
>DAITNL010000053.1:0-8218 GCA_036834665.1 Candidatus Competibacteraceae bacterium | reverse complement strand
GTAAAAACTCAAGTTGTGACTCGGGCAATATGCGCTGGCCGCGCGATCTCCAGAATTTCAGCATGACATGACCATCAGAACAGGGGCGCGTGCAGGAGGCGGAACCGGGGTATTTCAGGGGCGACACCAACGGACCGGCGCAGGCGCGAAGCCGGTTAGCGCATTGAAAATCGCTGCGATTCTAGCCTGTGATCCGGACAAGTGTCATGTGCACTTATAGGAATCCTGCAGCACCCGGGGAAAGCGGCTAGCGGCAAACGCCGACCGATCCGGGCTGGCAACGCTGGCGGGTATTCCAAATGGTGCTGTCGAGTCGGGCGCCATCAAAATGCGCGCCATCCAGTCGCGCCTCGGCCAGCGTGGCCTGACTCAGATCGGCGCCACGGAAATCGGCACCGAGCAGATTCGCGCCGTCCAGCCTGGCGCCGCGCAGGCGCGCAGCACTGAGCACCGCATCCTCAAGCACGGCGCGACTGAGCACCGCCTCTTCGAGAAGGGCATTGACCAGCCGGGCCGCATCCAGATGAGCCTGGGCCAGATTAGCCCGGCTGAGATCAGCGCCGCTGAGATCAGCACCGCTGAGATCAGCCTGATAGAGCGCCGCGCCACGCAGATCAGCGTCGCGCAGCATCGCCCCGGTCAGTACCGCCCGTTCCAGCCGCGCCCCGGCCATGTTGGCACCGGTGAAGATGGCCCCCTCCAGTCGCGCCGACACCAGCCGGGCTCCCTGCAGGGTCGCACCGCTGAGATCGGCGCCGCTGAGCACCGCGCTACCCAGATCGGCACCGCTGAGCCGCGCGCCGTTCAGCCGGGCATGGGCCAGATTGGCGCGGGTCAGCACCGCTTCGCGCAGGTCGGCATCGTGCAGATCGACGCCCTGCTTATCGCAGTGCAGCCAGTTGACCCGCCGCGCTGGCGGATCCTCGCACGCCGCCTCGACCGGCAACATATCGCCCAAGCCCAGCAGGGCCAGCGATAACAGCACAACACGGCGCCGCGTAGGGGATATCAGCACGACTCAATCCTCACGTTGAAACGGCCATACTCTCAACCGCCTGGAGAGGGTGGCCAAAGATCGGGTGCGGATGGAGAACGCAAGAACGGTCTTGCTAATGCCGCTCTGCCACCGTGAACACCTGTTCCACCACCTGGCGCAACTGACCGACGAAATGGATGCTCAGACCCTCGCGAATATGCTCGGGCAATTCCTCGACATCGCCGCGATTGCCCTCGGGCAACAGGATTTCATGAATCCCGGCGCGGCGCGCTGCGATCAGCTTCTCACGAATGCCGCCCACCGGCAGCACCTGTCCGGTCAGGGTCAGCTCGCCCGTCATCGCCAGCGGCCGTGTCAGCATCTGCCCGCGCGCCAGTGATAATAGCGCGGTGGCCATGGTAATGCCGGCGCTCGGTCCATCCTTGGGCGTAGCGCCCTCGGGCACATGCAGATGCACGAATGCCTCATCGAAGAATTTCGGATCGGCCTGATAATCCTCCAGATGGGCGCTGATATAGCTGTAGGCGATGCTGGCCGATTCCTGCATCACTTCGCCAAGGCGACCGGTGAGCTTGAAGCCGCGATTCTTGGTGTGCACCAGACTGGCCTCGACGCTGAGCGTGGCGCCGCCGAGCGCAGTCCAGGCCAGCCCGGTGACCACGCCAATCCCAGACATCAAGGTTTCGGCGCGGAACGGCGGCTTGCCCAGATAGCGCTCCAGATCGGGCGCATCAACCCTGATCGGTTCTTCAGCACGGTGCTCGACAATGCTGACCGCGCTCTTGCGCACAATCCGCCCAAGCTGCTTTTCCAGATTGCGCACCCCGGCCTCACGCGCGTAACCCTCGATCATCTGGCTTAGCGCCGCCTCACTGAGCTGAATACGCTCACGCGCCAGACCGCTGCGCTCCAGCAGCCTGGGCCACAGGTGATTACGGGCGATCTGCAGCTTTTCGGCAGTGATGTAGCCGGACAGGCGAATGGTTTCCATGCGATCCAGCAGCGGGGCCGGAATGGTGTCGAGCTGGTTGGCGGTGCAGATGAACAGCACCTTGGACAGATCGAAGCGCACATCCAGATAGTGATCGAGGAACTCGCTGTTCTGCTCCGGGTCGAGCACTTCCAGCAGCGCCGAGGCCGGATCGCCATGATAGGACGCGCCGATCTTGTCGATCTCGTCGAGCATGATCACCGGATTGGCGGTCTGCGCCTCGCGAATCGCTTGAATGAACTTGCCGGGCAGCGCGCCGATGTAGGTACGGCGATGGCCCTTGATCTCGGCCTCGTCACGCATCCCGCCCAGGCTGAGCCGATAGAATCGGCGATCCAGCGCTGCCGCCACCGAACGGCCAATCGAGGTCTTGCCCACGCCCGGCGGCCCCACCAGCAGAATGATCGAACCGCCGACCTGGCCCTTGAGCGCGCCCACTGCTAGGAACTCGATGATGCGGTCCTTGACGTCGTCCAGACCGTCATGGTCGCGATTGAGAATTTCCCGGGCATGGGCCAGATCGAGGTTATCGCTGGAATGCACGCCCCAGGGCAGTTCGGTCATCACGTCCAGATAATTGCGGGTCACGGCATATTCAGGCGAGCCGGTTTCGAGAATCGACAGCTTATCCAGTTCCTCGTTGATCCGTTTCAGCGCCGCCTCGGGCACCCGGCGACTGTCCAGACGTTCGCGGAAGCGGTCGATATCGGCGGTGCGGTCATCCTTGGCGATGCCCAGTTCCTGCTGGATGGCCTTGAGCTGCTCGCGCAGGAAGAACTTGCGCTGGTGCTCGCTCATCTTCTCCTCGACCTGCTTGCGAATCCGGGTCTGCAGTTGCGCGACTTCCAGTTCCTTCTTGATCAGCACGATGACCTTTTTCAGCCGCTCCAGAATCGGCGCGGTGGCCAGAATCTCCTGCAGTTCCTCCTTGCTTGCCGTGGTCAGGCTGGCGGCAAAATCGGCCAGCGGCGAGGGATCGTGGGTGTTAAAGCGGTTGAGGAAGAATTTCAGTTCCTCGGAATACAGCGGATTGAGCGGAATCAGTTCCTTGAGGGTATTGATCACCGCCAGCGAATAGGCGCGCAACTCATCGGGTCCGGCCTGGTCACTTTCATCGTTGAGGTATTCCACATGGACGTGATAGGGCGGTTCACTGGACAGCCAGCGGTCGATGCGAAAACGCTTCAGGCCCTGGGCAATGAACTGCAGGCGGCCTTCGCTGCGCGCCAACTGGTGCATACGTGCGGCCGTGCCGATCGGATAAAAATCATCGGGATGATGAGCCTTTTCGGCGCTGTCGGGCTTGACCAGCACCAGACCGATCACGCGCTGCTCGCGGTTGGCTGCGGCTTCGATAGTCGGCAGCCACGGCTCCTCGGCGAGCAGCAGCGGCAGCGCCTGGGCCGGGAAGAAGGGCCGTTCGGACAGGGGCAGCAGGTACAACGTCGTCGGCAGAACGTCGGCGGCGGCAACGATGGTGTTGTTGTTCGCGGCGCTCCCGGAACTGTCATCATCTTCGCGCACGATTTCCGCTTCAATGGCTTCGGCTTCAGAATCGCTCATGGTCGTTCACAGGGCTGGCAAAAGGGATTTGCAAGTTTAGATGCGGGCAACCTGGATGATTATCAAGGGTGCCAGCGCACAGCCGGTGGCGTCCCAACCCTTACCACACTGACACTATTCGTGGAGACACCAGACATGCAGGGCATCCTGAGCCTATTGATCGGAATCGTGCTGCTGCTGGCACTGGCGGCGAACCCAGCCCTGGCTGCCGATGCCCCGACCCTGATGGTCGGCCACTTTTCCGCTGCGGATCGGCAGGAGTGGCAGGAGAAGGTGTTCAAGGGTGAAACCCGCTACAGTTTCGACAGTCGCGGCGGCCGACCAGCGCTGTTCGCCGACAGTCGCGGCACCGCCTCGGGCCTGTATCGGGAAATCCGCATTGATCTGAACCGCACGCCGTGGCTGAACTGGTCCTGGCGGGTGGATCGGGTACTGACCGACATCGACGAGCGCCAGAAGGCCGGCGACGATTACCCGGCGCGGGTCTATGTGGTGGTGTCGGGCGGTGCGGCGTTCTGGAAAACCCGCTCGCTGGTCTACGCCTGGTCGAGCACTCAGCCGGTCGGCGCTACCTGGAACAGTGCCTATACCGACAATGTGCGCATGATGGCGCTGCGCTCCGGTACTGCCGAAGCCGGGCGCTGGGTCGAGGAAAAACGCGACGTGCGCGCCGATTTTCGCCGTCTGTTCGGCGAGGACATCGACGCCCTCGATGCCGTGGCGCTGATGACTGACAGCGACAGCAGCGGGCAGACTGCCAGCGCCTGGTACGGCGATATCCAGTTCACGGCGCGTTGAGTGCTCTGGCCGGCCACTCAGGGCTGAGCGCCAGGGATGACATAGAACAGCACCGACATGAAATGCAGGATGCTGCCGGCCAGCACGAACAGGTGCCAGATGGCGTGGTGATAGGCTATCTGCTTGCGCACATAGAAAATCACCCCCAGCGAATAGGCCAGGCCACCGGCCAGCAGCAGCAGCAGCCCGCCGGGCGCGACCTGCGCCAGCATCGGTTTGATGGCGATCACGATCAGCCAGCCCATGCCCAGATACAGGCTCATCGACAGGCCCTTGATGTGGCGGCGCACCGCCAGTTCCAGCACCATGCCTATGATGGCAATGCCCCACACCAGCCCGAACAGGGTCCAGCCCCAGCTGCCGCGCAGGCTGACCAGGGTAAACGGTGTGTAGGTGCCAGCGATCAGCAGGAAAATCGCTGCGTGGTCGAGGCGTTGCAGCAGCGGCTTGGCCCGCGGTGAGGGAATGCCGTGGTACAGCGTTGACGCGGTATACAGCACGATCAGAGTCGCGCCGTAGATGCTGCAACTGACCACGTGCCAGGCATCGCCGTAAATGGCCGCGAAGGCCACCAGCACCGCCAGACCGGCGATGCTGAGCAGAATGCCGATGCCATGGGTGATGGCGTGGACGATCTCTTCACGCAGGCTGTATTCCGATCCGGGCATATTCAGATGGGCGCGATCATTCATCGAGCGGGTCTCCCTAGAAAGAGCGGTGCAGGTCCATGCCGGTATACAGCCCGGCCACCTCGGCGGCATAGCCGTTGAAGGGCAGGGTATCACGGCGGAAGAATTCGCCAACGCGCCGCTCCTTGCGCTGGCTCCAGCGCGGGTGATCGACCTCTGGATTCACGTTGGCGTAAAAGCCGTACTCGGCTGGATTCTCGCGTGCCCAACTGCTGCGCGGCATCTGCTCGCTGAAGCGGATTTTCACGATCGACTTGATGCTCTTGAAGCCGTACTTCCACGGCACCACCAGACGCAGCGGCGCACCATTCTGATTCGGCAGTTCCTTGCCATACAGCCCGGTGGCGAACAGGGTCAAAGGATGCAGCGCCTCATCCATGCGCAACCCTTCGACATAGGGCCAATCCAGCAGCCGGGTTTTTTGTCCAGGCATCTGCGCTGGATCAAGCAGGGTGGTGAATTCGACATACTTGGCGTTGGCGGTGGGCTGGAAACGCGCCAGGATTTTCCCCAGCGGAATGCCCAGCCACGGCACCACCATCGACCAGGCCTCGACGCAGCGCAGGCGGTAGATGCGCTCCTCGGGCGTGTGCGGTGCCAGGATATCCTCCAGCGCATACCGGCCGGGTTTTTCGCAATGGCCCTCTACGGTCACCGTCCACGGCCGGGTTTTCAGGCGTCCGGCATACGCAGCCGGATCGGTCTTGCTGGCGCCAAATTCGTAGAAGTTGTTGTAGGAGGTGATGTCCTTGTAGGGCGTCGGCTTGAGATCATCGTCAGCCGCGCGGACAAGGCCGGGACCGAGCAGCGCCGCCCCAGCCAGCGCCGCAGACCCTTCATGAACGCGCGCCGCTGCACATACAGCGCCGGCGGCGTGATTTCGGAGGGACGGATATCGGCCGGTTTCTTGATCAGCATGGCAGTACTCTCAGCAACGGAAACGGGATTTCCCATCAGACCGGTGCGCCGCCGACAAGTTACCATCGGCCGGATCCAATCAGCGTCTGAACCCGGCCGCGCGACACTCTAGAAGCGGAAACGGCGCAGAATGGTCAGCGAAGACAGCGCGCCGACCAGCTTGCGATCGGCATCGACCACCGGCAGACGCAAATAGCCGGCGGCGAACAGGTGCAGCGCCTCGGACAGCGGCGCTTCCGGATTGACTACCGGATGAGCGGGATCGACGAACTCGACCACCTTGCGGTGCAGGTGCGGAATCAGGCGGTTATCGACATCTTCGGCGGTTTCACGCTCGGCCTGCTCAGCGCTTTGCGGCTCGGTCGGGGTCAGGATCTTGCTGAGCACGAAGGAGGTAATGGTCCCGATGAACTCGCCGGCCTCGTTGACCACCATCAGATCCTGCATGTGCTTGCGGACCATGACAGCCACCGCTTCCGACAGCGGTGCGGTGTCGAGCACGGCAGTGGGCGCGGACATCATGTAGTGTTTGCATTTCATTTTTGGTGTTCTCCCACTAGGGTTATGTCGGTGGTGTTGGTGATGATGGCCGCCGCCCCGGACCGGATGATCAGAAGGGCCGGGCCAGTGGCAACCTGATCCATTATTGACCACGCTTGGCCACCGCGCAGCGCGGCGTGCCAATTTCCTGTAAACCGTGGGGGAACTTTATGATTGTTGGAATCCTGTCGCTAGTCGCGGGCCTGCTTGGACTGGTGGTAGCCGCGATGCTCTATAAATCGATCGTGCGTCGGCCCGGCGGGGATGCGCAGATGATCGCGATTGGCGATGAAATCCACCTGGGCGCCATGACCTACCTGCGCGCCCAGTACACCAAGATCGGCATTTTCGCCCTGGTGGTCGCGACTCTGCTGTTCGTGTCGGAGCACCAGGGCCCCGGCACCGCCATCGCATTCCTGACCGGCGCGCTGACCTCGGCGCTGGCCGGACTGGTCGGCATGAAGGCCGCAACCAAGGCAAACATCCGGGTGACCGCTGCTGCGCGTGATCAGGGGGCTGGCGAGGCGCTGCTGGTCGGCTTCAACGGCGGCGCGGTCATGGGTCTGGCGGTGGCCAGCTTTGGCCTGCTGGGCCTGGGCATCTTCTTTACCGGCATGGCGGCCGAATTCGCGGTCCATCCCGAATCGGCGTCGGTGATCTGGGGCTTCTCGATGGGCGCTTCGTCCATCGCTCTGTTCGCCCGCGTCGGCGGCGGCATTTTCACCAAGGCCGCAGACGTTGGCTCCGATCTGGTCGGCAAGGTGGAAGCCGGCATTCCCGAGGACGACCCGCGCAACCCGGGCGTGATCGCCGATAACGTCGGCGACAACGTTGGTGACATCGCCGGCATGGGCGCGGACATCTATGAATCCTATGTCGGCGCGATGGTCGCTGCCATCACCCTGGCGGCAACGCTCCAGGCCGATGAGATCGTTCAATACTTCGGCGAGGGCGTCACCAAGCCGATGCTGCTGGCACTGCCGCTGACGCTGGCGATCATTGGCCTGGGCTGTTCACTGGTCGGCATCCACAGCATGTCCGCCTTCAAGAAATACGGGCCGGAACGGGCGCTGGCCATTGCCGAATTCAGCTCGGCGGGTCTGTTCCTGCTGCTGACGCTGATCGTGATGATGCTGTTTGGCTACGGCTGGGCACTGTTCGCCGCCATCCTGACCGGCAATCTGGCCGGTATCGCCATCGGTCGCGCCGCCTGGTACTACACCTCATCCAAGCCCGTGACGCGCATCATCCAGTCCTGCAAAACTGGCCCGGCGACCAACATCATCACCGGCCTGGCGGTGGGTCTGGAAAGTTGCGCACTGCCGATTTTGGTCATCGTCATTGCCATCTTCGTCGCCCATCAGACCGCCGGTCAGTACGGCATCGCGCTCGCAGCCGTTGGCATGCTGGCCACGGCTGGCGTGACCATGACCATCGACGCCTCGGGGCCGATTTCCGACAACGCCGGCGGCATCGCCGAGATGTCGCACCAGCCGCCCGAGGTGCGCAAGATCACCGATCATCTGGATGCCATCGGCAACACCACCGCCGCGACCGGCAAGGGCTTTGCCATCGGCTCGGCGGCGCTGACCGCGCTGGCGCTGTTCGTATCCTTCAAGCAGGCGGTTGAACTGGCCATGGGCAAGCCCATTGCCATGGACATCACTGATCCGCTGGTGGTGGTCGGGGTGTTCCTGGGCGGCATCGTGGTGCTGTTGGCGG
>DAITNL010000052.1:16353-16593 GCA_036834665.1 Candidatus Competibacteraceae bacterium | reverse complement strand
AATTACTTCTATATAAAGCAATTCCCCGTCCTCCCCCCCGACCACTACACTGATCCCGATCTCGCCTTCATTGTCCCGCGCGTATTGGAACTCACCTACACCGCCCATGATCTCGCGCCATGGGCGCAAGACCTCGGCTTCAATGGCGATCCGTTTGTTTTTGATCCCAAACGCCGTGCCATCCTCCGCGCCGAACTGGATGCCTATTACGCCAAGCTCTACGGCCTCACCCGCGACGAA
>DAITNL010000052.1:9564-16343 GCA_036834665.1 Candidatus Competibacteraceae bacterium | reverse complement strand
GCGCTACATCCTCGACCCCGCCGATATCATGGGCGCGGATTACCCCTCAGAAACCTTCCGCGTGCTCAAAAAGAACGAAGAACGCGAACTCGGCGAATACCGCACTCAACGGCTCGTACTGGCAGCGTGGGATCGATTGGAAACGGGAGGATTGAACTGATGAGATTTCATTTTGAAAAACTGGGCTTGCTTGATCAAGCCGATATTGAGCTGGCTGACTTAACCCTAATTTGCGGCGAAAACAATACCGGAAAAACCTACGCGACTTATGCAGTGTATGGTTTTCTGCGTAGCTGGAGGCAAATCCTGCGTTTTCTGCTGGAGGATGAAATAGACCAAGTGCTCAAGGATGCCAGCCAGTACCGCATTGATTTGGCCGCGATGTTTAACGGCAAGATCGATAGTTATCTTGAACGGATGGGCAAAGCCTATGTGGGTGGTCTGCCACGCGCATTTGCGACTGAGAGCAATGTCTTTGAAAAAACGATCTGTGTACCGAGTACCTGTCAGACGACTGACTATGTAACACAAGCCTATCAGCGCACCGTCCAAGCTGGCCCGAGCGGCAAAGTTCTAGCCACGCTCAAAAAGGAATCCGGCAGCCCACTGTTGGATGTGCTGGTTGCCGATGCCGAAATGTTGCAGCGCCCGTTTGGTGGACTGACTGATTTTATTGCCGATGCGATTGCAGACATTGTGTTTGCACCGCATTTGCCACGCGTACATATCGCCAGTGCCGAACGCACAGGGGCGGCCATTTTCCGCAAAGAGCTGGATATGGCGCGTACCCGCATGCTTAAAACGCTGAACGAGATTGACTCAAAAGAGCTTAAACGCAATCCGCTCAAGATATTGCAGGGCATTGAGACCGATTACGCCTGGCCGGTAGAAGACAATGTAGACTTCGTGCGCCAACTGGAAGATATCGATAAGCGCACCGGCGAGTTGGCCAAAGCCCATCCCGAGCTGTTGGCGGCATTCGATGCCATCATTGGCGGTAGTTACAAAGTGGTAAAACAACAACTGGTGTTTCAAGCCAAGGGTGCCGGCAAACAACGCTTCACCATGAACGAAGCCTCCAGTTGCATCCGTGCCTTACTGGATGTCGGTTTTTATCTGCGCTGCCGAGCTAGGGCAGGTGATGTGTTCATCATCGACGAACCAGAATTGAATTTGCACCCTAAAAATCAACGTGCTTTTGCGCGCTTAGTGGCGCGGATGGTGAATGCAGGTATTAAGGTGTTTATCACGACCCACAGCGACTATCTGGTTAAGGAGATCAATACGCTGATTATGCTGCATCAGCGCACCCCACACACCAAGACCGTGCAGCAGCAATATGGTTACGATGAGGCTGAATTGATCAATCCGCAGCGCATCTGCATGTACATAACGGGCTTGCAAAAGGCAGTGTCTGGGCGCGGCAAGGCACGGACGCTTATTCCGGCGACGATTTACCCCGACCGAGGCATTGAAGTGAGTACCTTCGATGAAACCATCGAAACCATGAACGCAATTCAGAGCGAAATCCTCTACGGGGGTGAGTTCTGATGGCGCTAACAGCACCGCTTCAGCAATTACATGATTCCTTATCCTGCTGCACTTACAACGGTACCCAACACACCCATGTATTGATCAAGGAAACCGATCCGACAGCAAAACTTAACAGCGTGACGCTCTCCGCGCCAGCAGGTGACTGGTTCAGCTTTAATCCAGATAAAGGTCGGGGCAAGACTGCGCAGATGTCACCCTTGCTGGCGACGGGAGCAGCACACGATCACCACCGAGCCTGTGATTGCGTGGTGCTGATCTATCGAGGCGGGCAATTAGTTGCGCTGTATGTGGATTTGAAGTCAGGCAATCCGGTGGGCTATTCAGGACAATTCAAAAGCACGCGCCAGTTTGTGCGTTATGCCTTGGGACTTCTGGATGAATTTCATGGCACCAAGCTCACGCTGGCCGAAGAACGTTTCGTGGTGCTCTACAGCGGCAAGACTGCACTACTGAACAAAACCACGACCGTGCCAAAACTCGAAAAGCTCGGAAAAACCCAGCCAGACAAACCCCATAAGCGCGAAGTGAGCAATCCAGCCTGGCTTTATTTGAAGGAACTACTGACGTGAATTCATCCGTGGATACCACAGCCTCCACAGTAACCGACTTCTTCCGCTTCCCTCACACACCGCACCTCGCCTGGCTGGGCGAAGGATCACCGCGCGATGACAAAGTGCTGCTGCCCAATGAGGTAGCGGCGCTGCTGGCGGATGATGTGGTGGTAGAGGAAAAACTCGATGGTGCAAATATTGGCCTGTCTCTCGCCCCAGATGACAGTCTGCGCGCGCAGAACCGGGGGCAGTATCTCGCGCAGCCTCACACAGGACAGTTCGCCCGCTTGCCCGCTTGGTTAGCGCAACATGAAAAAGCCTTGCTTGCCGTACTCGAATCCAAGCTGATTTTGTTTGGTGAATGGTGTGCTGCGCGCCATTCGCTGGATTACACAGCACTGCCGGATTGGTTTCTGTTGTTTGATGTGTACGACCGCAGTGCGGATCGGTTCTGGAGTAGCGCGCGCCGCAATGCACTGGCAACTGAAGCAGGTTTGTTGACCGTCCCGCAAGTGCTGCATGGCAAGGCCACGGTTTCCACACTGAAAAAACTTGTCGCCGACACCGCGAGCCGTTATCGCACCGGTGCGCTGGAAGGGCTAGTCATTCGCCATGAATCACCCGAGTGGTGTCAATCTCGCGCCAAACTGGTTCGCCCCGACTTCACTCAAGCCATTGAAACCCACTGGCGGAAAAGGGCGATAGAGTGGAACCAATTGAATTGGAAACAGGGGAATTGCGCTGATGCCAAACAATACGCCAATGCTCTACAACGTGTATTGCGATGAATCTTGCCACCTGGAAAACGATGGTCAGCCGATCATGGCGCTGGGCGCGATCTGGTGCCCGAAGGACGATGCCCGCCGTCTGGGGGCAGAACTACGCGATATCAAAGCCCGGCATCGAGCGCGGGGGGAGTTGAAATGGTCAAAAACGTCCGAATCCCGGTTACCGTTTTACTTGGAAATCATCGATTGGTTCCTGGCTGAATCACCGCTGCATTTCCGGGGTTTGGTGGTATTGAACAAGCAGGCGTTAAACCATGCGACATTCAACCAAGGCGATCATGATCTTTTTTATTACAAGATGCAGTTTTCCCTACTGAACAAAATTCTGTCGCCCGACAGCCAGTATGCGATTTATCTGGATATCAAAGACACGCGCAGCCGCCTGAAACTCAAACAATTGCGCGAGGTTTTGTGCAATAACGTGTATGACTTCACCAGCGACATGATTGGGCACATCCAGAATATCCATTCTCACGAAGCAGAGTTGATGCAGGTGGCGGATTACTTGACGGGAGCGCTGGCCTACCGTCACCGCAATTTGCAGGGCAACCCGGCTAAAGTGGCGGTGCTTGAGCATCTGGAGCGTAAATGGGGGCGCAGTTTGTCGCTGTCCACACCATTGCGGGAGCAGAAACTCAATATTTTCTTGTTTAGACTAAGGCAGGTGCAGCCATCATGACCGTGATGATTCCGCCTGCATGGTTGCCTGCCATGTTCCCGATGTCACCGTGGAGCGAGCAGGTGATGGAAGCCTTGTACACGATTTTTCATCGCGACTTTGTGAGCCAGCCTGCGCGCTACGCCGGACATCAGGTCTGGTTTTTCCCCGAAAAGGAACGGGGTAAAGAGTTGATTTTCTGGCATCTGGTTGAGCGAGAAGACCCTCCACGCTCTGGCAACCGCCTGCCAGATTTCCGGCGCTCAGAGCGCTTGCCATGGGCGCGCCCCATGCTGGACAACTGTATGCAGCCCGAGATCAAGGCATGGGATTACGAAGAGGGCGATGGTGATGTGCACACCTACGTGTGGCTGGAGCATTTCGATTACGTGATCGTGATGAAACGCTACCGCGATGGACGTCGCCGCCTGATCACAGCGTATTGGGTGGACTACGAGAGCAAGCGCAGGGCGTTGCTCAAGAAGTACAGCAAGCGGTTGCCATGAGCCAGAAACAGAAAGGCCAGCGCACATGGCGCTGGCCCAACTCCTTCAGCCTTGGGCTGATGAGTAAGGAAATCATAGGGGTATCGCGTTGAAAAATCAAGGTGGTGGTCATTCGCCAGGAATCCCCCGAGTGGTGTCAATCTCGCGCCAAACTGGTTCGTCCCGACTTCACTCAAGCTATTGAAACCCACTGGCGGAAAAAGGCGATAGAGTGGAATCGCATGGATCATTCAACAACAGAGGCCCCACATTGAACCCGCTCCAGCGCACCCTCATTGAGAAAGCCGGCAACGACAATGGCTTCGAGCATGTTATGGCCTCGGATGTCAGCGGTGTCACCTTGGCCTCGGCGCGTCATGCCAATCGCGCATTGGTTGGCTTGGCAAGTGGCGTTTATCACGTGCGCTTCCAGACGGCTTCCCACGCCTTGCTGCCGGAATTGCAACGCAGCTTTCCTGCAACGCTGGAGGCTGATACGTTTCGGATCGCCACCGAAGCCGATCTGGCAGCCTTGCTGCGCCGGGCGGCCAGTCTTTCCCGTGCATTGCCCCGCCAGGCCGCCAACGATTATCAACAGGCAGTGGCCGCAGAACTGGCTGAACTCCCCGCAGGCATTGCCGGTACCGAGATCGAACGCAGGGTTCGCCAGCGCATCGGGCAAAACAAATTTCGTGACGCCATGCTGGACTACTGGGGCGGCGCGTGCGCAGTGACGGGCGTTGCCATTCCCGAAGTGCTGCGCGCCAGCCACGCCAAGCCCTGGGCGGAATGTGCAACGGATGCCGAACGGCTGGATGTATTCAACGGTTTTCTGCTCAGCGCCAATCTGGATGCGCTGTTCGACCGTTTCCTGATCAGCTTTGATGAACAGGGCGTACTGATCATTGCACCAACCCTGGCGGGGCTGGATTTACTGCCCCTTGGCATTGCACCGGGCATGAAACTGCGTTGGATCAATACACTGCACCAACCGTATCTGGCACAGCACCGCGCCCGATTGCCGCAACCATCGGCTTGACCTCGTGCGCGTCTGTTCCAAATCAGACGTTGAAGCGAAAGTGCATCACGTCGCCTTCGTTGACGATATAGTCCTTGCCTTCCAGCCGCCACTTGCCGGCCTCGCGCGCGCCAGCCTCACCCGCACAGGCGATGTAATCGGCGTAGGCAATCACCTCGGCGCGAATGAAACCGCGCTCGAAATCGCTGTGAATCACACCGGCAGCCTGGGGCGCAGTCGATCCGGCACGCACCGTCCAGGCCCGCACTTCCTTCGGCCCGGCAGTGAAATAGGTTTGCAGACCCAGCAGCTTGTAAGCGGCATGAATCACCCGGTCCAGACCCGGCTCGGCCAGTCCATAGTCGGCCAGAAACTCGGCCTTATCCGCATCGTCCAGCTCCGCCAGCTCCGCCTCGATCGCCGCGCACACCGGCACCACCTCAGCGCCTTCCTGCTGCGCCAGCGCCCGCACCGGCTCCAGAAACGGATTGTTCTCGAACCCATCCTCGGCAACATTCGCGATATACAGCACCGGCTTACCGGTCAGCAGAAACAGCTCGCGCAAATAGTCGCGTTCCTCAGCCGCCAGCGCCAGGGTGCGCAGCGGCGCACCGGTATCCAGATGCGCCTGCACCCGCTCCAGCACCGCCTTGCGCTCCAGCGCCTCGCGCCCACCAGCCTTGGCCGCCTTTTCCGCCCGCTGCAGCGCCTTTTCCACCGTGGCCAGATCGGCCAGCGCCAGCTCGGTGCTGATGGTCTCAATATCGGCCAGCGGATTCACCTTGCCGGCGACATGCACCACATCATCGTTCTCGAAACAGCGCACCACATGCGCGATGGCGTCGGTCTCGCGAATATGCGCCAGAAACTGGTTGCCCAATCCCTCGCCCTTGGATGCACCCGCCACCAGACCGGCGATATCGACGAATTCCACTGTGGTCGGGATGATCTTCTGCGGCTTCACAATCGCCGCCAGCGCCGTCATGCGCGGATCGGGCACCGCCACCACGCCGACGTTGGGATCGATGGTGCAAAAGGGGTAATTCTCGGCCTGGATGCCGGCCTTGGTCAGGGCGTTGAACAGGGTGGACTTGCCGACATTAGGCAAGCCGACGATGCCGCATTGGATACCCATGGCTATGGCGGTACTCGGTTCGCAGAAGGGGCCGCCTTGGCGGCGGGGGAAGGCTCGGAACGCCGGCTGTGCAGGCTGCGCACGGCCTGATCCCAGTGCCCGGCCAGCAGCAACGGCAACTCGCGCAGCGCGGCGGTTATGGCCTGCTCGATCAGCGTCTGCTCAGTAGCGGGCGCCCGGCGCAGCACATAGTTCACCACCTCGCGGCTATCGCCAGGATGGCCGATGCCCAGGCGCAGGCGGGCAAAGCTGTTATCGCCCAGATGGGCAATCAGATCGCGCAGGCCGTTATGGCCACCATGGCCGCCGCCACGCTTCAGGCGCACCGTGCCCGGCGCCAGATCCAGATCATCGTGAATCACCAGGATCTCAGCCGGCGCGATGCGGTGAAAACGGGCCAGCGCCGCCACCGCCTGACCGCTGCGGTTCATGAAGGTCAGCGGTTTGAGCAGCCACGCATCCTGCCCACCCGTGCTGAGCCGGCACAGCTCGCCATGAAAGCGCGACTCGGTACGAAACGCGCCACCGTGCTGACGGGCCAGCGCATCGACCAGCCAGAATCCGGCGTTATGACGGGTGTCGGCATACTC
>DAITNL010000052.1:0-9554 GCA_036834665.1 Candidatus Competibacteraceae bacterium | reverse complement strand
GGCCGGGATTGCCCAGCCCCACCAGCAGCCGCAACGGCGGTAATGCGGATTCCGGCACGACGATCGATCCGGCGGCAGACGCGCTTTAGCTTGCCTTCGGTGCCTCGGCGGGCGCTTCCTCGCCACTGCCGGCATGGTGAATGCTGACCACGATCGCGTCGTGCTCGGAGCCAGGTTCGATATGGGCGGCCAGGGCCACGCCCGCCGGCAGGACCAGCTGCGACAGGTGAATCGCCTCGCCCATGCCCAGATCGGTCAGGTCGACCTCGATGAACTCCGGCAGATCGCCCGGCAGACACTCGATCTCGACATCGATCAGCGCATGGCTGGCCGCACCGCCCTGCTGCTTGACACCGCGCGAGTTGCTCTCGTTGGTGAAGTGCAGCGGCACATGCACGCGCAGCTTGCGATCGGCGCTGACGCGCAGAAAGTCGAGATGCATGATGACCGGCTTGAACGGATGGCGCTGCATATCACGCAGCACAGCACTCTCGGTGCGCCCGGCAATCTTCAGGGTCAGCACATGCGAGTAGAACGCCTCGCCGGCCTTGTTCATCAGATTGAACAGTTCCAGGTGATCAACCAGCAGCGGCTGCGGTTCCTGCTGGCCGCCATACAGAATGGCCGGCACCTTGGCCGCACGGCGCAGGCGGCGGCTCGCACCTTTGCCCAGATCGCCACGCGGTTCGGCATTCAGTTCAAACGTCATACTCATCAGCTTCAACTCCAGGATGCAAAAATAAAAACACGATGCGCCCGCGACCAGGCGCACCGCTCAAGGGTATAGCCCAGGGCGCCCGGCATAACCGGGGCGCGGCGGGCATTCTACAAAAACAGCGAGCTCACCGACTCTTCCAGATGAATGCGGCGCATGGTCTCGGCCAGCAGACCGGCAACGCTCACCTGGCGGATGTTCGGGCAGGCGACCGCAGCCGGCGACAGCGGAATGGTGTTGGTCACCACCAGCTCATCGAGTGCTGAACCGCGCAGATTATCGACTGCCGGGCCGGACAGCACTGCATGGGTGCAGTAGGCGCGCACCGAGGCAGCGCCGCGATCCTTCAGGGCCTGGGCGGCCAGGCACAGGGTACCGGCGGTATCGACCATGTCATCGACGACGATGCAGTGCTGGTCCTGAACATCGCCGATTACGTGCATCACCTTGGCCTGATTGGGTGCCGGGCGGCGCTTGTCGATGATGGCCAGTTCGGCATCATCGAGCCGCTTGGCCAGGGCACGGGCGCGGACCACGCCACCGACGTCGGGCGATACCACCATCAGGTCACCGAGGTTCTGGGCGCGGATGTCGCTGAGCACGATCGGCGTGGCGTAGATGTTATCGACCGGGATATCGAAGAAGCCCTGAATCTGGTCGGCGTGCAGGTCAACGGTCAGCACCCGGTCAACGCCAACGCTGGTGATCATGTTGGCGACCACCTTGGCGGAAATCGGCACCCGCGCTGAGCGCGGCCGGCGATCCTGGCGCGAATAGCCAAAGTAGGGGACCACTGCCGTAACCCGCACTGCTGAAGAGCGGCGCAGAGCGTCGGCCATGACCAGCAGTTCCATGATGTTGTCGTTGGTCGGCGCACAGGTCGGCTGGACAATGAAGACGTCACGACCGCGCACGTTTTCCATCAGCTCGACCATCACTTCGCCATCACTGAACCGGCCAACGACGACCTGGCCGAGTGGGAGCTGGAGGTGGTGCGCGATATCGCGGGCCAGTTGCGGATGGGCATTGCCCGCGAACACCATCATGCGACCTTCGTACACGAGCACGTCCCCGCTGTCGGTTGGCTCTGGGAAAGTGGCTGGGCCGCCAGGATTCGAACCTGGGAATGCCGGAATCAAAATCCGGTGCCTTACCTCTTGGCGACGGCCCAAGAAAAATCAGGTGCGCACTTGCGCAAGCTGCGTGTGCAGCGGTGAACGGTTGCAGCCGCGAGCGATAAACCCCTGCCAGCCGCTGGGCAGGCAGTCCCGCACGAGTGCGGCGGCGTGCCGATCGGCGAAGGCTGCGAATACGCATGCGCCAGTACCGGTCAGTCGTGCTGGAGCATGCTGTTCCAGCCAGGCCGCAGCGGCGGCGACTTCGGCATGACGGCGGTAGACTACCGCTTCACAGACGTTGCCACCAGCGCCCCTTAAGAAGTCGGCTATTGTGATGAGCGGCGCGTTTCTTGTCAATTCCGGGTCATTGAACACCGCGCCGGTGGCCACATGGCAGGCGGGAACCAGCACCAGGAACCAGGGTTCATCCAGGTCCACCGGGGTCAGTTGTTCGCCGACGCCTTCCGCCCAGGCGGCATGGCCATGGACAAAGACCGGCACATCGGCGCCCAGGCGCAGGCCCAATTTGGCCAATTGCGTCAGGCTCAGGCCGGTCTGCCAGTAGTGATTGAGCGCCAGCAGCACGGTAGCGGCGTCGGAACTGCCACCGCCAAGGCCGCCGCCCATGGGAATGTGCTTGGCGATGCGAATGCTTGCGCCCTGATGGGTTCCGCTGGCCTGTTGCAGCAGGCGCGCGGCGCGCACGATCAGATCGGCTTCGGCGGGTACGCCCGTGACCTCGCCATCGCGCACAATGGCGCCGTCGGCACGCGGTTCAAACCATAGCCAGTCGCCGCGATCGAGGAACTGGAACACGGTCTGCAGCAGGTGATAGCCGTCGGCGCGGCGCCCGACGATATGCAGCATGCGGTTGAGCTTGGCGGGTGCCGGCCAGGCTGCGGCATCCGGAGCTATAGCGTCCATTGTTCGATCACCAGCTTGATGCTCAGGTCCTGACGGCGGGCGATGATGCGTTCGGGCAGGTCGAGGTTGAGCTGGCTGGTGGGGGCATAGGCCGGGTATTCGATGATCCAGCCGTCCTGTTCCAGACGGCTCAGGTGGCCGTTGACATCGGTGTGCAGGGTGGGCCTGGAATCGGGTTGCGGCAGGCCGCGAATCCAGTAGCGCAGACCATTGACCGGCAGGCGCACACCGAGAGCCTGTTCAATCAGGGTATCGGCGTCGGGCGCGGTCCAGTTCTGGCCATCCTGGGTTTGAATGCGCACCTCCGCGCCGCTGCTTTCGATCAGCACGCGCCCCTGGCCAAGAGGACCACTCAGGTCGATGCGGTAATCGGGGCCCTGTTGCGCCCATTGAAAGCTGGCGTGCCAGCCGTCGTTGCCGTTGATGACACCGATGCGGCCTTCACTGCGCCATTCGGTCAGCTGCACCAGGCGGGTCTGGCGGACGCTCCAGGCACTGTCATGGTCCGGGGTCGTGGTCGGTGGCGTCGCGCAGGCGGTGAGCAGAGTGAGGACAAGGATGATCTTTAGCCAATTGGATTCATAGGGCATCATAGCCGCACCACTGACAAGGTTCCAAAAGCAATCGCCCAGCCAATAAAAGCGGTGAGCAACGCCCAGCGAAATTGTCGGGTAAATTTATCCCGGAATTGTTGAGCTTGATCTTCAGAATCTTGTAGCTTTTTTCTTATCTGCGTGATTGATTCCTCAAGCGTGGCCTGAATTTTTTTTTGCGTTACCAAATCGTCCAGCGCAGCCTGCTGAATTTCAAGATACTGTTGCAAGTGGGTTAGCGACCGATCCGTTCGCTGTTGCCATTCGTTATGAATTTGCTGATGCTGCTTGAGAGCGATTTCCCAACGGTCCTGCTGTTGGTTTAGCTGTTCTTCAAGTTGCACTAATCGAGCTTCGGCCTGCTGGCGGGCGGACGCGAATTGTTCTGCATAATGTTCGGGTAACCGGGCAGCTTCATCTGTGAGATGCTTGAGGCGTTCATAACGCGGCTGCATGTCCTGGAAGGTCGTTTGAATGTCCGTTAGCACCTGCAGCGCGGTAATGGCATCCTGGAGCTGGGTTTCCAATCGGGCGATTTCTTTCTCGAACGATTCCAAATTCATCGGGAGGATCGCTTCTTCAGGGAAGGGAGGGCGCGGGATGCTGACAGGACATCCCCGTCAGCGGAATTTGCCACTCGGTGGCCAAGATCTTCAACTGCTGAAGTGGGCCACTCAGGCGGTGCAGGGCACGCACCTTGGCGATGCCGTATAGGGCGCGATAAGCGGGAGAATCGCTGCCCAGCAGAGGTTCCCAAGTCTGCACCCGACGCAGGAGTACGCCAGGATCGGTCGTGCGGAGGGCAAGATCATTCAGCCAGCGCACGGCTTCTTCGGCGTCGATCTCCGCGCCAGCACGATAGAACAGCACCAGCAAGGTATCCAGTGTGAGGCCCTGCCGACGACCTTCCTCGAAACCGGTGCGGAAGTAGCTAAAAGCCTGGCGTTGCCGGGCGGGGATTTGCCATGACAGAGCACCGGCCAGATACAGCGCCGGCAGCGAGGTGGGGTCACCTTCCAAATGCCGGGTAGCCCGGGCCAGCATTCCCTTATTAACATCACGATCTAAAACCTGGTGAATAAAAGCATACAGCGCAGATGGTTTGGGTTCTGCCGCTCGGAGCAGGTCGTTCAACCGCCAGACCAGTTCATCCAGATCGATGTTATCGACCGGATCGGTGGCCAGTTTCTGTTTGAAGTCCAGATCCGGCACGCAGACATCACAGAATCCACATCGGTAATCATCCGGTACCACATCTTTATTGAAAAGATTGAGCAGCGTGACTCGCCGACAGATGTTCTCGGCGGCCCGCACATAGTCCAGTTCATTACGCAGCATTTGCAGGCGCATGGTGCGAACCCGCGAATAAACCCGCCGCAGCAGGGTGCCAATCGCTTTCTTAAGCAGAGCGATTTCCGGGCGGGTATGTTCCGCCGGCCAAGGCGGAATGCCACACTGCGTCGCCAGTTCGGCTAAGGTCTGCATCGGCGCGGTGATGTCATCGACATCACGACGTCGACCACGCTCCAGAAACCGTTCGACGTGAACGAGCAGGGCTTGAGGTTGCCAGTGAACCTCGAATTCCACTTCGAACTGCCAATTTTTCAAGCCAGAGTATTGAATGGTGTAGCTCCGCACGATCCCAAGCTGCTGGAGACGGTACAGTGCCAACTGATAGACGATCTGCTTGCGGTCGGTGTCAGAGGCATCGTTGGCGCCATCGTTGCTGTGCTTGCTGGCGGTGTAATCATCGTAACTAGCCAATGGCTTGCCAGCCTTGAGCCGCCAGTAGACAGCATAAGCCGTTTCACAGTCCGCCTCCACGCCGGGATAGCTGTCTTGGATAAAACGCGCCTGGTGGCTGAAATCGCAAAGCACTTTCAGATTGTAGGGGCGGGGGCACTTACGGAATTTAAAACTGTCGGCTTCGGTCATGCAGCGCGGCATCTCACCCTGATCAATCGTGTCGCGGATACAAGCTTCAGTCGGTGGGATATAGAGCAAAGCGACGTGAGCGCGCTGGTTAGCACGCCCAGCGCGCCCAGCTTCCTGATAATAGCCTTCCAGGCCACTGGCGAAGGCATGATGGACTACAAAAGATACATTGCGCTTGTCAATGCCCATGCCGAAGCCTTTCGTGGCGACCAGCAACGGAAATCGATCCTGTTGGAAATCTTCATGGTGCTGTCGCAGAGTAGTGTCCCAATCCGCAACACGCTGGGGTTGGACGAAAACGTTAGAACAGTCCCGGCATTTATACGCATCACCCCTAAGACTGGCCTGCGCGGCTTCCTGGGGGGTGGCTTTCCAATAGTCGTGCGAGCCGCACTGTGGGCACACTTTGGGCACTCGGCTGGCATGGCTACGCACTTGGTCTTTCGAGAGGCCCAGTGTCTTGCGCAATTCGGCGGCAATCTGGGCCGTCCCTTCGGCAAAGGTGGTTCTGCCATGTGGATCAGCGTAGATGGCGAACACGATGCCCGCTTTCCGGTAACGGTCGTCGTTCGCTTGCCGGCAATAGAGCCCATACGGCTGGCCGAGGGCGCGTGGCAGGTCGTCGGTTAGCAAGCGCGCCAAGGCCCTACTCTTGGCGCCGGCTTCGGCAGGAACGGGGTGGACCGAAAGACTGATGTTACGGCGATCGCTGCTGGCGGTCTGGAGCACATCATCGGGCGCGAGCTGCAAGGTATCCAGCATATCCGCCCTGACCAACGGAGATGCCGTAGCCGTCAGGGCCAGCAGGGGCACCCGTCGCCGGGCGCGCGCTTCCAGGAGACGCCTCAATCGGGGAATTTGCAGGTAGGCGGGGCGGAAGTCATGGCCCCATTCCGACACGCAATGGGCTTCGTCGATCACCAGTGCGCCGAGCGGCGTATCGGCCAGGGATGCGCGTAGTTCGTCGTTGAACGTTTTGATTTGCAACCGTTCGGGGGCGATGTAGAACAGCCGGTAACGCTGATTGTGGAATAAATCATCCAACCGCCGTTGACGCTGTCCGGCGCCATCAGTACTGAGGATGGAATCCACGCAAGTCCAACCCAGTCGGTGCAGCGCCCCGACTTGATCCTGAATGAGTGCCTTGAGTGGGCTGATCACCAGTGTTACGCCGGGACTGAGCAGAGCATAGAGCTGAAATACCAGCGATTTGCCAAAACCGGTCGGCAGGATGCCGATGGTATCTTGTCCGCGCAGTGAGCGCTTTAAGAGGTCGATCTGCTGATCTTTTAATTCGGGCACCTGGAAGTAGCGCCGGGCGAAGTAATCGAGGATGGGGCGCGCCAGGTTGGTCGGCATGGGCAACAACTGCATGGGTAGGCGTTGCCAGCAGGCAGCGACACGTTGTCCCCAACCGGACAAATCGTCGAAGGTGCGGGATGTAGGCGTATTGCCGCATGTGGAGGCGGTCAACCTCAGTGCATCTTCTGGAAAATCGACGGGAAGCACGTCCGCGATGTTCAGGTGAACTGCAGTGCGTGGGGCATCAAGCCACTCATGGGGTTCGCGGTCGGATTGCAGGACTTGATGTAACAGTCGCTCTTGTACCTCACGGTTGCGGGGGGCGATCAGATACAAATCCAGTTCAGGCAGCGTGATCGATAGCCCATAAAAGTCAGCGACGCGCTCGACCAGACCGAGGGTGTCAATTAGCGCCAAGCTCAAGATCGGCATTCCGCCGCCGATTTCGGCCACCGTGAGCCGCGTATGGCCCCGTTCGCTGGCACGGGACAGCAGAGCCAAGGCGGTGCGTTGTGCATCCGGGTAGCGTTGAGGCAGCGCGGCCAATAGCCAGGCCAGATGCAGGAGATCCAATGCCTCGGTAGGTTCCAGCAGGGGCCGTAACAAGGCGTCCTGCTCGATGATCCGACGGAGCGCGAGTTCCGCTTTATCTTGTTGTACGTCGTGCCAACTGATCGGGAAGTAGTGAAAACCGGCCTGAGTCAGTTCCCGTTGACGGGCTTTTTCACGATCAAACCGGTCGGCCCCGTCATGGTAGGTTTTGCCTTCGATCTCCAGTGCATAGCGCCTTTCTCCCTCCAGCACGAAGTCGATGCGCCGTTCCACCCGCTGCGAATCCTGAAACGGTACCTGGGGTTTCAGGTAGCGCAGCCCGTCCAGACCGCACAGCGGTACAAAGACGCGCTCGATAAATTCCCGTTCCGCCCAGTGTTCATCATGCTCATCATTCCCGTCGTGTTCCAGCCTATAGTGCTGGAAATAGGCATCAGGCGAGAGGAATTCCGGGGTCCGTTCAATATCGAGTTGCAGCAACTGCCTCAAAAGAGCGTCCGGTTTAGTTTGCCAGTAGTCGTAGGTTTGGTACTGACCGGCTTCGTAATTGAGTTGCGTAGGAGACTGCAAAGTACAGGTAACTTGTGTGGGAGCCTGTTCGGCGGCAGTCTTGAGAACGGCAAATCGTACCGACAACGGCAACGCACCTAGCGGTTCCTGCGGCGTTGCGCCCAACAACGTGCAGCCGCACAGGCGATAACTCAATAGCCAGAGGTCGGCGGTATTACTCACCACCCCAGCCGTTCCTGCACCTTTCGCAAATACGAATTGTCGGGATTTTTATCCAGCGACTCGCGCCAGATTTTTTTGGCCTCATCACGCTGGCCTGCGGTCCACAACACTTCGCTCAAATGCGCGGCAATTTCAGGATCTGGATTAAGCTGATAGGCGCGGCGCAGAAACTCCAGCGCTTTGGCAGCATTGCCCATGCGGAATTGCACCCAGCCCATGCTATCCAGCACCGCCGCATCATCCGGCAACAGTACCAGCGCCTGTTCAATATAGCCCAGCGCTTCCTGATAACGGTCGGTGCGATCTGCCAGGGTATAACCCAGCGCATTCAGCGCCTGGGCATTTTTCGCATCCTTGGCCAGAATGGCGCGCAGATCGCTTTCCAGAATATCCATACGATCAATCTTTTCAGCGGCCAGCGCCCGCGCATACAGCAAATCCGGATCGTTGCTCAGTTCGCGCAGCGCCGCATCCAGCACGGCAAAGGATTCCGGATAATGCCCGGCTTCGCGCAGAGCATCGGCCTGAGCAACATACAGCGCGACGCTGCTTTGTGGATTAGTGCGGCGCAGCGCGTTGAAATGCTGCTCAGCGGCGGCCAGATCGCCACCCTTGGCCAGCATCACGCCCACGCGCATCTGCGCGGTCAGATAGCGCTCATCATCGGCCACCCGGCCATACCATTCGCGCGCCCGCGCATAATCGCCACGCTGTTCCTCCAGCCGGCCCAGTTCAAAATAGGCGTCGGCCAGCCGGGTGCTGCGTTTGATCAATTCCAGGAAATAGCTTTCCGCCAGATCGAACTGACGGGTTTCGGCGGCGAGCAGGCCAAGCGCGTAGAGCGAATCGATGTCCTTGGGGTTTTGATTGAGCAGGGTGGCGAACTCGCGGCGGGCTTTCTCCAACTGCCCGGATTCAATCAGCAAGCGCGCGTAGCTCATGCGCAGATTGCGATCACGCGGCATCGCCGCTACCGCGCGGGTCAGGCTGGCCAGGGCCGCATCACGCTGCCCCTGTTCAAGCAGAATGCGCGTGCGCAACAGGTGCGCCGGCGCCAGCTTGGCATCCTGGGCCAGGGCCAGATCCAGACCAGCCAGGGCCTGTTCGCGATCGCCGGCGGCCAACGCCAGCAGCGCATAGTAATACTGGGCAAAGGCCGAACGCGGGTTGCGGTCGCGGAACTGGCGCATCACCTGCAGCGCCAGCGCCTTGTCGTCGATCTGGCTGAGCAGCGAGGCAACCGTGGCGTAGCCCTGCTGCTTGTCCTTGCGGATGGCGGGGCGGCGGATCGCGTCCAGCAGATCCAGCGCTTCGTTGGCCTGACCGTTGCGCAGCAGGGCCAGCGCCAGCGCCTGTCGCGCCTGATCATCATTCGGCGCCAGCGTTTGCCAGTGCCGCGTCAAACGCAGGGCAGCAGGGTGATCCTTAACCAGCAATGCCAGCAGCGCAGCGCGTTCAACGATCTTCGCATCGCTGCTGGACATGGCGACCTGCTGGTAATATTCCAGCGCCACATCGAGCTGCTCACGCTTGCCGGCGACTTCCGCCGCCAGAATCTGATACATCAGTTGCGAGCGTTCACTCACCTGCAGCGGCGGACGAATCGGGAATTCGCTCTCAGCCGGCGCTTGTGCATCCACCACGGTCGCGCAGCCGCTCAGCAGCAGGCCGCTCAACCCCAAT
>DAITNL010000051.1:0-16606 GCA_036834665.1 Candidatus Competibacteraceae bacterium | reverse complement strand
TAGGGTGCGCCGGTAAACCCGCTTCAGAAATTCGACCTGTTCGACCGCGCTGATCAGCAGTGAGCCATCCAGCCAGAAGGTCGTGTCCACGAACGGTTCGCGCCAGTGGCCATAAGCGCATTTTTCCAGGTAATCCCGGTAGTTTCGTGCCCCGATCCTGCGGGCGAGTTCCTGAAAGCACCAGACACAGGAGGCCCGAAATGCGCTTTCCAGGGTCTGATCCCGATTCCAGTCCGGGATGCTGTAGGGATGCCCGTTCCATTTAAAGGCAGTGCCCTGTTCCACAACGACCTTTTCCTCCAGGGCAATGAGCGTGTTGAGTATTTTAAAGGTCGATGCGGGCGTGAAAGGCTGATGGGCGCGCGTATCGTTGTGAATAAAGGTTTGCGCGCCCTGCAATGAAGCAATGACCATCGTACCGGTGACGCCGTGCTGCGCCAGGAGTTCGGCGAGCACGCGATCCTCAGCCATGGTCTGGGCGGCGAACGAGCAGGTGAACAGGAAAATCAGAACTTTCAGCATGTTGGAAGTTCGTTGCCCCTGGCACGGGGCCGATGCACGGGGCTTGGGAATATGAAGGGGCTGTCTCTGAGCATCGCCGCGCCTTGCCTTGGGCATGGCTGGCGCGGCCATTGGGTGCGTCATTCCCGCTGGAACGGGAATGGCGGCAGAAGCGGAGCAGACTGGGCGTGGTCCGGGCACCGTGTTTCAGTCCCGGTCCTCGTCCTGATCCGGATCAACCAGCATATCCTCGTCCTCATTGAACGCATCCTCCTCCTCGTCCTCCTCGTCATAACCGAGGTCGTCCGCTTCGATCTCGTCATAGGGGCCGGACCAGTCTTCGGGCGCCTCGATGGATTCGATGGGCAGCTCATACCAGGCATCCAAATCCAGTTCTTCCAGTTCGCCGTCAAAGTACTGGATTTCGATGGTCTGGCCGTCCTCGTCGAGGGCGACCACTTCGAAGTCGTTACCGGTCTCCTGGTTGCGATACCAGTTGCCAATGATGGGATCGACGTCGCTCATGGCGGTTCTCCTGCTGCGGTGGGGGTGCGCGGGTCGCCGCCGGGCCGGTAGCACCGTCACCGCGCGAGGACTCGTTTCTTCTCGGTTTATGCGCGGATTTTGAACAAGGAACCGAGCACAATTCAACCGCGAAATCATGTCGGCACCCACCAGTCGCGGTTGCCGGGCACGAAAAAACCCGGCCACCCCGCAGAGGGATGACCGGGTTCAGGTGTACGACGGGTTGTTGTCGTTATACGGCGCTACGGTTTACTTCACCGCGCGGTTGTCGACCAGATCGGTGACCACGTTCGGATCGGCCAGGGTCGAGGTATCGCCCAGGGCCTCGACCTCGTTGGAGGCGATCTTGCGCAGAATGCGGCGCATGATCTTGCCGGAACGGGTCTTGGGCAGGCCCGGCGCCCACTGCAGCACGTCCGGCGTGGCGATCGGGCCGATCTCCTTGCGGACGTGGGCAACCAGTTCCTTCTTCAGCGCATCGGTGGGCTCGACGCCAACCTTCAGGGTGACATAGGCGTAAATGCCCTGGCCCTTGAGGTCATGCGGATAGCCGACCACAGCCGCTTCGGCGACCGCCGGGTGCAGCACCAGCGCCGATTCGACCTCGGCGGTGCCCATGCGGTGACCGGAAACGTTGATCACGTCGTCGACGCGACCCGTGATCCAGTAGTAGCCGTCCTCATCGCGACGCGCGCCGTCACCGGTGAAGTACAGGCCCTTGTACATGGCAAAGTAGGTTTCGATGAAGCGCGGGTGATCACCATACACGGTGCGCATCATGCCCGGCCAGGGATGGGTGATGACCAGATTGCCGTCGGTGGCGCCTTCGAGGAAGCTGCCCTCGGCATCGACCAGCGCCGGCTTCACACCGAAGAACGGCAGGGTGGCGGAACCGGGCTTCAGGTCGGTCGCACCCGGCAGCGGGGTGATCAGGATGCCGCCAGTTTCGGTCTGCCACCAGGTGTCGACGATCGGGCAGCGCGCGTCGCCAACATGGTGGTAATACCACTCCCAGGCTTCGGGGTTGATCGGTTCGCCGACCGAGCCAAGCAGGCGCAGGCTCTTGCGCGAGGTGGCCTGAACCGGGCCTTCGCCTTCGCGCATCAGCGAGCGGATCGCGGTCGGCGCGGTGTAGAAGATGTTGACCTGGTGCTTGTCGACCACCTGCCAGAAACGCCCGGCATCGGGATAGGTCGGCACGCCTTCGAACATCACCGTGGTAGCGCCGTTGGCCAGCGGGCCGTAGACGATGTAGCTGTGGCCAGTCACCCAGCCAACGTCGGCGGTGCACCAGTACACGTCGCCATCGTGATAGTCGAAGATGTACTTGTGGGTGATCGCTGTGTACAGGATGTAGCCGCCGGTGGTATGCAGCACGCCCTTGGGCTTGCCGGTCGAGCCGGAGGTGTAGAGGATGAACAGCGGATCCTCGGCGTCCACTGCCTCGGCCGGGCAGTCGGCGCTGACTGCGGCAAGAGCCTCGTGGTACCAGATGTCACGGCCTTCCTGCCAGGCGACATTGCCGCCGGTGCGCTTGACCACGATCATCTTCTCGACCGACGGGGTGCTCTGCAGCGCCTTGTCGGCATTGGCCTTCATCGGCACCTTGCGGCCGCCGCGCAGACCTTCGTCGGAGGTGATGACCACCTTGGCCTCGGCGTCGGCGATGCGGTCCTTGAGCGAGTCGGGCGAGAAGCCGCCGAACACGATCGAGTGCACGGCGCCAATGCGCGCGCAGGCCAGCATCGACACCGCCGCTTCCGGAATCATCGGCAGGTACAGGCAGACCCGGTCGCCCTTCTTGACGCCCTGCGCCTTGAGGACATTGGCCAGACGGCACACTTCCTCGTGCAGCTCGCGATAGGTGATCTTCTTGTCTTCGTTGGGGCTGTCGCCTTCCCAGATGATGGCGACCTGGTCAGCCCGGGTTTCGAGGTGGCGGTCCAGGCAGTTGTAGCTGACATTGACCTTGGCGCCATCGAACCAGCGGATGTGGCCCTTGGTGAAGTCCCAGTCCAGGACCTTGTCCCAGGGCTTGAACCAGGTGATGAATTGGTTGGCCTGCTCAGCCCAGAAGCCCTCCGGGTCGTCGATCGAACGCTGATACATGGCCTGGTACTGGTCTTTGTTGATCCAGGCATGCGCGGCAACTTCGGCGGGTACGGGATAGACCTTGACTTCGGACATTACTGTGATTCTCCTTGGTGGTGATGGTGGGTTGTGATCGCCAGGACCTGAGCCAACGGCGCGAATGGACGTTGGGCTCGTAAAGCGGTTCGGGAACTTGTTTTGTTTCTAGTCTATAGCGTGAAGCGCATGAGTCAATCCACCGGCGTGGATTCACCGTGCCCGTTTCCGTCCCAGGGCCGCTGCCTGCGCCCCGGAACCCGCTCAAGGCGCCAGTGCTGCTGCGCCCAGTCGAGCAGGAGCGCTGGGGTGGCGCGGGCCAGTTCCGGCGGTGGCTGCTGACCGAGAAAACATAGTGCCGCCCACAGCGCTGGTCCGGGATGGCGCGGATCGAGCGCTGGCGCGCCGTTCTGCTTGCTGAGCTTGTGGCCGTGGGCGTCGAGGGCTACCGGCAGGTGCGCGTAGCGCGGCGTCGCCAGGCCGAGCAAGCGCTGCAGGTAGATCTGGCGCGGCGTCGAGTCGAGCAGATCACTGCCGCGCACCACCTGGGTGATGCCCTGCTCGGCGTCATCGATGACGACTGCAAGCTGGTAGGCGAACAGGCCATCAGCGCGGTAGATGACAAAATCCCCGACATCGCGCGCCAGGCGCTGGTCATGGCGTCCCTGAACTGCATCCTCGAAGCTGACCAGGCGGTGATCGGTGCGCAGGCGGATGGCCGAGGGTCGGCGTGGATCGCGGACGCCGGTGCGGCAATAACCGGGATAGACCGGCCCGCCGCATCCGGGGCGGGCGCCGCGGGCGACTTCGCGCCGCGTGCAACTGCAAGCATAGGTCAGGCCCCGGTCGTGGAGTTGTTCCAGAGCGGCGTGGTAACGGTCGAGCCGGTGGCTCTGGTACAGCACCGGGCCATCCCAGTGCAGGCCGAAGACATCCAGGGTGCGCAAAATGGCATCGGCCGCGCCCGGCACACTACGCGGCAGATCCAGATCCTCGATCCGCACCCACCATTCGCCGCCCTGCTGGCGGGCGTCGAGCAGGCTGCCTAGCGCAGCCACCAGGGAGCCGGCATGCAGGGGGCCGCTCGGTGACGGCGCGAAACGGCCACGGACCCGCGATGTCACACCAATCAGCTCAGCCCGGTCGGATGCGCAGACGGAGGAATCAGACCAGCCAGGCTGAACGGGGCCGGCGGCAGCGAGGCCTGTTCATGCACCACCCTGCTTCTCGCGCATTTCCTCGACGATCTTGCAGTCGATGCACAGGGTCGCGGTTGGCCGGGCCAGCATGCGCGGCAGACCAATTTCCACGCCGCAGGACTCGCAGTAGCCGTAGTCGCCACTGTCGATCTGGGCGAGCGATTCATCAATCTTGCGCAGTAGCTTGCGTTCCCGGTCGCGCGTGCGCAGCTCCAGGCTGAATTCCTCTTCCTGGGTGGCACGATCATTGGGATCGGGAAAGGTCGAGGAGTCATCCTGCATGTGGTTGACCATGCGGTCGGCTTCATGCAGCAGGCTCTGTTTCCAGTCCAGCAGCAGCTTGCGAAAATGCGCCAGTTGCGCCGCGCTCATGTACGCTTCGCCGGGCGCCGGCTGGTAAGGTAATACAGGCGCGTCCTGCGCGACCGGTTCAAAAGTAGCCATCGCGATTCCCTCCTGCTATGGGGC
This sequence comes from Candidatus Competibacteraceae bacterium, assembly GCA_036834665.1. GTDB lineage: Bacteria > Pseudomonadota > Gammaproteobacteria > Competibacterales > Competibacteraceae > RXIX01. The sequence continues at coordinate 11,786 of DAITNL010000051.1, read as the reverse complement.
CAGGCCAGCGCGGCGGAACCGGCGGGATTTTGGGGTCGTGCATTCCGGCACGGGGAGATCGCCAGACAGGCGCCGCGGCACTGGCATCGATGCTGCGTGATGCCATCGACGAGGGAATGTACAGCAGGCGTTTTGCCGTGGCAAAAAAACCGCGACCGCGCTACTCAGGAAAACAGGGAACGCGGGTTTATCCGCGCCGGTGCCATCGCTATAATCCATGCTGCCAACGCCTAAACCACCAAACCACCAAAACCACAACTTCTGGACCCAAACCACGGCGACCGCCCGGTGCGGCCCGCGCCTCCATCCGGAGATGCAGGCATCGCGGGGAGGACTGCGGCAGCCAGTGGTCACGACCGGAATAATGAATGACTATAAATAACCGGCGCGGCCGTGCAGAGCGGCGTCATGTCCTGATTTCCCGCCATTCCGGCCCGGGTAGATGTACCCTCGCCCGTGCTCTGGTGGGAGTATGTCGTGCGCATTCCCGCCGTCTTCCACGCCAAAACCTCCATGCGTGTCCGCATGGGCATCCCATAACACACCGGGGAGCTGATGACCTTCAATGAGCACACTCATCGAGCAATTTCGCCAATCCTCGCCGTTGTTCGGCGGTAACGCGGCCTTTATCGAAGAGCTTTACGAAAGTTTCCTGAGCGATCCCGAGTCGGTCAGCGAAAACTGGCGGCAGTATTTCCGTAACCTGCAGGCGCAGATGCAGGGCGGGCGCGACGTGGCCCATGGCCCGATTCGTGAGTCCTTCGCCCAGATGGCCCTGCAGCCGGCCGCCGGTACCGGTCGTGCTGCGGTGCTGAGCCCGGTCGCCGCCGAGAAACAGTCCTCGGTGCTGCGCATCATCAATGCCTACCGGACCCGTGGTCACAAGGCCGCGGACCTGGACCCGCTGCAGTTGCGCGAGCGTCCGCCGGTGCCGGAACTGGACCCGGGCTATCACGGCCTGAGCGAAGCCGACATGGGCACCCTGTTCAACACGGGCTCCCTGGTAGCGCCCTCGCAGTGTTCACTGCGTGAGATCCTCGATCTGGTGCGCGATGTGTACGTCGGTACCATCGGCCCCGAATACATGCACATCAACGAGACTGCCGAAAAGCGCTGGATCCAGAAGCGTCTGGAAGGGCAGCGCGCCCGGCTGGATTTGAGCAACGAGGAACGCCGCCAGTTGCTGCACTGGCTGGTGGCCGCCGAGGGTCTGGAGCGCTATCTGCACACCCGCTATGTCGGCCAGAAGCGCTTCTCGCTGGAAGGCGGCGACAGTCTGATCCCGATGATGGATGAAATCGTCCAGCGGTCCGGCGCCGAGGGCGTGCAGGAAATCGTCGTCGGCATGGCCCATCGTGGCCGCCTGAACGTGCTGGTCAACATCATCGGCAAGTCGCCCAACGAACTGTTTGCGGAATTCGAGGGCAAGCGTCGCGTCGGCAACGCCGGCGACGTCAAGTACCACATGGGCTTTTCCTCCGACGTGGAAACCCCCGGCGGTCCGCTGCATCTGGCGCTGGCCTTTAACCCCTCGCATCTGGAAATCGTCAACCCGGTGGTCGAAGGCTCGGTGCGTGCGCGCATGGAGCGCCGCCGCCAGCCCGGCGCGGAAACCCCGCCGTTCAACGCGGTGCTGCCGGTGCTGATTCACGGCGATGCCGCCTTCGCCGGCCAGGGCGTGAACATGGAAACCTTCCAGTTCTCGCAGGTGCGCGGCTATCGCACCGGTGGCACGGTGCACATCGTGGTCAATAACCAGATTGGCTTCACCACCAGCAATCCGCTCGACACCCGCTCGGCGCTGTACTGCACCGACGTGGCCAAGATGGTGCAGGCGCCGATCTTCCATGTGAATGGCGACGATCCCGAGGCGGTGTTGTTCGTCACCCGTCTGGCGGTCGAATACCGCATGACCTTCAACAAGGACGTGGTCATTGACATGGTCTGCTACCGGCGGCTCGGCCATAACGAAGCCGATGAGCCGGCCGCGACCCAGCCCATGATGTACCGCAAGATCCGCGCCCGGAAGACCACTGCCGCGCTGTATGCCGAAAAGCTGATCGCTGCCGGTGTCGTCACCGAGGCGGAATTCCAGGCGATGCAGACCAAATACCGCGACGACCTTGACGCCGGTCGTCAGGTCTCGCGGCCGACCCTGCCGCCGGTCAAGGGCCCGTACTCGATCGACTGGGCGCCGTTCCTGAATGAGGACTGGCAGGCGCCGGTGCACACTGCCGTGCCGCTGGAAACTCTGCGCGACATGTCCGAGCGCCTGCTCAAGGTGCCGGAAGGTCTGGAAATGCACCCGCGCGTGGCCAAGATCATGGACGACCGGCGCAAGATGGCCGCCGGCGCCCTGCCGGTGGACTGGGGCTTTGCCGAGAACCTGGCCTATGCCACCCTGCTCCATGAAGGCTATCAGGTGCGCATTTCCGGTCAGGACTGCGGCCGTGGCACCTTCTTCCATCGCCACTCGGTGCTGCATAACCAGAAGGACGGCAGCAGCTACACGCCGCTGATGCACATCTCCCCGAACCAGCCGACCTTCATCGTCATCGACTCCATCCTCTCCGAGGAAGCGGTGATGGGCTTCGAGTATGGTTATTCCACTGCCGAGCCGATGGGGCTGGTGATCTGGGAAGGGCAGTTTGGCGACTTTGCCAACGGTGCCCAGGTGGTGATCGACCAGTTCATTTCCTCCGGGCAGACCAAGTGGGGCCGGCTGTGCGGGCTGGTGCTGCTGCTGCCGCACGGCTTCGAAGGCCAGGGTCCGGAGCACTCCTCGGCGCGCCTGGAGCGCTATCTGCAACTGTGCGCCGAGAACAACATGCAGATCGTGGTGCCCTCGACCCCGGCGCAATGCTTCCACATGCTGCGCCGGCAGATGAAGCGCGGCTTCCGCAAGCCGCTGGTCGCGATGAGTCCCAAGAGCCTGCTGCGTCACCGGCTGGCGGTGAACAGTCTGGAAGATCTCACCGAGGGCAGCTTCCAGGAGATCATCCCCGAGATCGACGCCCACAACGCGGAGAAGATCACCCGGGTCGTGGCCTGCAGCGGCAAGGTCTTCTATGACCTGCTGGAAGCCCGTCGCGAGCGTAAGCTGGAGCATGTGGCCATCATCCGCATCGAGCAGCTCTATCCGTTCCCGCAGGCGCGCTACAACCAGATCCTCGACCAGTATCCCAACCTGACCGATATCGCCTGGTGTCAGGAAGAGCCGAAGAATCAGGGCGCCTGGTACCAGAGCCTGCATCACCTGGAGCGCGGGCTGAAGCCGCACCAGACGGTCCACTATGCCGGTCGCGAACCGCTGGCGTCGCCGGCCGTGGGGTATTACAGCGTCCACGTCGAGCAGCAGCAGAGACTTGTCAACGAGGCCCTGGGCCAGTAATTCCGGTTCAGGCTGAAAAATCACACTGGTGTAAAGACCACCCGAAACCAAAGGGAAGCGCAATAAAATGACCGTAGAAGTGAAAGTCCCCACTTTGCCCGAATCCGTTTCCGACGGCACCCTGGTCAACTGGAAGAAAAAGCCGGGCGATCCGGTCAAGCGCGGCGAGAACCTGGTCGATCTGGAAACTGACAAGGTGGTGCTGGATATTCCCGCACCGGCCGATGGCGTACTGGGCGCGATCCTGCATCAGGAAGGCGACATCGTCACCACGGGTGAAGTAATTGCCACTCTGGAAGAGGGTGCTGTCGCTGCTGCCGCGCCGGCTCCCGCTCCGGTTGCCGCGCCCGCGCCGGTCGCTGCCGCGCCGGCCGCGCCGGTCGCCGAGCTAGATCTGGAAGGACTGAGCCCGGCGGTGCGCCGCCTGGCTGCCGACCATGGCCTGGACATCGCCAAGGTGCCGGGCAGTGGCCGGGGTGGCCGGGTGACCAAGGCCGACGTGCTGGCCTTCATCGAAGCCCAGAAGCAGGGCCGTCCGGTGGCTGCGCCCGTCGCCGCGCCGGCACCTGCCGCTGCTGCGCCCGTCGCTGCCGCGCCGGCTCCGGTGGCACCGGATGCCCAGGGTCGCCTGGAGCAGCGCGTGCCGATGACCCGGCTGCGCGCGCGCATCGCCGAGCGGCTGCTGATGGCCAAGAACACCACCGCCATGTTGACCACGTTCAACGAAATCAACATGAAGCCGGTGATGGATCTGCGCGCCCGCTACAAGGATCAGTTCGAGAAGAAGCACGGCGTGCGCCTGGGCTTCATGGGCTTTTTCGTCAAGGCGGTGGTGGAAGGTCTCAAGCGCTTCCCGGCGGTGAATGGCTCGATCGACGGCAACGATATCGTCTATCACGGCTACTACGACATCGGCGTAGCGGTGTCCTCGCCGCGGGGTCTGGTGGTGCCGATCCTGCGCAATGCCGACCAGATGAGCCTGGCCGACATCGAAAAAGCCATTGGCGAGTTTGGCAAGAAGGCCAAGGATGGCACGCTGACCGTCGAGGAGATGACCGGCGGCACCTTCACCATCACCAACGGCGGCGTGTTCGGCTCGCTGATGTCGACCCCGATCCTCAATCCGCCGCAGAGCGGCATCCTCGGCATGCATGCCACCAAGGATCGCCCGGTGGCTGAAAATGGTCAGGTCGTGATCCGGCCGATGATGTACGTGGCCCACTCCTACGATCACCGCATCATCGATGGTCGCGAGGCCGTGACCTTCCTGGTCACCATCAAGGAATGCATCGAGGATCCGGCGCGGATCCTGCTGAACGTCTAAGGCGCAGGCTGCGGGGACGGCCCGGGGATCCTGCCCGGAGGCGTCCCCGTGTCGCACTGCTCACTCCTCACGATGATTGGAAGGTGCAAGCATGGCTAAGACTTACGATGTGGTCGTCATCGGCGGCGGTCCCGCCGGCTATGTGGCGGCGATCCGCTGCGCGCAGCTCGGTCTGGAAACGGCCTGCGTGGAAAAATGGATCAATTTCAAGGGTGATCCGGCGCTGGGCGGGACCTGTCTGAACGTAGGCTGCATTCCCTCCAAGACCCTGCTCGAATCCTCCGAGCACTACCATCAGCTCAAGGAAGGCATCGACAGCCACGGCATCCATGTCGAAGGCGTCTCGCTGAACCTCGACCGGATGATGGCCCGCAAGGAGGACATCGTCCTGCAGTTGACCAATGGCATCAGCGCGCTGTTCAAGGCCAACAAGGTCGAGTGGCTCAGGGGCCACGGCAAGCTGCTCGCCGACCGTCAGGTCGAGGTTACGGCCCAGGATGGCTCGGTAGAAGTAGTCAATGCCGATAACGTCATCATTGCCACCGGCTCGCGGCCAATCGACATCGGTGCCGCGCCGGTGGACAACGCCGAGGGCCTGATCGTCGATTCGACCGGCGCGCTGGATTTCCGCGTCGTGCCCGAGACCCTGGGCGTGATCGGCGCCGGCGTCATCGGCCTGGAACTGGGCAGCGTCTGGAACCGTCTCGGCGCCAAGGTGATCATGCTGGAGGCAGTCGAGGATTTCCTGTCCCTGGCGGATCAGCAGATTGCCCGCGACGCCCTGCGCCAGTTCAAGAAGCAGGGCCTGGATATTCGCCTCGGCACCCGGGTGACCGCCACCGAGAAGACCGGCAGCGGCGTCAAGGTCCACTTCAAGGACAAGGATGGCGAGCACGAGATCACGGTCGACAAGCTGCTGGTGTCGGTCGGTCGCCGGCCCAACACCGACAACGTCGCCGCGCCCGAGGCCGATCTGCTGTTTGACGAACGCGGCTATATCCACGTCGATGATGCCTGCGAGACCAACATCCCCGGCGTCTATGCCATCGGTGACGTGGTGCGCGGGCCGATGCTGGCGCACAAGGGTTCCGAGGAAGGGATCATGGTCGCCGAGAACATCGCCGGCCAGCACGGGCATCTCAACTACGATGCCATTCCCTGGGTGATCTACACCAACCCGGAAATTGCCTGGGTCGGCAAAACCGAGCAGACGCTCAAGGCGGAAGGCATTCCCTACAAGGTCGGCACCTTCCCGTTCAGCGCCAATGGCCGTGCCAAGGCCATGGAAGCGGCGGTTGGCATGGTCAAGATGCTGGCTCACGCTGAGACCGACACCCTGCTGGGCTGCCATATCATCGGCCCCTTCGCGTCCGAGTTGGTTCAGGAAGCGGTGCTGGCGATGGAATTCCATGCCAGCAGCGAGGATCTGGCCCGCACCATCCACGGTCATCCGACCCTGTACGAGGCCATGCACGAGGCAGCGCTGGCTGTCCACGGCCGCGCCCTGCACAAGATCAATACCTGATCAGCGTGCAGCGTGACCGGTCCGGCTGCGCGCTGATGCCGGACTGCTCTCCGACCCCACCCATCGCGGTGGGGTTTTGTTTTGTTGATGGCATGATGCTGTTAGTATTTACAACAAGATCGTGTGAAGAAAACAACAGTCATATTCGCTGCAACACGCTGAAGCCTGCCCACTGCCTGGGGCGCTGGCCGGAGGGAGAGAACGATGCTAGACGGCAAGAACACCAAACCCGTGGCGGTGGTCACCGGTGCCAACCGGGGCCTCGGCCTGGAAACGGCGCGCCAGCTGGCCCAGCGTGGCCTGCGCGTGATCGTCACCAGCCGCAACATCAGCAAGGGCGAAACGGCGGTGGAAAATCTGCTGCGTGAGGGACTTGATATCCTGTTTCAGCCGCTGGATGTGGCTTCGGAAGCCAGCGTCGCCGATTTAGGATCCTTCATTCACAGCCGCTGCGGTCGGGTCGATGTGCTGGTCAACAACGCCGGGGTGTTCCTGGACATTCACGGCAGCGAGGAGACCGGCAACGCCAGTGTGTTCAACGCCAGCCTGGAAACCCTCACGGCGACGCTGAAAACTAATCTGTTTGGGCCCTTGCTGCTGGCGCAGGAACTGGTGCCGCTGATGAAGCAGCAGCACTACGGGCGCATCGTCAATATCTCCAGCGGCATGGGCCAGCTCAGCGAAATGGAGGGACGCTCGCCGGCTTACCGGATTTCGAAAACCGCGCTGAATGCCTTGACCCGCATTCTGGCGGCCGAGACCCAGGGTTTTAATATTCTGGTCAATTCGGTCTGTCCGGGCTGGGTGCGGACCGATATGGGCGGTCCCCAGGCAGAGCGCTCCATTGAACAGGGTGCCGCCGGCATCGTCTGGGCGGCTACCTTGCCAGACGATGGGCCAAACGGTGGTTTCTTTCGCGACGGTCAGCCGATCCCCTGGTAGACCGGGCAGCGATCAGGCGCGGTCGGCATCCCAGTCGGCCAGCAGCGCATCCAGTTCGCTCAGGTCGCGAAGTTCCGCATCCGCCGCCGGGCCGCCCGGCCAGGCGCGGCCGGTGCGGTTCAGCCAGACCGTGCGCAAACCGGCGTCCGCCGCGCCGCGCACGTCATGCTCGGGATCGTCGCCGACATGGATGATCTGTTCCGGCCGCGCCGCCAGACGCCGGCAGGCTTCGATGAACATCGACGCATCCGGCTTGGCGGCGCCGACATCGATGGCATTCAGCGAGAATACGAACAGATCGTCCAGACCGATCAGACGCAGGTCGGCGTTGCCATTGGACAGAGTCGCCAGCCGGTAGCGCTGACCGAGCCGCTGCAGCGTCGGTCGCACCTCGGCGAAGGGTTCCACAGCATTGCGGGCGATGAAGAACACCGCAAACGCGCCCTCGACATCGAAGTCCCGATACTCAGCCTGCCGTGCGGCCAGCCGCAGCGCTTCCTTGCGCAGCCAGGTGCGGTCATGGGCCATCTGCGGGCAGGTAGCAGCCACCTCGCCACACAGCGCCCGCAGTTCCAGGGTGCTAAAGCGCGCCGGGATGCGCGGATAGCGCGCCGCCAGCCACTCATGGAGCAGCGTCTCGGCGCGCTCGACCACCGGCCAGACATCCCAGAGAGTATCGTCCAGATCAAAGGTCAGTGCGGTGATTCGGCTGTGTGCGGCGTGCATCATCAGGCGCTCGCCAGCCGATCCAGGCCGCGGGCCAGATCCGCCTGCAGATCGGCTACCTCTTCCAGACCTGCCGAGATGCGCACCAGACCTTCGCCGATGCCGGCGCGTTCGCGTTCCGCTGGCGTCAGCCGGCCATGGGTCGTGGTCGCCGGATGGGTGATGGTGCTCTTGGCATCGCCCAGGTTGGCGGTGATGGACAGCAGCCGGGTGTTGTCGATCAGCGTCCAGGCCGCTGCGCGCCCGCCGTGCAGTTCGAACGAGACGATGCCGCCAAAATCACGCTGCTGGCGCTGGGCCAGTTCATGTTGCGGATGCGAGGCTAATCCGGGGTAGTAGACCCGGGCCACCGCCGGCTGCGCTTCCAGCCAGCGCGCCAGGTGCAGCGCTGCCGCGCTGTGCGCACGCATCCGCAGTTGCAGGGTTTCCAGCCCCTTGAGGAAGACCCAGGCATTGAACGGACTCAGAGTTGGGCCGGCGGTGCGCAGGAAACCGTAGATATCCACGCCGACCCGCTGTCGGTCGCCGACCACCGCGCCGCCGACACAGCGGCCCTGACCGTCCAGATACTTGGTGCCGGAATGAATCACCAGATCAGCGCCCAGTTCCAGTGGCCGCTGCAGGGCCGGCGTGCAGAAACAATTATCGACCACCAGCAGGCAGCCGCGGGCACGGGCGAGCGCGGCCAGCGCCGGCAGATCAGCCAGTTCCATCAGCGGATTGGATGGGGTTTCCAGATAGAGCAGGCGGGTTTCCGGGCGGATTGCCGCTTCCCAGGCCGCCAGGTCGGACAGTTGTACATAGTCGGTAGCGATGCCGAACTTGCTCAGGTAGTTCGTGAACAGCGAGATGGTGCTGCCGAAGATGCTGTTAGCCGAGACGATGTGATCACCGCTTTTCAACAGGGCCATGCAGGTGGCCAGCACTGCCGCCATGCCGGAACTGGTGGCGATGCAGCTTTCGCCGCCTTCCAGTGCTGCCAGTCGTTCCTGAAACATGCGCACCGTGGGATTGGTGAAGCGTGAATAGATATTGCCAGGGGTGGTGCCGCTGAAGCGGGCGGCGGCTTCGGCGGCGCTGGCGAAAACGAAGCTGGAGGTGGCGAAGATCGGTTCAGCATGCTCGCCTTCGGCCGTGCGTGTTTGGCCAGCACGTACCGCCAGACTGGCAAAGCCGAGTTGGGCAGGATCGTCGAACGTCATGGCTGGAAGTCTCCGCGGGGCTGCGAAAAAAGGGGAGCACCGCAAGGCACCCACGGGCACGCGGTGCGCAGGGATGAAAAAACCCGCGCGGCTAGGACTTGGGGCAGGTTTCAGCGCGCTTTAGCTAAATTTGTTAAGCGCCTGCAAGCTGGGCATTCAAATCGGCGCGGGTTACAAGCTTAGGGCGCGGGCGCGCGGCTGTCAAAACCGGGTGCAGCGCTCAGGCATTGTTGTGCAGGTCGATGATGGTGTTGTCGCCGTTCGAGCGGTCGTTCTTGACGTGGTCGGCACGGGTGCGGGCGAGCCGGTCAAGATAGGCGCAGTCAATATCGCCGGTGACATAGCTGCCGGTGAAACAGGAAGTATCAAAGTGCTGCAATGCCGGGTTGCCGCGCCGCACCGCTTCCTCCAGATCGCTCAGGTCCTGAAAGATCAGGTGATCGGCGCCGATGGCGGAGGCTATTTCCTCTTCGCTGCGACCGTGGGCGATCAGCTCGTGGGCGGCAGGCATGTCGATGCCATAGACATTCGGATAGCGCACCGGCGGCGCCGCCGAGGCGAAATAAACCTTGCGGGCACCGGCCTCACGGGCCATGCGGATGATTTCACCGGAGGTGGTGCCGCGGACAATGGAGTCATCTACTAGCAGCACATTCTTGCCGCGGAACTCCAGATCGATGGCGTTGAGCTTCTGGCGCACCGATTTTTTGCGGATTTTCTGCCCGGGCATGATGAAGGTGCGGGCGATGTAGCGGTTCTTGATGAAGCCTTCACGGTATTTGATACCCAGGATCGAGGCCATCTGCAGCGCGGCAGTGCGACTGGTGTCGGGAATTGGGATGACCACGTCGATGTCCTGTTCCGGCCAGACGCGCAGAATCTTCTCGGCCAGATATTCGCCCATGCGCAGGCGGGCCTTGTGCACCGAGACCTGATCCATGATCGAATCGGGCCGCGCTAGATAGACGAATTCAAAAATGCAGGGCGCGTAGCGAGGATGCTCAGCACACTGCCGGGCATGCATGCGTCCCTCGATGTCGAACAGCACCGCTTCACCCGGCGCCACGTCGCGAATACGCTGAAAGTCCAGAGCATCCAGGGCCACGCTCTCCGATGCCACCATATATTCCATGCCGTCCTCGCTCTCGCGGCTGCCAAATACCAGCGGGCGGATGCCGTGTGGATCGCGAAAGGCCACCAGCCCAACGCCAACGATCAGCACTACGGCGGCATAGGCGCCGCGCACCCGCCGGTGCACCGCCGAGATGGCCGCGAAGATGTCTTCTGCATCGACTGCCAGCTTGCTGCGCTGCTGCAACTCATGGGCGAAGACGTTGAGCAGGATTTCCGAGTCGGAATTGGTGTTGATGTGGCGCAGGTCGGAGTGGAACAGTTCTTTCTTGAGCTCGGTGGCGTTGGTCAGGTTACCGTTATGGGCCAGGGTGATGCCAAAGGGTGAGTTGACATAGAACGGCTGCGCCTCGGCGGAATCGGAACTGCCGGCGGTCGGGTAACGGACGTGGCCGATACCGAGGTTGCCGTGCAGATTGCGCATATGCCGGGTGCGGATGACGTCACGGACCAGGCCGTTGTCCTTGCGCAGGAACAGGCGACTCTCGTCGCAGGTTACGATGCCTGCCGCGTCCTGACCGCGATGCTGTAGCACCGTCAGGCCATCGAACAGGCTCTGGTTGACTGGATTACGCCCCGCGATACCGATGATTCCGCACATGTGTATCCACCCCAGCCAGGACGGCCGCTACTGCCGTCAGTGGAAAGCGCCTCAAGGAAAACGAATGTTCTGCGCCAGATCCGGCGGCAGGAAATCCCGTAGCCAGATCGCGCCTTGTTGAAATTGGCGCAGCAGCGGTGACTGCTGCCACCACGGATCCTGGGGCAGGGGCGTCAGGCCGGCTGCCAGGACCAGTGCGGTGACGACTGCGGCGCCACGCATCAGGCCAAACAGAGCGCCGAGAAAGCGGTCAGTGCCGATCAGCCCCGTGTAATGTACCAGCCGCCCGGCCAGGATGCCGATCAGCCCACCGATCAGCAGGGTCACCAGGAACAGGCCGCCGAACGCAGCAGCAAGGCGTAGCGACGGGATGTCGATGGCGGCGGCGAGATGCGCGGCCGCATCATTGGCGAACAGCATGGCGATGACGAAGGCGGCGATCCAGGTCGCCAGCGAAATGACTTCGCGCAGCAGGCCGCGCCATAGCCCAATCAGCATGGATAGCGCCACAAGCGCCACGATCAGATAGTCAGCCCAGTTCATGCATTACCACGGTTAAGGTCGAACCGCTCGCTCATGTCCGCCATGCCCAGTACCTGGCTATTTCCGGTGGTGGTTCAGGGAACTGGATGTTAGCAGAATCACCGATGGCCAGAAATGCGGCTGGCCGTTCTAGCGCCAAATTCGCACCTGATACATCGGCCGGCCGCCGGTATTGACCTGCTCGACCGAGGCGCGGATGTTCTGGCTGCGGTATTGATCACGCACCGCGTAGGCGTTTTCCTGCAGGGCGAAACGACCGGCGATAGTGCCACCACCGGGACTGGGCCGGGCGGGTGCTTCTGTCGCGGGCGCGGGCGCGGGCGGACGCTCGGGAGGCCGGGCGCGGGCGGCTTCGGCCTGGGCAGCTTTCTGGGCGGCCTCGGCTTGGGCAGCACGGCGGG
>DAITNL010000050.1:2432-16808 GCA_036834665.1 Candidatus Competibacteraceae bacterium | reverse complement strand
GCCCAAGACCTCGACCGGCAAGATGCAGAAGTTCATCCTGCGCGAGCGGGCCAAGGCGCTGTAATTGCCCTGCCCCACCCTTCCCGCGTCATTGGGAAGGGTATTTCGCTTGTGTCCGGCCATATCGGATAACAGGCCGGCCTGTGAAAAAAGCCCCTTTCCGCCTGGGAAAGGGGCTTTTTCATGGATCAATCAACCGTTGTGCCGCCGGGCGATGCACCCGGCGACGTGAACGGGTTTAGTGCGTCTCGACCGCGCGGCGCACTTCCTCCAGCGAGTTCGGATCGTCCAGAGTGGACAGATCGCCCGGATCACGACCCTCGGCCAGCGCCTGGATCGAACGCCGCAGCAGCTTACCGGAGCGGGTCTTGGGCAGGGCGGTGACGAAGTGGATCTTGTGCGGCTTGGCCACCGGGCCGAGCAGTTCCTGCACCTTGTTGATCACTTCCTTCTCCAGCCGTTCCTCGGCGCCGGCCTCGTTGATCAGGGTCGGATCCTTGAGGCGGCAGAAGCCCACCGGCACCTGACCCTTGAGCTTGTCGGCGACACCGATCACCGCTACTTCCGCGACCGCCGGATGGGCCTGTACCGCCTCTTCGATCTCGCGCGTGCCAAGACGATGGCCAGCGACGTTGATCACGTCGTCGGTGCGGCCGAGAATGAAGTAGTAGCCATCCTCATCGCGCACCGCCCAGTCGGACGAGCTATAGAGCAGATCCTTGAAGCTGGAGAAGTAGCTCTTGACGAAGCGTTTGTCGTCGCCCCACACCGTGGACAGGTTGCCCGGCGGCAGTGGCGGCACTACGACCAACACGCCCTTCTCATTGGCCTCAGTATCCTGACCGGTGGACTCGTTGATGACGCGGATGTTGTAGCCGTAGTTGGGGAAGCCCGGCGAACCAAAGCGGTTCGGCTTCAGGTCCACCGCCGGCAAATAGGTGAGCATCGCCCAGCCGGTTTCGGTCTGCCAGTAGTGATCGACCACTGGAATCTGCAGCGCGTCGGTGATCCAGCGCGAGGTCGGCTCATCAAGCGGTTCGCCAGCCAGGAACAGATAGCGCAGGCAGGACAGGTCGTACATCTTCATGTACTTGGGATCCTGCGACTTGAGCACCCGCACCGCAGTCGGCGAGGAGAACATCGAGCGCACCTGATAATCCTGGACGATCTTCCACCAGATGCCTGCGTCGGGCCGGGTCGGCAGACCCTCGTAGACGATGGTGGTCGAGCCGTTGATCAGCGGCCCGTAGACGATGTAGGAATGGCCAACCACCCAGCCGATGTCGGAGGTGGTGAACATCGATTCGCCCGGCTTGAGCGCGTACAGATACTTCATGGTCGAGGCCAGCGCCACGGTGTAGCCACCGGTGTCGCGCTGCACGCCCTTGGGAATGCCGGTGGTGCCCGAGGTGTAGAGAATGTAGCTGGGCTCGTTGGATTCCAGCCAGACCACCGGCACCTCGGCATCCATGTACTGGGCGCGCAGGGTGGCGTAGTCGAGGTCGCGGCCCTCCGTGATCGGCATGCCCTGGGCCAGGCCACGGTTGACGATGATCACCTTCTCCGGCGGACACTTGGCCAGGCTGCAGGATTCATCGACCAGATGCTTGTAGGGCACCGGCTTGCCGTTGCGCATGCCGGCATCAGCGGTGATCATCAGCTTGGGCTTGGCATCGTCGATGCGCACCGCCAGGTTGTAGGCGGCAAAACCGCCAAACACCACCGAGTGGATCGCGCCCAGCCGGACGCAGGCCAGCATCGCGAACAGGGCTTCGGCGATCATCGGCATGTAGATGATCACCCGATCGCCCTTCTGCAAGCCCTGCGCCTGCATCACTGCGGCGAAGCGGTTCACTTCGCGGTACAGTTCGGCATAGGTGTAGGTCAGGGTTTCCTCGGTCTCGGTCGAGATATAGATCACGGCCGGCTGATCGGCGCGTTCGGCGAGGTGACGGTCGACGGCGTTGTAGCAGAGGTTGGTTTCACCACCTACAAACCACTGCCGAAACGGCGGATTGTCATACTCCAGCACTTGCTGTGGCGGCTTGTTCCAGTAAATCAGCTTGGCTTGCTCACCCCAGAAGCCATTCGGGTCTTCAATCGACCAGCGATGGAATTCTTCGTAACTGCTCATGCGGGTCCTCCGGCTCAGCGGTTTGAAATGGCGGCTTATGATCGTTGCGGGCATCGTCGCGAGACTGGTGAAGCGTTGAACATGCAGCGACTGACCCGGCAGCGCGCGCCGGCCGCCCCCGCCGCGTAGGGAGGACGGCGGGCGCGAACCTGCTCTACTTGAGAAGTTCGGCGATGCTGGCGCGTTCTTCGCGCAGCTCCTGCTCGGTGGCCAGCATCTTCTCACGGCTGTACTCGTCAACCGGCAGACCCTGGACGATCTCGTAGTCACCGTTCTTGCAGACGCACGGATAAGAGTAGATCACGCCTTCGCCAATGCCGTAGGAACCATCGGCCGGCACGGCCATGCTGACCCAGTCACCTTCCGCAGTGCCCAGCGCCCAGTCACGCATGTGGTCGATCGCCGAGGAGGCCGCCGAAGCCGCCGAGGAGGCGCCACGGGCCTTGATGATCGCCGCACCGCGCTGCTGCACGTCGGGGATGAAGGTGCCACGGTACCAGTCCTGATCGACCAGCGCGGTCGCCGCCTGGCCCTTGACGGTGCACTGGCTGAGGTCCGGGTACTGGGTCGAGGAGTGATTGCCCCAGATGGTCATCTTCTTGATGTCGTTGACATGGCTGCCGGTCTTTTCGGCCAGCTGGCTCAGGGCGCGGTTGTGATCCAGCCGGGTCATGGCGTGGAACTGGCGCGGGCTGAGAGAAGGCGCGCTGGCAGCGGCGATCAGGGCGTTGGTGTTGGCCGGGTTGCCGACCACCAGCACGCGCACGTCGCGGGCGGCGTAGTCATTGATCGCCTTGCCCTGCGGCCCAAAGATGGCGCCGTTGGCCGTCAGCAGATCCTTGCGCTCCATGCCGGGGCCGCGCGGACGGGCGCCGACCAGCATGGCGAAGTTGGCATCGGTGAAGGCAGTCTTCAGATCGTCGGTAGCGATCACGCCGGCCAGCAGCGGGAACGCGCAGTCATTCAATTCCATCACCACGCCCTGCAGAGCCTGCAGCGCCGGGGTGATTTCCAAGAGCTGCAGGATCACCGGCTGATCGGGACCCAGCATGCTGCCCGAGGCGATCCGGAAGGCCATGGCATAGCCGATGTTGCCAGCGGCACCGGTGATCACGACGCGGACGGGTTGTTTCATGCTTATGCTCCTTTGACGTTGGTGATAACACACGAGAGTGGTAGAGAAAACTCCGGCCCGCCAAACAGGGCGCGGCACCGAAGCGTTGTACAAGGAAGATAGGTACGCAAACACGCGGCGGCGGGCACAACCCCCGACCGAGGGACACGTGCAAGACTGAGTGGCAACATGCGGCTGATGGTGGTTGCGCGAGCGTTGAAAATCGCCATGTTCCGGGGTGACACCTAGGCCACGAACCCGACGGCAAACGGTGATTCGGAGAACCGATCCACCGGCCGGCGCCGCGGCGACGGGTCTTGTTTTATAATGACACGCGGCCCAGTAGCCGCCTGTTTAATGTAGTCCAAAATAGTAACGTAGATCGCCGCGTTTTGAAATGAAAGCCTTTTCACCCAGCATGCCCACCGCCCGTGCGGGCCTTGCCTATGAGTGCCTTCCATGAGCTCTTCCCTCCTTCGCGGCGCCGGCTATCTGATAAGCGGCCTGCGCTCACTGAACCGCGCCGAGCTGCGCGGTTTCGTGCTCGCTCCTCTGTTGATCAACACTCTGCTGTTTAGCGCCGGCATCTGGTGGAGCAGCAACCAGTTCGCGCGTCTTGACCAGATCGTGCAGGGCTGGCTGCCGGCCTGGCTGGCCTGGCTGCACGGCCTGTTGTGGCTGATCTTCATCCTCGGCGCGCTGGTGGTGGTGTTCTACACCTTCACCGTGGTGGCGAATCTGATCGGCGCGCCGTTCAACAGTCTGCTGGCCGAGCGGGTGGCACGGCTGGAGGCACCTCAGACCGCCCCGCCACCGGTTGCACCGATCGACTGGAAGGCGCTGCTGCTCAGCCCGCTGGCGGAACTGAACAAGCTGCTGTATTTCGTCGGCTGGATGGTTCCGCTGCTGCTGCTGTCTTTCGTGCCGGTGCTGAATATCGCCACACCACTGCTGTGGGCCCTGTTCAGCGCCTGGATGCTGGCCTTGGAATATGCTGATTATTCGCTGGGCAATCGCGGTCTGACGCCACGCCAGCAGCGCCGGCTGCTGCGCCAGCATTGGCCGCTGGCGCTGGGCTTTGGTGGCATGACCCTGCTGCTCACCCTGGTGCCGTTGCTGAATTTCCTGGTGATGCCGGCGGCGGTGATTGGCGCGACCCTGCTGTGGACCCGGGAAGTGCCGGGCGGTGGCTGAAGCCGTCGTGCGCCTGCTCTACACCGCCCTGCTCTATCTGCTGCTGCCGCTGGCGCTGCTGCGGCTGTACTGGCGTGGCCGGCGCGATGCGGGGCATCGGCAGCGCTGGCGTGAGCGGCTGGGCTGGATTGCACCGCTGCCACCGGGCAGTTTGTGGATTCACGCGGTTTCGGTCGGCGAGGTACGCGCCGCGCTGCCGCTGATCGAAGCCCTGCTGCAGCGCTATCCCGACCAGCCCGTGTTGGTGACCACCACCACGCTGACCGGCTCGCGGCAGGTGCATGCGGCGCTGGGGGAGCGGGTGCAGCACGTCTACGCGCCCTATGATCTGCCCGGAGCGGTGGCGCGCTTCCTGCGCCGGGCCCGGCCACGGCAGGCGATCATTATGGAAACCGAGCTGTGGCCCAACCTGCTGCGGCAGTGCGCCCGCGCCGGCATTCCGGTGCTCATTGCCAATGCCCGGCTTTCAGAACGTTCGGCACGCGGTTATGCGCGGATTCGCCGCCTGAGCGCCGCCCTGCTGCGTGATGTGACCTTGATCGCCGCACAGGCCGAAGCCGATGCCGCGCGCTTTCGGGCACTCGGCGCGCCCCGGGTCCAGGTCACCGGCAACCTCAAGTACGACCTGCAATTACCTGCCGATCTGCCGCAACGGGGTCAGGCGCTGCGCGGCGCGCTGTTGGGCGGACCGCGGCCGGTGTGGATTGCCGCCAGCACCCATGCCGGCGAAGATGAGCCGGTTCTGGATGCCTTCGCTACGCTGCGCGCTCAATGGCCGGAGCTGCTACTGCTGCTGGTGCCGCGTCACCCGGAGCGCTTCGATCATGTGGCGGCGCTGTGCCAGCAACGCGGTTTCCGCGTGATCCGGCGCAGCGAACAGCGCCCCTGCGCAGCAGATACAGCGGTGTTTCTCGGCGACAGCATGGGTGAACTGCTGCTGTTCTATGCCGCCGCTGATCTGGCCTTCGTCGGTGGCAGCCTGGTGCCGACCGGCGGCCATAATGTGCTGGAGCCGGCGCTGCTCGGGCTGCCGGTGCTGTTTGGGCCGCATATGTTCAATTTCAGCGAAGCCGGGGCGCGACTTTTGGCGGGACAGGCCGCCTGGCAGATCGCCGATGCGGCGGAACTGGCAGCACGGGTGGCGCGACTGCTGGCCGATCCTGAGCAGGCGCGGCACTGTGGCCAGCGCGGCCGCGACCTGGTCGAACAGCAGCGCGGTGTGCTGGCAAGGCTGCTGCACTGCATCGACACACTGCGCTGAATCACCCGCCCGGTTTGGCAAGGCTTTCCAGCACGCCGCGGATCATGCTCAGCGCCAGCTCCTGTTTGCTCAGGAACACGGTTACCGCGCACTCCTTGCCGAGCAGGATTGCCTCCTCCTCGCTGTGGGCGCGCACCAGGATTTTGATTGCCGGATTGAGCAGGCGGGCGATTTCGATCATCCGCCGCGCACGCGCTGTATCCGGCGTCGCAATCACCAGCAGCGCGGCCCGCGCCACATGCGCCTGAATCAGCACGGCAGGCGTCGTCGCATCGCCGACCACGGCATGGACGCCGCCTTCACGCAGTTGCGCCACCCGGTCGCGATTCTGCTCAGCCACCACCATCCGCAGGCCCTGCGCCGCCAGCGCCGCGCCAATGCGCTGACCGACGCGGCCATAGCCGACCAGCAGCACATGGCCGGTCACCTGGCCAGATTCGACTGTCATCGGCAGTTCCGCGAGCGGATCGGCCGCGCGTTCCAGTTCACGGGCCAGCCGGGACCGGGCGCGAATCCAGGCTTGCACCGGTTCAATCAGACGAAACAGCAGCGGATTAAGGGCAATCGACAGGATAGCCCCGGCCAGGATCAGGTTCTGCCCCTCACGCGGCAGAATGCCCAGCGTCACCCCCAAGCCAGCGAGGATGAACGAGAATTCACCAATCTGCGCCAGACTGGCCGCGACGGTGAGCGCCGTATTCAGCGGATAGCGCAGCACCAGCACCAGCAGGAACGCGGCCAGTGACTTGCCGATGATGATAATCGCGATCACCGCCAAGACCTGTAGCGGCTGCTGCAGCACTACCCAGGGATCGAACAGCATGCCCACCGACACGAAGAACAGCACCGAAAACGCATCCCGCAGCGGCAATGACTCCTGCGCCGCGCGATGGCTCAGCGGCGACTCACGCAACACCATGCCCGCGAAGAACGCCCCCAGCGCAAACGAGACCCCGAACAGTTCCGCCGAACCGTAGGCGATGCCCACCGCCGCCGCAACCACGGCCAGCGTGAACAGCTCGCGGGAACCGGTGCCGGCCACCTGCCAGAGCAGCCAAGGCAGGATGCGTCGCCCGACGAACAGCATCAGCGCGATGAACAGCGAGATCCAGCCGAGGGTTATCAGCAACACCCCGGCCAGATGACCCGAAGCATCGGGATCCGCCGGTGTACCCCCCTTCAGCCAGTCTGACAGCGGCGGCAATACCACCAGCACCAGCACCATCGCCAGATCCTCGACCACCAGCCAGCCGACCGCGATCTGACCATTCACCGTCTGCAGGATGCCCCTCTGTTCCAACGCCCGCAGCAGCACCACCGTACTGGCCACCGACAGCGCCAACCCCAGCACCAGCCCGGCGCCGAAACTCCAGCCCCAGCCCAGGGCGACGCCCAGACCAAGCACGGTCGCCACGCCCATCTGGGCAATCGCGCCCGGCAGGGCAATGCGGCGCACCGCCAGCAGATCATCGAGCGAAAAATGCAGGCCAACGCCAAACATCAGCAGCATGATGCCGATTTCGGCCAACTGGCCGGACAGCTCGACATCCGCGACGAAGCCGGGCGTAGCTGGGCCGATCAGCACGCCGGCCATCAGATAGCCGACCAGCGCCGGCAACTTCAGGCGCGCGGCGATCAGCCCCATGATCAGGGCCAGGCCCAGGCTGACGGCAATCGTGGTAATCAGGGTGATGCTATGCGGCATGTTCAGTAGCGCTCGCTGCTCCGCAACCCGAACCCGTCTACTGACCGGTCTCGCCGATCACCCGGCTGGCAGCCAGCAGCATGACCTTGGACAGACGACCGCGCTGGTCGGCACTCAGTTTGTCCTTGTTGGCCAGCATCAGACCACGGGTGCAGATCGTATCCACGGCAGTGTCAAAACCCCATTTCTTCTCGGCCACGGTCACGCTCTCAAAGCTGTACACCGCGCTGCCATCGGGCAAGGTATCGTTCAGATCCCAATCCTTGACCGGCACCAGGCGAAAATCCTTGGGATTGTCCAGCACCACCTGCATTTCAGTGGACTTGGCCATCGGTTTTTGCACCACCATCACCGCCTGAACCTCGCTGGTCTTGCCCGCGTTCTTGATCTGCAGCAGCGCCTCAGCGCCATCGACAAAGGCCGGCGCGGTGTTCTTGAACGCCGGCTCCAGTACGGTCATGTATTGCCAGGTTACTGCCACGCCGCTGTTGGGCGATTGCACCGCAATCAGCCGGCCCTTGGACGGTGCCTGCAAGTCAGTGTCGCTGTGAATGTCACTGTCCTTGCCGGTGACGATGAACACGCATTCCTTGCCAATCTCGCCGAGCGTAATCAGCTTGCCGGCGAAATCAGGATGCTCCTTGAGATAGGCTTTCAGGGCGTCGGCCTGGGTCAAGCCCACGCTCACCGGACTTTTGGCATCATCCAGGCGGGTGAGGTTTTCGACCGAACCGGCACTGGTCAGCACCTGCACCGCCTGATCCTGTTCAGCCAGCACGCTTTTCAGGCGCTCGCCAATGGTGTTGTAGCCACCACCGCTCTTGCCGGTGCTGATCACGATTGGCCCATCAGCGGCGACTGGACCGGCACTCAGACTCAGGCCAGTGGCGAGGAGAAACAGACAGGGCAGGGACGGCTTGGCAAGCATGGCAAGGACTCCTGGGAATGATGGCAAACCGGGTCGGCGACCCGTAGTTCAGTACAGTTTAGGCAGGCCAGGTGGGCGCGTCTTGAAACGCTTGTAGGCCCACAGGTACTGATCCGGCAGGCTGCGCACCGCTGCTTCCACGCCCCGGTTCAGCGCCGCGACCGAATCTTCCAGCGTCGCCGCCATGCTCACCTCGGGCAGTTCACGCAGATGCAGCGCGTAACCCCGGCCACGCGGCAGGCGTTCCGCCCAGGTCAGGAACACCGGCGCGCCAGTCTTAAGCGCCAGCCGCGACACCAGAGTCATGGTACTGGCGGCGATGCCAAAAAACGGTGCGAATACACCGCCCTCTTCGCCGGGATCCTGATCGGGCAGAATGCCGAGCACCTCGCCCTGACGCAGCGCCGTCAGCAAACTGCGCACGCCGCGGGCATCAGTAGCAACCACCTGACCACCGAGGCGGCCACGGCCCTGGATGCTCAGCGCATCCAGCCCCAGGCGACTGGGCCGGTAGAGAATGGTCAGTGGATGGCGACTGGAGTAGTACAGTCCGGCCATTTCCCAGGCGCCCAAATGCGGCGTGAGCAGGATCGCGCCGCGCCGCGCGCGCACCGCCGCAGCCAAGGCCTCCTCGCCAGCCACAGGACCCCGGACCAGAGCCAGCACCCGCGCGCCCGGCCACAGCCACAGCGGTCCCAGCTCCAGAAACAGCTTGCCGGTCTCGATCAGGTTACGACGCAGCAGCGCCGCCCGGGCTGCGACTGGCCAATCAGCAAAGGCCAGGCCCAGATTACGCTCAGCTACGCGCCGCGCGTCATTGGGCAAGCGCCACAGCAGCCAGCCCAGCGCCGCACCCAGGGCATGATTCAGCAGCAGCGGCAGCCCTGCCGCCAGACGCAGCAGACTCTTGATCAGCGTGGCGCGGTTCATGGTCAGCGCCGCTGTTCAGGTGCCACGGTCACGCAACAGCGCCTGCGCCACCAGCACCATGCTCAGGGTAACACCGAGCATCAGGGTGCACAGCGCGTTGATCTCCGGGGTCACACCCAGGCGCACCATGGAATAAATCTTCAGCGGCAAAATTTCAAAGTTCGGCCCGGTGACAAAGAAACTGACCATCACATCATCCATCGACAGGGTGAAACTCAGCAGCCAGCCCGCCAGCACCGCCGGCGCCAGCATCGGCAACAGCACCCGGCGAAAGGTCTGGAATTCACTGGCACCGAGATCCTTGGCGGCCTCGATCAAATGGCGGTCGAAACCGCTGATGCGGCTGAGCACACTCACCACCACGAACGGAATGTTGAAGGTGACATGGGCCAGCAACAGCGTCCAGAAGCCCAGCGGCAGGCTCAGGCTGGTGAACAGGATCAACAGCGCGATGCCCATGACGATATCCGGGGTCAGCATCAGCACGAAAACCAGACCATTGAGCAGCGTCTTGCCAAAGAAGCGGTAGCGATACAGCGCCACCGCGGCCATGGTGCCGATGACGGTCGCCACCGTTGCCGACAGCGTAGCAATCAGCGCCGAATTCAGGGCTACCTGCCACAGATCCGGATCATCCAGCAGCGCCTGATACCAGTCCCAGGTCAGGCCGCGCCATTCCAGCGAGTATTTGGAGTCGTTGAAGGAATAGATCACCAGCACCAGGATCGGCAGATACAGGAAGCCGTAAATCAGCAGCAGGTAGGCGATGCGCGCGGCGCGCTTCACGCTCATAGCAGCGCTCCCCGGTTGGCGCGCCGCGAGCTCTGGTAATAGGCCCACAGCAGCAGCGCCATCAGCCCGGTCAGCATGGCACTGGCTGCGGACCCAAACGGCCAGTCGCGCGCCGCCAGGAACTGGTCGCGAATCAGATTGCCCACCAGCATGGTCTTGGCGCCACCCAGCAGATCAGCCACGTAGAACATGCCCAGCGCCGGCAGAAAGGTCAACATGCTGCCGGCGATGATGCCCGGCAGGGTCAGCGGGATGATGACGCGGCGGAAGATCATCACCCGGCCGGCGCCCAGATCATGGGCCGCTTCGATCAGGCGCCGGTCGAGCTTTTCCAGCGCCGCGTACAGCGGCAAGATCATGAACGGTAGCAGCGCGTAGCACATGCCGGCAATCACCGCCGGCGTGGTGTAAAGCAGTTCCAGCGGTTCGCTGATCCAGCCCAGACCCAACAGCAGCTGATTGATCAGGCCGTTAGTCTTGAGCAGGATCACCATGGCATAGGTACGCACCAGCGAGCTGGTCCAGAACGGAATGATCACCAGCAGCAATAACAGGGCCCGCCGGCGCGCCGGTACCTGCGCCAGCAGATAAGCGAAGGGATAGCCGATCAGCAGGCACAACATCGTGGTCAGCGCCGCCAGATACAGCGAATCCAGCAGCACGCTTAGATACAGCGGATCGAACAGCCGGCGATAGCTGGCCAGGCTGAAGGCGAAGGCGAAGAACTGATCCTGGCCGCGTTCCAGAACACTAGCGACCAGCACCATGGCGTTAGGCAACAGGGCAAACAGCGCCAGCCAGGTCCAGATCGTGCCAACGGCCACCCATTTGAACGGTTCTCTAGTCTTCATGGGGCAGGATCACCTCCCAGTCATGCACCCAGTCAACGAATACCCGCTCGCCGGACTGAAAATCCAGGTTGATAATGGCCTGATCGTCCTCGTTGAAAAACTGTGTGGTCGACAGCCGGTCACCATTGTCGAGGCGAATGATCAGGTCAACGGTGCTGCCCTTGTAGACCACCTCCTCGACCGCAGCGGGAAACAGGGTCGCCCGCTCCTCATCGCTGCCCTCGTGCTCGCGCCAGATACGCAGATCTTCGGGGCGAATCAGGATGTTGACCCGGTCACCGCTGGCAAAGACGAGTTTCGACTTCAGCCGCGCAATCCGCTCATGCACGCAGATGTCGTAATAGGGCGGATCGACCGCCACCACCCGTCCGAACAGGGTATTGATTTCACCGACGAAGCGAGCAACAAACAGGTTCTCCGGTGCTTCGTAGATCTGCCGTGGAGTACCAAGCTGTTCGATGCGACCGGCGTTCATCACGGCTACCCGGTCGGACATGGAGAGCGCCTCTTCCTGATCGTGGGTAACGAAAATGAAGGTGATACCCAGGCGGCGCTGCAACTGCTTGAGCTCAATCTGCATCGCCTTGCGCAGCTTGTAATCCAGGGCGCTCAGTGGTTCGTCGAGCAGCAACACCAGCGGCCGATTCACCACCGCACGGGCTATCGCCACCCGCTGCTGCTGGCCGCCGGACAGTTGGCCGGGACGACGGGCGCTGTAGTCCTCCAGCTTGACCATGCGCAGCGCCTCCAGCACCCGCTCCTGCAAATCGGCGCCACGCACCCCCTGCAGGCGCGGCCCAAAGGCGACGTTCTCAAACACGGTCAGGTGCGGAAACAGGGCATAGCTTTGAAACACGGTATTGATATGGCGCTGCTCGGGCGGCAGGGCACGCATATCGCGGCCAGCGATCAGAATCTCGCCGCTATCGGCCTGCTCGAAGCCGGCCAGCAGGCGCAGAATCGTAGTTTTGCCACATCCCGACGGCCCCAGCAGCGTCAGGAATTCGCCGGCCCGGACCTGCAGGTTGATGTTGCGCAACACCGTATGGCGCTCGTAGGCCTTGCTGACGTTGCGCAGTTCGATGACTGCATCACTTTTCAAGCCCGGTTCTCCTTCCGCCGGGGCACCCGTCTAATCCAGTTCCGGGCCACGGCGTTCTGCATGCTGGGTTAATGTCACTGCACTGGTTAAACCACGCGTTGCCGCGGGCCGGCCGATGCGCCGCCCGCCTGAGCGATTCAGCGCGGTGATCGTGCGACCGGCATATAATACCGAAATTCAATTCAACACTTTTCGCCCGGAGCCAGAATCGCCATGCCCGCCTCTCACTCCAGGGATCTGCCGCAGTGTCTTGAACAGCTCAATCGGATCGGCATCGCCCTCTCCCGGGAACGCGATACGCCCAAGCTGATGGAAGTACTTCTTGAAACCGCGATAAGCCTGATCAGCGTGGATGGCGGCACCCTCTATCGTCTCGACGAGGATACCTGCGAGCTGCACTTTGTCGTGCTACAGAACCGGTCGCTGCAGCTGCGCATGGGCGGCGCCTCCGGCAACGCGATCCCCTTTCCACCGATCCCGCTCTATGACGCCGCCGGCCAGCCCAACACCAGCATGGTGGTCACCTATGCCGTGCTCCACGACACCACGGTGGTAATCGACGACGCCTATAGCGAGTCGCATTTTGACTTCTCCGGCACCCGCCGCTTCGACCAGCGCACCGGCTATCATTCGCACGCCTTCCTGACCGTACCCATGAAGGATCACACCGGACGGATCATCGGCGTGTTCCAGTTGATCAATGCCCTGGATCCGGACAGCGGTCAGTTGCGCCATTTTTCCGCCGCCGACCGGCAACTGGCCGAATCGCTCGCCTCGCAGGCCGCCATCGCCCTGACCAATCAGCGGCTGATTCTGCAGTTGCAGCAGTTGTTCGAGGGGCTGATCGAGATGATCAACATCGCCATCGATCACAAGTCAGCACACACCGGCGGGCACTGCCAGCGCGTGCCGGCATTGACCATGATGATCGCCGAGGCGGCGCGGAATTGTGCGCATGGCCCACTGGCCCAGTTCCAGCCCAGCGATGCCGAACTGTATGAAATCAAGATTGCCGGCCTGTTACATGACTGCGGCAAGATCGTCACCCCGGTTCACCTGGTGGATAAATCCACCAAGTTGGAAACCCTGTTCGATCGCATTCACCTGCTCGACACCCGTTTCGAGGTGCTCAAGCGCGATGCCGAAATCGCCTGGCTGCGTGAAACCCTGGCCGCCAGCGCGCGCGGCGACCACGCGGCATTGCCGGTGCTGGAACAGCGTTATCGCGACACCCTGGCAACCCTGGATGAGGAGCGCGAGCACCTGCGCCACTGCAATATCGGCGGTGAAACCCTGAACAGCGCCGCGCAGCAACGCATTGTGCAAATCGCCCGGCGGCGCTGGACCGGTCCCGACGGTCAGGAGCGCGACCTGCTCGACGCCGATGAGATCGCCAATCTGTGCATCGAGCGCGGCACGCTCAACCCGGAGGAACGCCGCATCATCGAGGAACATGTGGTCCTGACCTTACGCCTGCTGAATTCGCTGCCATGGCCGCGCAATCTGCGCAATGTGCCCGAATACGCCGCCTGTCACCACGAAAAGCTCGACGGCAGCGGTTACCATCGCGGCCTGGACGCCTCGAATCTACCGCTGCCGGCGCGCATCATCGGTTTGGCCGATATCTTCGAGGCGCTGACCGCTCGCGACCGGCCTTATAAACCGGGCAAACCGATCAGCGAAGTTCTGCAGATACTCGGGCAGATGGCGGAAAAGCGGCACATCGACCCGGACCTGTTTGATCTCTTTATCCGCAACGATCTATGGCTAGACTATGCCCGCCAGCATCTGCCACCGGAGCAAATCGATACCGTTGATCTGCGCCAGATTCCTGGCTACACCCCCTAGCGACAACCGCTGTCCTCCACTTGGCTGTTTTGCCAAAGGACATCCCTGCCATGCACATCCATAAAAGCGGACCCGCTCTGCTCGACATGCGCGAGCGCTTCAGGCAATTGCCTTTCCTGCAAAGCCTGGACGATACACACCTGCGGGAACTGCTCAACGCCAGCCGTCTACTCAGCTACGAGGTCGATGAACTGATCCTGCCGGAAGGCGGTTTCGGGGACCGCCTCTACATCCTGCTCAAGGGCCGGGTACGCGTAGTCAAATACAAGAGCGTAGTGGCCATGCTCACCCAGCCCGGTGATGTGTTTGGCGAGCTATCGGTGCTCGGCGACGAAACGCGTAGCGCTTCGGTGTTCGCGGCCGAGCCGGTCCTGTGCCTGGAATTCAGCCCGGTTTTCCTGCAAAAGCTGCCCGAGGCGGAACAGCCGGCCTGTTATGCGACTCTGTATCGATTTATCGCCCGGATCATTGCCGCGCGCCTGAAAACAACCACCACTGAACTGGCCATGGTCGGCCG
>DAITNL010000050.1:0-2422 GCA_036834665.1 Candidatus Competibacteraceae bacterium | reverse complement strand
AGCTGGAAGTGACCCGCCGCAAACTCAGTGAGATGCGCCTGTCATCCGGACAGAATGCCTGGGATGACGAGCTCGGACAGGCCATTGATCAGCTGCGGCGTACCAAGGAACGGTTGGCGCAACTGGGACGTGATCCTGATCTGGCTTCGCCGACCTGAATCCAACCTGGAGTTGCTCTGATGCGCGCGCACCTTTTCCTGTCGATGCTTGCCGGACTGTTACTGGGCATGCCACTGACGCTCGGCGCCAAGCCCGGCAATGACGATTTTGAGGTGCCGTTGCAGATGGAGCGCAGCGCGCCCGTGCGTTCGGGCCGTGCAGCCGATCGGGTGCGCAGCCTCCAGGATGCCACTGTCGGCCAAACCGTCCTGCAGGCCCGCCGCGCCCAGGATGCGATTGCCGCTGCAGTCAGCAAGCGTACCGCCGGCTGCCAGGTGATCCGCTACGGCAGCGGCGAGCTGGGTTGGGTAGCGACCGGTACAGCGACCTATCCGGCCACTGACAATCCAGTCGCGACACGCCGCACCGTGCAGGAAAGTCGCCTGAAGGCGATGACCGATGCCCGCGAGCGGCTAGGCCGTTGCCTGCGCGCGCTGCCGCCGGGCGCCCGACAACAACTAACCGCCAGTCTGGAGCAGAATGATGCCATCCGCCTGGCGCTGATCAATCTGGCGGATAACGAACAGCAGCGCCATGAGCAGGCGCTGCGTATTCTGGAGCGAGGTTTTGTCGCCTACGCGGTTGAACATGACCCGGCCAGCCGCACACTCTTCGTGCACCTGGTGACCACGCCAGCCACTGCCATGCGCCTGACCCGACCCACCGCCGGCGTCATGGAAACCACCGCGATCAAGGAAGGCACCCGGCAATTGCTGGCGGAAATCGGCGCCGGACTGATTCCGCCGGTCGGTCATCGTCTGATCGTGGTTAACGCCAGCGGCGAGCTGACCCTGGTTGGCTATGCGGTCAATCTGGTCGGCGTTCACCCGGACCCGAATGCGCAGCGCAAACTGCGCGATGACTCCCTCAAGATCGCCACGGCGCGCGCCGGTGAAGCCCTGATCGGCCTGGCGACCGGCGACGATCAGACGTGGCAGGATGCTCTGGACAGCACCAGCCGGGAAGATATTCGCCATGCGGCCAGCGGCTATGATGCGGAAGAACCGAGCACACGCAGATTCGCGCAGATTCGCGAGCTGCTGTTGGACAGTCTCAAGGATGATCCCGGCCTGCAGGAATTGCGCGAGGGACGCCTGCCCAAGGCCAGCCTGCTCAAGTCGATGGGTGATGACAGCACGGTGCTGGTCGCGATCCTCTACACGCCACCGGTTCGACCACGGGAAACGGTGCCACCCCCGGCAATAACCCCAGCAACTCCGACAATTCCACCCGCACCGGCAGTTTCACCCGCTACGGAACCGGCAACTACCGCCAAACCAGTCACTCCACCCTGAGCCGCACCCTTCAGGACTGGCAGCGCGGACAGTAATAGCTGGTTCGCTGACCAATCCGGCAACGCTGGATTGCCCCGCCACAATGCCGGCAGGGTTCCCGGTCGCGACCATAAACCTGCAGTTCCTGCTGAAAATAACCACTCTGGCCATCGCCACCGACAAAATCGCGCAGCGTGGTACCACCCTGCCGGATCGCCGCTTCAAGTACGGCACGAATCGCCACCACCAGCCGCGTGTATTCCTCCATACTCAGCGCGCCTGCCGGACGCAGCGGATGAATGCCGGCGGCAAACAGCGCTTCACTGGCGTAGATATTGCCGACCCCGACCACGATGCGCTGATCCATGATGAATGCCTTCACCGCAACCCGGCGTCCCCGGGAGCGGACATGCAGATCAGCGGCGGAAAAATCCTCGCCAAGCGGCTCCGGCCCCAATTCGCGCAGCAGCGGATGCTGCCCGGCCGGGGCACTGCTCCACAGCAGAGCACCAAAGCGGCGGCTGTCGTTAAAGCGCAGGCATTGCCCATTGCCCAATAGCACATCGACATGATCATGCTTCTGCAGCGGCGTTTCTGCGGGCAGGATGCGCAAACGCCCGGACATGCCCAGATGGCACAGGGCAATGCCGGCGCCGGTGTGCAGCAGCAGATATTTGGCGCGCCGCTCCACGCCTTCGAGGATCTGGCCCGGCAGGCGCGTGGTCCATTCCGTAGCTACCGGCCAGCGCAGGCACGGCTGGCGCACCACCACGGCGGTCACGGTCTGACCAAGCAGATGCGGCGCCAAGCCGCGGCGCACGGTTTCCACTTCGGGTAATTCAGGCATCAACGCTCTCCTCGACCAAGCGGTGCCGGCGACCCCGACTGCGCCGGCATCTCCAGAGCCGGCGCCAGAAAACCCGCCGCCGCCCCTCGCAACAGGGCATACACCCCCTCTGGACATAGATAGACCACATCCCCCGCCTGCA
>DAITNL010000049.1:0-16861 GCA_036834665.1 Candidatus Competibacteraceae bacterium | reverse complement strand
CGCCGTGACTGGTGTGACCCGCGAACTGCAGGCCGGCACCGATTACAGCGTCAACCTGCTGCCGCAGGATCCCAACCAGACCACTCTGAACATTCACCCGCTGCGGCCGCTGGCGCCCAAAACCGGCTATCTGGTGACCCTGACCGATGGCATTCAGGACAGCGGCGGCTACAGCGCCCTGCCCTCGCCGGTCTACAGCCTGACCAAACTGACCACGCCGCTGGTCGATGACAATGGCAAGAGCGTGATTCCCGGTGTCAACGATGCGCAGGCAAAAGCGCTGGAACCACTGCGGCAACTGGTCAATAACCAGGAAAGCGCCGCGGCCAGTCAGGGCGTGGCCAAGAGCAGCATCGTGCTGAGCTGGACCTTCATGACCCAGTCGGTCGATGATGCCTTCATGGCGCTGGACAAGACCCTCAAGCCGCTGGGCATGGCGGTCAAGGCGACCGGCGCGACCACTGCCGCCGTGCCCTCGTTCAATTTACCCGGCTTTTCCGACATCTATGCCGGCGCGCTGGCGATTCCCTATTATCTGAGCAAGGACAAGCCCACCAGCGGCTATTGGCAGACCGCCAACGGTGGCGCAGTCACCCGTTACAACCCGCTGCCGGCAGCCACTGCCCCGCTGCAAATCCCGGTGCTGATGACCGTGCCCAATACCAAGAGCGGCCACAGCAAACCTGCCAATGGCTGGCCGGTGGTGGTGTTCCAGCATGGCATCACCCAGAATCGCAGCAACCTGTTCGCGCTGGCCGACGCGCTGTCCTTCGAGGGCTATGCCGCCGTAGCCATCGACCTGCCCCTGCACGGCATCACCGATACCAGCAACCCCTTCTATCTGAAGGGGCTGGAGCGGACCTTCGATCTGGATCTGGTCAATAACCAGACCGGCCTGCCGCCCGCCGATGGCATCATCGACACCTCTGGAACCTATTTCATCAACCTGCAAAGCCTGCTGACCACCCGCGATAACGTGCGTGAAGCCGCTACTGACCTGCGGCAACTGGTCGCGAGCCTGCCGCTGGTGGATTTGAACGGCGACAGCAAGCCTGATCTGGATGTGGGGCATATTCACTTCGTCGGCCACTCGCTAGGCGCCATCACCGGCACCACCTTCCTGGCCCTTGAGGATGGCGTCAGCAGCGCGACCTTGGGCATGGGCGGCGGCGGTGTTGCCAAGCTGCTCGATGGTTCCGCCACCTTTGGGCCACGCATCGCGGCCGGACTGGCGGCGGCAGGTATCAAGAAAGGCACGCCCGACTACGAAACCTACATGGCCGCAGCGCAAACCGTGGTCGATGCTGGCGATCCGATCAACTACGCAGCGGCGGCAGCCAGCCTGCATCCGATTCACCTGATCGAAGTGGTCGGCAGCGCCAAATCGCTACCGGATCAGGTCGTGCCCAACTCGGTCGAGAATGCGCCCTTGTCGGGCACCGAGCCGCTGGCCAGCGCCATGGGTCTGAAGTCGGTCAGCCGTTCCACCTGGGATGACAAGGGCGTGCGCGCCATCGTCCGCTTCACCGAGGGCGACCACAGCTCGATTCTCAGTCCAGTCGCGTCCGTCGCCGCCACCGCCGAAATGCAGGGGCAGATGATCAGCTTCCTCAACAGCGAAGGCGCAGAATTGGACATTATCTATACCCCGGTCGTGAAATAATCCGTTGCGCGGATGATCGGCAAACCCCGTTTCCACCCGGGAGCGGGGTTTTTCATTGCATCTCTTTACCGCATGGCGGCGAGTGGGTAGATTGGCCGCCCGAACACGTCCACCACCCGACTGCAAAATCGATGGCCCAATACATCTACACCATGAACCGCGTGGGCAAGGTTGTCCCGCCCAAGCGCGAGATCCTCAAGGATATTTCCCTCTCGTTCTTCCCCGGCGCCAAGATTGGCGTACTCGGTCTGAACGGCTCTGGCAAATCCACCCTGCTGCGCATCATGGCCGGCGTCGATACCGATATTCTCGGCGAGGCCCGTCCGCAACCCGGCATCCATATCGGCTTCCTGTCGCAGGAGCCACAACTCGACCCCAGCAAGGACGTGCGCGGCAATGTTGAAGAAGCGGTCGCGCCGATCAAAAACGCCCTGACGCGGCTCGACGAAGTCTACGCCGCCTATGCCGATCCCGAGGCCGATTTCGACAAGCTGGCCGCCGAACAAGCCGACCTCGAAGCCTATCTGCACGCCACCGACGGCCATAACCTCGACCGCACCCTGGATGTCGCCGCCGATGCCCTGCGCCTGCCACCCTGGGATGCGGACGTGACCCAGTTGTCCGGTGGCGAAAAGCGCCGCGTCGCCCTGTGCCGCCTGCTGCTGTCCAAGCCGGATATGCTGCTGCTCGACGAGCCGACCAATCACCTCGACGCCGAATCGGTAGCCTGGCTGGAGCGCTTCCTGCAGGATTATCCAGGCACCGTGGTCGCCGTCACCCATGACCGCTACTTCCTCGACAATGTCGCCGGCTGGATTCTGGAACTGGACCGGGGCCGCGGTATTCCGTGGGAAGGCAATTACTCCTCGTGGCTGGAACAGAAGGAAAAGCGTCTGGAGATCGAGGAGAAGCAGGAAACCGCGCACACCAAGGCCATGAAGGCGGAACTGGAATGGGTGCGCGCCAATCCCAAGGGTCGCCACGCCAAGAGCAAGGCGCGTGTCGCCCGCTTCGAGGAACTGGAATCGCAGGAATTCCAAAAGCGCAACGAAACCCAGGAACTGTATATTCCGCCGGGGCCGCGCCTGGGCGAACTCGTGGTGGAATCGGCTGGCCTGTGCAAGGGCTTTGGCGATCGGCTGCTGATCGACGGCCTCGACTTCCGCCTGCCCAAGGGCGGCATCGTCGGCGTCATCGGTCCCAACGGCGCCGGCAAAACCACCCTGTTCCGCATGCTGGTCGGTCAGGAACAGCCGGATGGCGGCACGCTGCGGGTCGGCGATACCGTCAAGCTGGCCCACGTCGATCAGTCGCGCGATACCCTCGACGGCAGCAAAACCGTCTGGCAGGAAATCTCCGATGGTCTCGATCTGATCACCGTAGGCAGTTATCAGATCAGTTCCCGCGCCTACGTTGGCCGCTTCAACTTCAAGGGACCGGATCAGCAGAAGTTCATCAAGGATCTGTCCGGCGGCGAACGCAACCGCGTGCATCTGGCCAAGCTGTTGCGCAGCGGCGGCAACGTGCTGCTGCTCGACGAGCCGACCAATGATCTCGACGTGGAAACGCTGCGGGCGCTGGAAGAAGCCTTGCTGGCTTTCGCCGGCTGCGCGGTGATCATTTCCCATGATCGCTGGTTCCTCGACCGCATCGCCACCCACATCCTCGCCTTCGAGGGTGATTCACAGGTGGTGTGGTTCGAGGGTAACTATGCCGATTACGAGGTCGACCGCAAGCGCCGGCTGGGTGTGGACGCTGATCAGCCGCACCGCATCAAATATCGCAAGCTGGCCTGAACGCGCACCGGCGCAGCCGTCGTGTGGTCAAAGCATTCAGCCTTGTCCACACGGCGCATCCGGCAGCTGCGGAGCCGGGCGGCTCTGCCTGCACTGCCGTGTGCAGGGCTCTACATGCTGGGAGGTTAACGCGATGCTGAAACCCCTGCTTCCCGAAGGTGAGACGCTGCGCCGGGCGTTTGTGTGGCTGAGCGAACAGCCAGGATCCTGTACTGCGCACCGAGTCGAACAGGCCAGTCTGCGCTTTGACCTGGCGCCCTGCGATGAGGAATTCCTGCTGCGCCAGTTCGTTCACCACCGCGGCGCGGCCAGCGATGCGCCGAGCGTGGATGAGGTTGCGTCAACCCGCTAGCGGTCCGCGCAGGCGCCGGGCAAAGCCGACCAGCATGGCTGCCGTCGCCCCCCAGATAAAGCGCTCCTGATAGGGAATCGCGTAATAGCGCCGCTGCTGGCCCTCATAGAGCACGCTGCGATATTCGTGGTTGTCGTGGTCGAGCAGAAAGGCCAGCGGCACCTCAAATGCCTCGGCAACTTCAAAGGCATCCAGGGTCAATGCAAACGGTGGTTCCACGAACGCCACCACGGGCGTCACCAGAAAGCCGGTCACGGTCTGATACAGGTCGAGAAAGCCGGCAATTTCCGTGATATGGCGGCGCTGCAGGCCGATTTCCTCCTCAGCCTCGCGCAGCGCGGTATCCACCGGGCTGGCATCCTCGGCCTCGGCGCGGCCACCGGGAAAGCTGATCTGCCCGGCGTGGTGTTCGAGATGCGCGGTACGCTGGGTCAGCAGCACGGTGAAGCCCTCGGGGCGCGCCACCAGTGGCACCAGGACTGCCGCCGGCGTCAGCGGCCGTTCCTCGGCCTGCAACCCGGCCACAGCATGATCGCCGCTCAGCTCATCGCCGGTCGTAAGCGGGTGCTGCGGATGCAGGCAACGGCGAATCCGCTCACGCAGGTCCGCAAGGGATGATTCAGGCCACATCCAGCGCCACTCCAAACAGCCGGCTGTAATTCGCGGCGGTGACTGCTGCGACCTGTTCCAGGGTTTCGCCACGCAGTTGCGCAACAAAGGCTGCCACCTCGCGCACCCAGGCCGGCTGATTGGGCTTGCCGCGATGCGGCACGGGTGCCAGATAGGGCGCGTCGGTTTCCACCAGTAAACGCTCAGCGGGCAGGCGTCGCGCCACGTCCTGAATCTGTCGGGCACTGCGGAAGGTGACGATACCGGAAAAGGAAATATGGAAATTCAGGTCCAGCGCGCGCTCGGCCATCGCCCAGTCCTCGGTAAAGCAGTGCAGCACACCTCCAACCTCGGCCGCGCCTTCCTCGGCCAGAATACGCAGGGTATCCTCGCGGGCCTCGCGGGTATGCACGATCAGCGGCTTGCCCAGATCACGCGCGGCGGCGATGTGGATGCGGAACCAGTCGCGCTGGCCTGCAGCATTGTCGGCGCCATAGTGGTAATCCAGCCCAGTCTCGCCGATCGCCACTACCCGCGACCCGCGGCCCAGGGTGACCAGTTCGGCCACGGTCGGCGCGCGGCCCCCGGTCTCGCCAGGATGCACGCCCACCGACAGCGCCACCTGCGGATAGGGTTCGGTCAAGCGGGCCAGCGCCGGCCAGCCTTCCAGATCGGTGGCTACGCTGAGCAGATGGGTCACGCCCGCAGCGGCGGCGCTATCCAGGACGCCGGCCAGATCACCGCCATGATGACCCGGATCGAGGCGGTCCAGATGACAATGCGAATCGACCAGTAGCATGCCCAGAATGCCCCTACATGGTATTGGTCAGTTGGTCGCTGCGGTTGTAGCCGGCCAGCAGCGCATCGATCTTCTTCTGCAGATTGGCGCCTTCGACCCCGGAAAACTGGATGCCCACGCCCATCTGTCGGCCACCAGGCGTGGTGCGATGATTGATCCACACCACCTTGCCGGTAATGGCAAAACGCTCCGGGTCTTCCAGCAGCGTCAGCAGCAGGAACACCTCGTCGCCCAGTTCGAAAGTCTTTTCCGTCGGAATGAAGATGCCGCCCCCTTTGATGAAGGGCATGTAATTGGCGTTCAGCATCACCTTGTCCTTAATGGCCAGGGAAATGACGCCTTGACGTGGAGCCGCCATAGTGTGTCGTTCAACCTCCGGGGGCGTGGTTCCAGTTGCAGATGCTAGGGCAAATCGTCGCGTGCACCACCGCCCCCCAGAAAGGCTTCCAGCTGCATCTGGACGTTCACCTGAGTGGTCGCGCACACGGCTCGCAGGCGCATGGCGGCGTCGAGACGCTCGAACAGGGTTCGCGATGCGTGCTGCCTAGCCCACTCCTGTAGTACTGGGCGCAGATCGGGGTTATCAAGGCGGGGTGGATCACTCATCATCTTAAGCCGAATCAGATCATGGTGCCAACCGATCAGCCAGCGCAGGTTCTCGCTCAGGTCGCCCTGCATCCAGTCCTGGGCGACGCACACCGGGTCGGCGCTGCCCGCCAGCGTCTGCCGGTATGCTTCAAACAGCGTGCGCCGCCGCGCCCAGCGCGCGCCATTGGCTTGCGCCAGCGCTGCCAGCGGCGCCCCACCGACAATCGCCAGCAGCACGACCGGATCAATCGCGGCCGGGATTCGTGGCGCCAGCCAGTCACGGGCACTGGCCAGCGGTGGTGGCGCAAAATCGATGCGCTGGCAACGGCTGCGCACGGTGGCCGGCAAGCGCGCCGGCCGATCGCTCACCAACAGCAGCAGACTATTACCCGGCGGTTCCTCAAGGGTCTTCAGCAGACTGTTAGCGGCATTGACGTTAAGGCGGTCGGCCGGTTCCAGCAGGGCGACCTTGTAGCCACCATACTGGGCCGTGCAGCCGAGAAAGATACATAGTTCGCGCACGGCATCGATCTTGATCGGCTTGCCCTCTTCCTCGGGCTGCAGCACCTGGACATCGGGATGACTGCCCGCCTGCACCAGCCGGCATCCCCGGCACAGGCCACAGGCCTTGCCCTCGGCATCGACCTGCGTACACAGCAGCGCCCGGATCAGGCGCCGGGCAAACACGCCCTTGCCCAGCCCAGCGGGCCCGGCCAGCAGCAGCGCATGCGGCAGGCGGCCAGCGGCATGACGCTGCCATAACTGCTGCCATGGGGCCATATGCCAGGGCAGGCACTCATCCACGCCCATCAGCCGCGCTCCAGCCAGACCGCCAGCAGATCTTCGATCTCGGCACGCACCTCGCCAAGCGGCGCATCGGCGGCGACGATGCGGTAACGGCCGGGATCGGCGGCAGCCCGCTGCAGATACGCGGCGCGCACCCGCTCGAAGAACTCCAGGGCCTCACGCTCGAAGCGATCCGCCGTGCCCCGCTGCCCGACTCGCTGCAGACCGATCGCCACTGGCAGATCAAACAGCAGCGTCAAGTCAGGCCGCAGCGCGCCCTGCACCCAGTCCTCAAGCGCAGCGATACGCGCTGCCGGCAAGCCACGGCCACCGCCCTGATAGGCATAGGTCGCATCGGTAAAGCGGTCGCAGAGCACCCACTGACCTGCGGCCAGCGCCGGGCGGATCACCCGGTGCACATGCTCGGCACGGGCGGCGAACATCAGCAGGGTCTCGGCATCCAGCGCCATGCCTTCCTGACGATGAGCCAGCAGCAGGCTGCGAATCTCCTCACCCAGGGCGGTTCCGCCCGGCTCGCGGGTCATGATCACCGCATGGCCGGCACGCAGCAGGCACTCGCGTATCACCGCCAGTTGCGTGCTCTTGCCCGCGCCTTCAACGCCTTCGACCGTGATGAAACGACCGCTCATGGTGTTTTGTCCCGGAGCTGATAGCGGCGCACCGCGCGGTTATGTTCTTCCAAGGTGCGGGAAAAGACGTGGCCGCCTTCACCGGTTGCGACGAAATACAGAGCCTCACCCGGATCCGGCTCGACGGTCGCCGCCAGTGCCGCCGCGCTGGGCAAGGCGATCGGCGTCGGCGGCAAGCCTTTACGGGTATAGGTGTTATAAGGGGTATCGGCGTTTAGATCGCGGCGACGCAAATTACCATCGTAGGCAGTGCCCAGACCATAGATTACGGTGGGATCGGTCTGCAGCGGCATGCCCAGACGCAGCCGACGCAGAAATACCCCGGCAATCTGCGGCCGTTCCGCAGGCAGGCCGGTTTCCTTCTCGACGATCGAGGCCAGAATCAGCACCTGCTCGGGATTCTCCAGCGGCAGATCCGCTGCGCGCCGCGCCCAGGCCGTGGCCAGCTGCTGCTCCAGTGCCGCCAGCGCCCGGCGCAGAAACGCCACATCGGTGGTGCCGGCGGGAAAATGGTAGGTATCTGGAAAGAAACGCCCTTCGGGAAACAGACCTGACCGACCCAGACGCGCCATCACTTCGGCATCACTGACTTCGCCCAGAGTCTGGACGATCTTGGGGTGCGCGGCCAATGCCTGACGCAATTGGCGGAAGGTCCAGCCCTCCACCACCGTCAGCGGATACTGGATCACCCGTCCGGCGACGATCCGGCCCAGCAGCAGACGCGGTGTATCACCCGCCTGCAGGGCATATTCACCGGCCTTGAGGCGCGGTGCCAGCCCCTGGAGACGCGCATAGGCCTGCAGATATAGCGCGGATCGCAACAAGCCGGGCTGCTGGCGCAACTGGCGCGCCAACTCGGCGACGCCGCTGCCTGGCTTCAGTTCCAGCACCACGCCCGCCGCAGGCACTCCCAGCGGCGTGTCGAGAAACACCTGATAATCGGCGTACACCATGTACAGCGCCGGCCCCAAAATCAGGCCCAGTGCTGCCACCACGCCGCTCAAGCCGCGCAAGCCCCTGGAAAACACCACCGCTCCATTCCCCATCGCGCCCTATGCCGGCGTGGGCCAAGGCGCTCAATCCAGGGCGCGGAATATCACCGTGCCGTTGGTACCGCCGAAACCAAAGGAATTCGACAGCGCCACACGGATACGCCGCTCCTGGGCGACATGCGGCACATAGTTCAGATTGCAGCCCGACTCGGCCTCGTCCAGATTGATGGTCGGTGGCGCGACCTGATCACGGATCGCCAGAATGGTGAAGATTGCCTCCACACCACCAGCCGCACCGAGCAGATGCCCGGTCATCGACTTGGTCGAACTCATCGCCAGGCACGCGGCATGATCACCGAACACCGTCTTAACGGCATCGCTTTCGATCTTGTCGCCCGCGGGTGTCGAGGTACCGTGGGCATTGATGTAGTCAACGGCATCCGGGCTCAGTCCGGCATCGCGCAGGGCATTGATCATGGCCCGCCGGGCACCATCCCCATCCGGCGGCGGCAGAGTCATGTGGTAGGCATCGCCGCTCATGCCAAAGCCGATCAGTTCGGCATGGATGTGCGCGCCGCGCCGCCGGGCGTGCTCGTACTCCTCCAGCACCACCACGCCAGCACCGTCACTGAGCACAAAGCCGTCACGATCCTTGTCCCAGGGACGACTGGCTTTTTCCGGCTCGTCGTTGCGCGACGACAGCGCCCGCGCCGCCGCAAAGCCACACAGGCCAGTCGGCGTGGTCGCCATTTCCGCACCACCGGCAACCATCACGTCGGCATCACCATAGGCGATCAGCCGACCGGCCAAGCCAATGCTGTGGGTGGCCGTGGTGCAGGCAGTGACCACCGCCAGGTTCGGACCCTTGATGCCGTAGAGGATCGACAGGTTGCCCGAGACCATGTTGATGATGCTGCGCGGCACGAAAAACGGCGTCAGCCGACGCGGCCCACCCTTGAGGAACGCGGCGTGACCTTCCTCGATACCGGGCAGGCCACCGATACCGGAGCCGATATAGGTGCCGATACGCTCGGCGTTGTCTTCGGTAATTTCCAGGCCGGAATCACGAATCGCCTGCACCGCGGCACCGATGCCGTAGTGGATGAAAGCGTCCATCTTCTTGGCTTCCTTGATGTTCAGGTACTGTTCGACCTGAAAATCACGCACCGCGCCACCGATGCGCACCGGCATGGCGCTGGTATCGAAGGCGGTGATCAGCCCGATACCGCTGCGACCGGCCAGAATGTTGGTCCAGGCGGTCTCCACGGCACTGCCGACTGGAGACACGATACCCATGCCTGTCACTACTACCCGCCGCTTGGCCACCGGACTACCCTCTTCTGTGCTGCACTGACAATACACTGACAAAACAAGGCCGCGGCCCCCAAAGGTGACCGCGGCGCCGCTCTCTGCTGCTGCGAACCGACACCTTAACCCTGATGCGACGCGATATAGTCGATCGCCTGCTGGACGGTGGTGATCTTCTCAGCGTCCTCATCGGGAATTTCGAGCTCGAATTCCTCTTCCAGGGCCATCACCAGTTCCACGGTGTCCAGGGAATCGGCGCCGAGATCCTCAACGAAGGAGGCCTCGTTGGTGACCTGCTCTTCCTTCACTCCCAGCTGCTCGATGATGATTTTCTTGACGCGCGCTTCGATGTTGCTGATGTCAGTCATGATGGTTTGCTTCCTCGTTGTGAATCCAGACGACCGCGGCAGTGCCGCGGGCTATTGTATGGAAAAGCCTAATGCCAATCCACCCATTGAAAAATGCAAGTTGGCGCGAATCCTGAGAATTCCGCTCCAGACACAATCTGACCCCCTGCCAGGGAATTCGATTTCGCCCCGCATCCAGATGAACAACACCCATTCTAGCGGCTCATGGCCATCAGGCCATGTACATGCCGCCGTTGACGTGCAGGGTTTCACCGGTCACATAGGCCGCTTCGGCCGAAACCAGGAACGCCACGGCATTGGCAATATCCTGCGCCGCGCCCAGACGCTGCAACGGAATCGTGCCGACCAGCGCAGCCCGCTGGGCCTCGGGCAGGGCCCGGGTCATGTCAGTGTCGATAAAACCCGGGGCAACCGCATTAACGGTGATATTGCGCGAACCCACCTCGCGGGCGAGCGACTTGGTAAAGCCGATGATGCCAGCCTTGGCCGCTGCGTAATTGGCCTGCCCGGCGTTGCCAGTCGCGCCAATCACCGAGGTGATGCTGACGATGCGGCCACGCTGCGCCTTCATCATGCCCCGCAGCACCGCCTTGCTCAGACGATAGACCGAGGACAGATTGGTGTTGAGGATCGCCGCCCACTCCTCCTCCTTCATGCGCAGAAGCAGGTTATCGCGGGTGATGCCGGCATTATTCACCAGGATACTTGGCGCACCAAACTCACTCGTCACAGCCTTGATGGTTGCATCCACCGAAGCCGGGTCAGTCACATCCAGGCACAGGCCACGGCCCGTGATCCCCTGTTCGTGCAGATCTGCAGTAATGGCTTCCGCACCGGCTTCCGTAGTGGCAGTCCCGATCACAGTGGCGCCGCGGCGGCCGAGCTCACGGGCAATGGCCTGGCCAATGCCACGGCTGGCGCCGCTGACCAGGGCAATTTCGCCTTGCAGCGTGGTCATGGTGCTGTCTCCTTTGGTTCGCGCCGCCGTTCACATCCAGCGTGGATGACAGCGGCGCTCCGTCGCTACTTGTAGTCGTTTATAGTAGTCCGCTGCTAGTACTTGAGCAGCGTTGCGCCCCAGGTAAAGCCACCACCAAAACCCTCCAGCAGCAGCGTATCGCCACGCTGAATGCGGCCATCGCGCACTGCTACATCCAGAGCCAGCGGAATCGACGCCGCCGAGGTGTTGCCGTGCGTCCGCACGCAGTCCACGACCCGATCCTCGGACAGGCCCAGGCGCTTGGCGGTAGCCGCCAGGATGCGACGGTTAGCCTGATGGGGAATCAGCCAATCGATATCGGCGATACTCATCTGGTTGGCGGCCAGAATCTGCTCGGCGATATCCTTGAGCGTGGTCACCGCCACCTTGAAGACTTCACTGCCGCGCATCTCCACGAAGGCGGCATTCTGCTGGGTCTGATCATAGCCGCTCGATACCCCGGCCGGCACCCATAGCAGCTCCTTATAGCGGCCATCGGCGCCCAGCCGGCTGTCGATGATCCCGGGCGCATCCGCCGCCTCCAGCACCACCGCACCCGCACCGTCACCAAACAGGATGCAGGTGCCGCGATCCTCCCAGTTGATAATCCGGGTGAAGGTATCGGCGCCAACCACTAGGGCGCGACGCGCGCCACCGGTGCGAATGAAGCGATGGGCAATGTCCAGCGCATAGACGAAGCCGGTGCAGACCGCCTGCACATCGAAGGCCGGCACGCCGTGGCAGCCAAGGCGGTGCTGCAACTGGGTAGCGACGCTCGGAAACACATGATCCGGCGTGGTCGTGCCCAGTACGATCAGGTCGATGTCGCGCCCCTCGAGAGCGGCGGCTTCCAGGGCGCGCCGGGCGGCCTGTTCGGCCAGATCGCAGGTAGTTTCCCCGGGCGCAGCAATGTGGCGCTCTTCGACGCCGGTGCGTTCAACGATCCATTCGGCCGTGGTCTCGATCTTTTGTTCGAGATCGGCATTGGTGAGCACGGTCTGCGGCAGATAGCTGCCGGTTCCGATGATCCTGGCGTAGTTCAAAGCGCTTGTCTCTCGGCGTGAAGGGCGGCGAGATGGGTGTTGATGCGCCGTGGCACAACCTGCTCGGCTTCCAGCATCGCCACATGAATGGCATTGGCAAAAGCCAGCGTATCGGCACCTCCGTGGCTCTTGACCACGATCCCCTGCAAACCCAGCAGGCTGGCACCATTATAGCGGCGCGGGTCAATGCGGCGGCTGAAAGCACGCAGCACCGGCAGGGCAATCAGACCGGCCAGGCGGGTCAGCGGGTTGCGCTTGAATTCCTGGCTCATGAAATGGCGCACCAGTTTGGCGACACCCTCGCTGCTCTTGAGCGCGATATTGCCGACAAAGCCGTCGCAGACCACGACATCGATATCATCCAGGTAGATGCCGTCACCCTCGACGAAACCGACGTAGTTGAGATCGCTGTTCGCCAGCAGATGGGCCGCTCCCTTGACCTGCTCATTGCCCTTGATGTCTTCCTCACCGATATTGAGCAGACCTACCCGCGGCCGCTCGACACCGTTGACCATCGCCAGCACCGAACCCATCACCGCGAACTGCAGCAAATGTTCGGCCTTGCTATCGACATTGGCGCCCAGATCCAGCACCCGGGTCTGACCGCGCACGGTCGGCAGCGTGGTGCAGATGG
Source organism: Candidatus Competibacteraceae bacterium (assembly GCA_036834665.1). GTDB lineage: Bacteria > Pseudomonadota > Gammaproteobacteria > Competibacterales > Competibacteraceae > RXIX01. Next base: position 4,294 of record DAITNL010000049.1, on the reverse strand, counting down.
CGGGACGGTCGATGCCGGGCAGGGTCTTGAGCACGAAGCGGGCGGTGGCCATCAGCGCGCCGGTGTTGCCCGCGCTGACGCAGGCATCGGCTTCACCCTGCTTGACCAGGTTGATCGCCACCCGCATTGACGAATCCTTCTTGACGCGCAGCGCCTGGCTGGGCGACTCGTCCATGCTCACCAGTTGCGAGGCATGGCGAATGAGGATACCGGGATGTCCCTGCGCCTTGAGATGGGCGAGCCGGGCCGACAGTATGTCCTCCTGGCCGACAAGAATCAGGCGCAGGGGAACACGCGCGGACTCGAGCACCTGCAGGGCAGCGGGCACAACGACATCAGGCCCGATATCGCCGCCCATGCCATCCAGGGCGATGGTCAACGGCCGGTTCATGGCATGAAACACCGCATTACGGGCGGCCGACGCACGCAGCTCAATCTTCGCTTTCGGTAACCGCTGGCTCGCTGATGACCTTGCGACCACGGTAGAAACCATTCGGCGTCACATGATGACGGCGGTGCAGCTCGCCAGAGCTGCGATCAGTCGCCAGCGTCGGACCGGTCAGCGCATCATGGGCGCGGCGCATGCCACGCTTGGAAGGACTCTTACGGCTTTTTTGTACGGCCATTTCATTACTCCTTATTCGGATCTCGCAACAGGGACGCCAGCGCCGCGAAGGGCTGCGGGGGCCTCGAAGCCGGCAGCTCGTCGCCGGGCAGGGTACAACCATGGGCTGCGCATTCGCGCGGATCCTCGTGGCGAGGAATCTGCGGCAAGGCCAGCAGCAGTTCATCCTCCACCAGCGTGGCAACCGCGATTTCGTCTCCGGTCAGCAGCAGGGGTTCACGATCCTCGGGCAAGCGCTCGGCCTCGGCCTCGCTGCGCACCAGCCCCAGGTTGACCCGTGCCAGCAGCGGCATGCGCAACCGCCCCAGGCAACGCTGGCAGACCAGTTCGACATCGGCACCCACCTCACCGTGAATATAGCGCTTGCCCTGGCTATCGACCGCCGCAGCCAGCGCTACCCGCGCCACGCCTTCGGTGCTGCTCAGCAGAGCGGCCAGACGCGGCAATACCGCCAGCGGCAAGGTGCCGTCCAGCCGGGCATGCTCGGCGGCGAGGCGCCAAGGATCGATACGGTGGGGAAGCGGCAGCGTCTGCATAAGGCGCGGAATGATATCGGCACGATGGATTTCTGTCAAAATAAACCCAGATTACGCATAATTACTGTACTTTTCACCCACTTGCCGAGCCTCGCCATGACTGAAGCCCTTGCCGATGGCCGTCGCCTGATCCTGGCGTCAACCTCGCCTTTCCGCCGCGAGCTGCTCGCACGCCTGGCTTTGCCGTTCACAATACAGGCTCCGGACACTGATGAAACCCGCCGGCCCGGCGAAAGCGCGCCGGCGCTGGTCGCGCGGCTGGCCCGTGCCAAGGCCGAAGCAGTCGCGATGCGGGAGCCCAATGCCCTGCTGATTGGCTCGGATCAGGCCGCGGTACTGGAAAACGACATTCTCGGTAAACCCGGCAATCATGCCAACGCCCTGACGCAGTTGCGGCGCGCCAGCGGGCGAACGGTCAGCTTCCATACCGGGCTGTGCCTGCTCGACAGCGCCAGCGGTCAGTGTCAGGTCGCGGTAGAAACCTTCCAGGTGGTGTTTCGCACGCTGAGCGAGACCCAGATTGAGCACTACCTGCGCCGGGAACAACCTTATGGCTGCGCCGGCAGCTTCAAATCCGAGGGTCTGGGTATTGCCCTGTTCGAGCGCCTGGAAGGCGATGACCCCACCGGATTGATCGGCCTGCCGCTGATCCGCCTGACCCGGATGCTGGAAGCCGCCGGCGTGGCGGTGCTGTGAACGCCAGCGGCAAAAGCCAGCGCTAGCGCCACTGCACGCCCTGATCGAGGCGCAGCGCCTGGCGCAGCACTGCACCGAGCTGGGACTGGGCACCATCGAACAGGCGATCCACCAGCCGGCTGTGCTTGGTGTAATCGACCAGAGTCTTCTCGCCAATAATCTCCTCGGCCACGGAACGGCTGCTGCCCAGCGCATCGACCAGCCCCAGGCTCACACTCTGTTCACCGGTCCACATCAGGCCGCTGAACAGTTGCGGATTATCCGGCAAACGCTCGCCACGCCCCTCCTTGACTGCGGCGATGAACTGGCGGTGGATCGCATCGAGCATCCCCTGCAGATGCTGCACCTCGGTCGGGTTTACCGGCTTGAACGGATCCAGAAAATCCTTGCTATCGCCCGCCGTGTACGCGCGCCGCTCGACACCGAGCTTGTTCATCGCATCGGTAAAGCCGAAGCTGTCCATGCGTACGCCGATCGAACCGACAATGCTGGCCTTGTTGGCATGGATCTTCTGCGCCGCCGCCGCGATGTAATAACCGCCTGAGGCACACACATCGCTGGCTACGGCATGCACCGGCATCTTCGGATACTGCTGGCGCAGCTTGCGGATCTCATCGTAAATCTCGCCGGCCTGCACCGGGCTACCACCGGGACTGTTGATCTCGATGATCACGCCAGCGGTTTTCTCATCCTTGAACGCCTTGCGCAGCGCCTCGATCACATTCTTGGCGCTCGCTTCGGTGCTGCTAGCGATCAGCCCCTCGACCCGCACCAGGGCGGTGTGCTTCTTGGCGCTGGCCGCACCGCCGCCCACATCATCCGGCCAGGCCAGTATCAGCAGCGTCACCAGGTAAGCGAAGAACAGCAGCTTAAAAAAAATGCTCCAGCGCCGCGCCCGCCGCTGCTCAGTGATCGCGGCCAGCGCCAACTTGCTCAGGGTATCGCGCGCCCAGCGCTCATCGCTCGCCGGGCTGTTGCTTGGAAGCTCGCTCATCTCTTCTCTTCCGTACTCAGGTTCGACGCCGGCTGGTCGTGCCGAGGCTGTCGAGCACCGCCTTGAGTTCGTCATGGAGCGGAGCGCTGACCGCGATCTCGCGACCGCCCAGCGTCAGGCTCAGGCTGTGTGCGTGCAGGAACAGGCGGCGCAGGCCGTGCTGCTCGGCCATGGTCCGGTTAAAAGCGACATCGCCATACTTATCATCGCCGGCCAGCGGATGCTCGACATGGGCGGCATGTACGCGGATCTGATGAGTACGACCCGTGGCGATATCCACCTCCAGCAGCGAGGCCGGCCGAAACAGGCTGACCGGGCGCAACCGGGTCAGGGCAGGCTTGCCATCATCCATCACTTCGACCATACGCTCGCCGCCGCGCAGCACGTTACGCCGCAGCGGCTGGTTGATCTCGCGCGGGCCATGATTCCAATAGCCGCGCACCAGAGCCAGATAGCGCTTCTCCACCTGCCCGGCGCGCAACCCCTCCTGGATCAGGCGCAGCGCGGCCGGGGTCCGTGCCAGCACCAGGCAACCGCTGGTATCACGATCCAGGCGGTGCGCCAGCTCCAGAAACGGCTCGTTCGGGCGCAGCGCACGCAGAATCTCGATGACGCCAAAGGCCAGGCCACTGCCCTTGTGCACCGCCAGCCCGGCGGGCTTGTCGAGCACCAGCAGTTCACGATCCTCATACAGAACCGCCGCGCGCAACTGCTCTGCCAGCGCGGCCGGCGGTTGAAAAGGCCGTTCCGGCGCCGGCTTTTCGCCAAGGCGCACGGGCGGGATGCGCAGCATATCGCCCGTCTGCAAACGCTGGCTGGGCTGCACCCGACCACCGTTCAGACGCACCTCGCCGCTGCGCAGGATGCGATAGATCAGGCTGCGCGGCGCGCCCTTGAGCTCGCGCAGCAGGAAATTGTCCAGGCGCTGGCCAGCGTATTGCGCGGTGATTTCCAAATGGCGCACGCCACCGGCGGATGAGGATACGGCAGTCATGGTTTGAAGCGTGTTCATCGGACTGTTATAGTTGACTGGTTGTCGCCGGATGGCCTGCATAAGGCCGGCGAAACGAGAGCCACACACGATATCGGTTTTCGCACCCGCACGCCAGTTTCCGGCGGGCAGGTTTTATGCAACGGGTCATTCTGCCGCTCGACCCTCTACGATGAGCGGCCTCTGACTGCGCTCCCAGCCGACCGGTCGCTAATTCCGCGGCGCGTCTGGGTGTGCCGGCTGCCGGATGTCCATCCTCCGGATCTGCCCCACCCCAGCCACCCCCGGCGACAACCACGCTGCCGTCGGTGATGGTCGAGCGCAAGGACATCACCATGAAACGCATGCTGATTAATGCCACGCAGCAGGAAGAATTGCGCGTGGCACTTGTCGATGGCCAGAAACTCTACGACCTCGACATCGAGACACCCTCGCGCGAGCAGAAAAAATCC
>DAITNL010000048.1:0-16868 GCA_036834665.1 Candidatus Competibacteraceae bacterium | reverse complement strand
CTGAAACAGCGCCATCCATTCTCAACCGCTACGGCTGGTAATTTTCTTCCAGCAGCTTGGCATGCGCCGCCGCCAGCCGGGCAATCGGCACCCGCGGCGACGAGCAGGACACATAGGTCAGATTCGCGTAGTGACAGAAGCGCATCGAACGCGGATGACCACCCTGCTCACCGCAAATGCCAACCTTCAGGCCGGCGCGGCTCTTGCGCCCATTCTCGACCGCAAACTGCATGAGCTGGCCCACGCCGGTGGTGTCCAGCGCCTCGAACGGATTGTCCTTGAGAATGCCGTGCGAGTTGTAGAAGGGCAGGAACTTGTTCTCGGCATCCTCGCGCGAGAACGAGAAGGTGGCCTGAGTCAAGTCATTGGTGCCGAAGGAGAAGAACTCGGCCACCCCGGCGATCTCACCAGCACGCAGACAGGCGCGCACCACTTCCATCATGGTGCCGAACTCGAAATGCACCTTGACCGCGTACTTGGCCTCGACCTCGGGCAGCACTTCATCGACCAGCGCCCGCACCCGCCTCAATTCCTCCACGGTGCACACCTGCGGCACCATGATTTCCGGATGGACGTTGACCTTCTCCTGAATGCATTCCGCCGCCGCTTCCAGAATGGCGCGAATCTGCATCTTGTAGATTTCCGGATAGGTCAGACCCAGACGCACGCCGCGATGACCGAGCATCGGGTTGACTTCGTGCAGGGCGCGGGCCTTTTGCAGGATTTCTTCCTTCTTGGCCAGCACATCGGCAACCAGATGGCTGTCACTGAGAATGCCGAGTTGTTCAACCGCTTTCGGGTTGACCTGACTGAGAATCTGGCTGATCGCCTCCAGGCCCTGCGCGGTCTGGCGCAAATGGCGCAGATGCTCGATATCGTCGATCAGGGTCTGCTCGGAGGGCAGGAACTCGTGGATCGGCGGATCCAGCAGACGCACGGTAACCGGACGCGGCGCCATCACCCGGAAGATTTCCTTGAAGTCGCTGCGCTGCATCGGCAGCAGCTTGTTCAAGGCCGCTTCACGGTCCTCGGTGGTCTCGGCCAGGATCATCTCCAGGACGATCGGCAGGCGCTCCTTGGCATTGAACATGCGCTCGGTACGGCACAGGCCAATGCCCATCGCACCGTAATTGGACGCGCGCTGCGCGGCATCCGGGGTATCCGCGTTGGCCATGACCTTGAGCGTCGACACTTCATCGGCCCAGCTCAGCAGGGTGCGCAGCTCCGGGGTGAACTCCGGCTCGACGGTGGGAATCTCGCCCAGGAACACCCGCCCGGTACCACCGTCGATGGTGACCACATCACCCTCGTGCAGCACCTGATCGCCGATGATCGCCTGACGCTGGTGGACATTGACCAGAATGTCCTCGGCACCGACCACGCAGGGCTTGCCCATGCCGCGCGCCACCACCGCCGCATGCGAAGTCTTGCCGCCGCGACTGGTCAGAATGCCCACCGAGGCGAAGAAGCCGTGAATATCCTCCGGCTTGGTCTCTTCACGCACCAGAATGATTTTCTCGTTGGCGCCACGGCCACGTTTTACCGCAGTGTCAGCGTCGAATACGATTTTGCCCGATGAAGCGCCGGGAGATGCGCCCATGCCGGTCGCCGCCGGCGCCACTTTATGCTTGGGATCGAGCTGCGGGAACATCATCTGTTCCAGCGACTCGGGATCGATGCGCAGCAGCGCTTTCTCGCGGGTGATCAGGCCCTCATTGGCCATTTCCACCGAGCTGCGCACCATGCCCTGGGCATTCATCTTGCCATTGCGGGTTTGCAGGCAGTACAGCACACCCTTCTCAATGGTGTACTCGTAGTCCTGCACCTCGTGGTAATGGCCTTCCAGCTTGTTGCGCAGTTCCACAAGCTGCCGGTACAGCTCCGGCATCTCGTCCTTCATCTCCGCAACCGGCTTCGGGGTGCGAATACCAGCGACCACGTCTTCGCCTTGAGCGTTGACCAGATACTCGCCGTACATCACGTTCTCGCCGGTGCCGGGGTCACGGGTAAAGCCGACACCCGTAGCGCAGTCATTGCCCATGTTGCCGAACACCATGGTCACCACGTTGACCGCGGTACCGTTGGCCTGCTCCGGGGTAATCTTGAACTCGCGGCGGTAATCGACGGCGCGCTGGCCCATCCACGAGCCGAACACCGCCTTGATGGCCAGTTCCAACTGCTCGTAGGGATCCTGCGGGAAGGGCTTGCCGGTCTGCTCCTGGACGACCTGCAGGAACAACTGGCCGATGTCGCGCAGATCCTCGGCACTCAGGCCGACATCCACCTTGACCCCGGCGCGGCGCTTGATCGCTTCGAAGTGCTCATCGAAGTACTTGTCCTCGACACCCAGCGCGATCTTGCCAAACAGCTGAATGAAACGGCGGTAGGCATCGTAGCCAAAGCGCGCGTTGCCGGTCAGCTTGATCAGGCCATCCAGCGTAGTCTCGTTCAGACCCAGGTTGAGGATGGTGTCCATCATGCCCGGCATCGACATGGCGGAACCGGAACGTACCGACACCAGCAAAGGATTGGCGGTGCCGCCGAACTGCTTGCCGGTCTCGTGCTCCAGCCAGGCCATATGCTCGCGCACGTTGCTCATCATGCCCTCGGGCAGGGCGTTGCGAGCGGTGTAGTCCAGGCAGGCTTCGGTGGTGATCACGAAACCCGGCGGCACCCGCAACCCGATCTGAGTCATCTCGCACAGGTTGGCACCCTTGCCGCCGAGCAGCATCTTGTTCTTGCCATCCCCTTCGGTGTACTTGTAAATGTACTTCTTCACTGTGATTTTACCTTTGCACTTGGGTGGTTGAGCGCACATCGGCATAAACCGATGCCGCTGGAGCGGTCGGCAACCGTGAATGAAATCACCGCCGCGAAAAACCTGTGGTCAGCCGTCAGACTGATTCCGCATCGCCCTTCAAGATAGTCATGACCGTAGGCAAATGCCAGCATGGCTGCGGCATGGTCGCATCGCGCCGGCCACTACAGGGTGAAACTTCTCGCCATCGCCGCTGCCTTTTCCAGTAGTATTCCGCTTTTGTTTCAACCTGTACCGATGAGCAGAAGGGTGGATGGCGCGATGCAAGCCCAAGACATTGAACGTCTGATCGAAGAGCAACTGCCCGACGCACGGGCCCTGGTCCACGGCGATGACGGCGTCCATTTCGAGGCGGTGGTCATCAGCCCCGCCTTCGCCGGCAAGACCCTGATCCAGCAGCACCGCCTGGTCTACGCAGCACTCGGCGGACGTCTGGAACGCGAGGATATCCATGCCCTGTCGCTCAAGACCTACACGCCGGATGCCTGGCACGCCGCGCAATCCTGATCTGACTCCGCAAACCTGAGCTTCGAAATTTCCATGAGCAAGCTGATTATTAACGGCGGTGTGCCGCTCCAGGGCGAACTGCGCGCTTCCGGTGCCAAGAATGCGGTCCTGCCGATCCTCGCCGCCACGCTGCTGGCCGATGAGCCGATGACCCTGTGCAATGTCCCGCATCTGCAGGACGTCACCACCACCATGGAGCTGCTCGGGCGCATGGGCGTCGATCTGGTGGTGGATGAACGGATGAACATCCAGATCGACCCGCGCACCATCCAGACCTTCCAGGCGCCCTATGAGCTGGTGCGCACCATGCGCGCTTCGATTCTGGTGCTCGGGCCACTGGTGGCACGCTTTGGCCAGGCCGAGGTGTCGCTGCCCGGCGGCTGCGCGATCGGCTCGCGGCCGGTGAACCTGCACATCAAGGGCCTTGAGGCGATGGGTGCCGATATCCGGGTCGAAAACGGCTACATCCGCGCCCGCGCTGACCGGCTCAAGGGCGCCCACATCGTGCTGGATCTGGTCACAGTGACCGGCACCGAGAATCTGCTGATGGCAGCAGCACTGGCGCAGGGCACCACTGTGCTGGAAAACGCCGCGCGCGAGCCGGAAGTGGTCGATCTGGCCGATTGCCTGATCGCTATGGGCGCGCATATCGAGGGCGCTGGCACCGACACCATCGTCATCGAAGGCGTCGAGCGCCTGCATGGCGCGCATTATCAGGTGCTGCCCGACCGCATCGAAACCGGCACCTATCTGCTGGCCGGGGCGATCACCGGTGGCCGGGTCAAGGTCAAGGACACCCGCCCCGATATCCTGGAAGCGGTGCTGCTGAAGATGGAAGAGGCCGGCATCTGGGTCAACACCGGTCCCGACTGGATCGAAGTGGACATGAACGGCAAGCGGCCTAAGGCAGTGCGCATCCGCACCGCGCCTTATCCAGCCTTCCCGACCGACATGCAGGCGCAGTTCATGGCCCTTAACGCCATTGCCGAAGGCACCGGCATGATTATCGAGACCGTGTTCGAGAACCGCTTCATGCATGTGCAGGAACTGCAGCGCATGGGGGCGTGCATCGAACTGGAAGGCAACACCGCCGTCAGCATGGGCGTGCCCCGCCTGACGGGCGCGCCGGTGATGGCCACTGATCTGCGCGCTTCAGCCAGCCTGATCCTGGCGGCGCTGGTCGCCGAGGGCGATACCGTGGTCGATCGCATCTATCACATCGACCGTGGCTACGACTGCATCGAGGAAAAGCTGTCGCATCTTGGCGCGCGCATCCGCCGGACGCCGGGTTGAATCCGCCATGTCCGCACCGTTGACCATTGCCCTGTCCAAGGGCCGCATCTTCAAGGAAACCCTGCCGCTGTTGGCCGCGGCGGGCATCGTGCCGATCGACGATCCCGACACCAGCCGCAAGCTGATTCTCGACACCCATCAGGCCGACGTGAAGCTGGTGATCATCCGCGCGACCGACGTACCGACCTATGTCCAGTATGGTGCCGCCGATATGGGCGTGGCCGGCAAGGATGTGTTGATGGAACACGGCGGCGAGGGCCTGTACGAACCGCTGGACCTGAATATCGCCCGCTGCCGGCTGATGGTGGCCGGTCATCCCGGCCAGCCGCCCCGGCTGAGCCGGCCCCGGGTTGCGACCAAATATGCCAACACCACCCGGCGCTGGTTCGCCGATCAGGGTCGGCAGGTGGAAGTGATCAAGCTGTATGGCTCGATGGAACTGGCGCCGCTGGTCGGGCTGGCCGATTACATCGTCGATGTGGTCGATACCGGCAATACGCTCAAGGCCAACGGTCTGGCGCCGCTGGAGCATATTGCCGATATCAGTTCGCGACTGGTCATCAACAAGGCGGCGATGAAAATGAAGCATGCCCGGATCAAGGCGATCATGGCGCGCATGGCCGCCGCGGTGCCGGGCTGACCCCGATTCACTCCTGATTGTGCGTGGAGCACCGATGTCCGACATTCAACGCCTGAACACAGCCGATCCCGATTTCTGGCCACGCCTGGAAGCGCTGACCGCCTGGGAAGGCGTCGCCGATGACGCCGTGACTGCCACGGTGCGCGAGATTCTGGCTCAGGTACGCCAGCAGGGCGACGCCGCACTGCTCGACTACACCCGCCGCTTCGACCATCGCGACCTGGCCGGGGCTGCCGAACTGGAAATTTCCGCTGCACGCCGGCAACAGGCACTGGACGGCCTGCCCGCCGGGCAGCGCGCCGCACTGATCAACGCCGCCGCGCGCATCCGCGCCTATGCCGAGCGCCAGAAGCTGGAGTCATGGACTTTCACCGAAGCCGACGGCACGCGGCTCGGCCAGCAGGTGACACCGCTGGATCGGGTCGGACTGTATGTGCCGGGCGGCAAGGCTGCCTATCCGTCCTCGGTGCTGATGAACGCCATTCCCGCCAAGGTCGCCGGCGTGCCGGACATCATCATGGTTGCGCCCGCGCCGGGTGGCGAACTGAACGAACTGGTGCTGGCTGCTGCTGCCGTGGCCGGTGTCGATCGGGTATTCAGCATCGGCGGCGCGCAGGCGATCGCGGCGCTGGCCTATGGCACGGCGAGCGTACCACGGGTGGACAAGATTGTCGGGCCGGGCAACATCTACGTCGCTGCTGCCAAGCGCCAGGTATTCGGTGCGGTCGGCATCGACATGATCGCCGGGCCATCGGAAATCCTGGTGGTCTGCGATGGGCTGACCGATCCCGACTGGATCGCCATGGATCTGTTCTCGCAGGCCGAGCATGACGAGGACGCCCAGCCGATTCTGCTCAGCCCGGATGCCGCGTTTCTGCAGCAGGTGGCGGCGGCTATCGAACGGCTGCTGCCGGAGATGGAGCGGCGTGAGATCATCGCCGCGTCCTTGCAGCGGCGGGCGGCGCTGATTCAGGTGCGCGACCTGACCGAGGCGGCCGAGGTGGTCAATTTCATTGCACCCGAGCATTTGGAACTGTCGCTTGCAAAGCCGGAAGAACTGCTGCCGCTGATTCGCCATGCCGGCGCGATTTTCATGGGCCGCTACACCGCCGAGGCGCTCGGCGATTATTGCGCCGGTCCCAATCATGTGCTGCCGACCTCACGCACGGCGCGCTTTTCCTCGCCGCTGGGCGTGTACGATTTCCAGAAACGCAGCAGCCTGATTTACTGCTCACCGGATGGGGCCGATGCTCTGGGACGCATGGCTTCGATCCTTGCGCGCGGCGAAGGTCTGACCGCACATGCACGGTCGGCGGAGTTCAGGATTTCCGACGCATCGATGGAAAGTTAGTGCGCTGACAGGCCGTTGCCAGCAGCCAAGCCATCAAGCGTTTCCAGCGGGACATCTAGAGATGTCAATGTTGCTTCTACGCCGCCGGTGAACACGACCAGCGACACGGTTTCAGTAGCCGCGAAGCTATTACGAAAGCCTTGGTCACCCTGGAAACCACAACCCAGGGGCGATTGTTGCCCGGATTGCAAAGCCGCGCCGCCGTCTTCGAACAATAACGCCCGCAAGGCCTATGAACTGGCGTTGTCCAAACTGCGGGAGGACCATTAACCATGCGCTTCATCAACCCGAAAACCGACTTCGCCTTCAAACGCATCTTCGGCTCGGAACAGAGCCACGCGGTGTTGATCGACTTTCTCGACGCCGTGCTCTACGGCAGCCGGGGACTGATCGCCGATCTGGAAATCCTCAATCCCTGGCTTGCGCCCCGCATTCGCGGCATGAAAGACACCTACCTCGACGTGCGCGCCCAGCTCAGCGATGGCCGGGAAGTGATCATCGAGATGCAGGTCTTGAACGTGGAGGGTTTTGAAAAGCGGATTCTCTACAACGCCGCCAAGACCTATTCCAGTCAGTTACGGAGCGGGGAAGACTATCTCGACCTGCATCCGGTCATCGCCCTGACCCTGACCGATTTCGTGATGTTCGAGACGTATCCCGGCTACCTGAGCCGCTTCGTGCTGCGGGAACGGGACTATCTGATGGATTACCCGGTGGAAGATTTGGAACTGGCGTTTATCGAGTTGCCCAAGTTCGATAAACCGCTGGAAGCCTTGGAAGGTCGGTTGGAACAATGGCTGTATTTCCTCAAACATGCCCCGGACTTGACGATGATCCCACCTCATTGGGCCACCGTACCCGTCTTGCGGCAAGCGTTCGATCTAGCCAACCGGGTCAATTTGGAGCCGGAGGAACTGGAAGACCTGGAACGGCGGGAAATCTTCATCGCCGATCAGCGCAATGCCCTGCGCAAGGCGCAACGACAGGGCCATGCCGAGGGCCATGCCGAGGGTCACGCCGAGGGTCAGCGACAACAGGCCCTGTGCATTGCCCGCGCCCTGCTGGACGTGCTGGACCTGGACACCATCGCCGCCAAGACCGGCCTGAGCGTTGACGAATTGCGGCACTTGCGGAGCGACTCTTGACCTCCTCCCCGCCGTAAACGACGGGGATTCCTGACTTCACAATCAGAGTTTTCTGTTTCACTGAGGTTGCCCATGGGAGTATCGAGCTTGGTTTTCGCTATTCCCCCCGGAGGGGGTTTTACGAGCGTTCCGCGCTCAACCGCATACCCCCACAGGTCTGACACCTCTCCACAGACTTCACATCCCGCCAGCCCGGCGGTAGGTCTTGAATAGGAGACAGTAATGACGTTACCCAGAAACGCGGCCCTTAAACAGTCCCCGCAAGGGCGCTGCCCTGAGCCTGTCGAAGGGGGACTGCCGCGCCGCCCGCTATCCCTCCCCGCCGTAAACGACGAGGTCTCTCGCGGAGAATCTCGATGAGTAATCGTTTCTGGAGCCCCCTGGTTAGCCAGCTCACCCCGTATGTGCCCGGCGAACAGCCGAAGCTGGCCAGGCTGGTCAAGCTCAACACCAACGAAAACCCCTACGGCCCCTCACCCCAGGTGCTCGAAGCCATCCAGGCCGAGCTGTCCGACGCCCTGCGCCTGTATCCGGACCCGAACGCCGAGCGCCTGAAACAGGCCATCGCCGACTATTACGGTGTTACCCCGGCACAGGTGTTCGTTGGCAACGGCTCCGACGAAGTGCTAGCCCATATCTTCCACGGCCTGTTCCAGCATCCCCTGCCGCTGCTGTTCCCCGATATCACCTACAGCTTTTACCCGGTGTATTGCGGCCTGTACGGCATCGACTTCGTCACCGTGCCGCTGGCCGAGGATTTCAGCCTGCGGGTCAGCGACTACCTGCGGCCCAACGGCGGCATCATCTTCGCCAATCCCAACGCGCCCACCGGCTGCCTGCTGCCGCTGGCGGACATTGCCTGGTTGCTGGAACGCAACCCGGACTCGGTGGTGGTGGTTGACGAAGCCTACATCGACTTTGGCGGCGAGACCGCCATTGCCCTGGTCGACCGCTATCCCAACCTGCTGGTCACCCAGACCCTGTCCAAGTCGCGCTCGCTGGCCGGACTGCGGGTCGGATTGGCGGTCGGTCATCCGGATTTGATCGAAGCACTGGAGCGGATCAAGAACAGCTTCAACTCCTACCCACTCGACCGCCTGGCGATTGCCGGCGCGGTCGCCGCCTTCGCCGATCGCGAGCACTTCCAGCGCTGCTGTCAGGCGGTGATCGACAGCCGTAGCGTACTGGTGCAGGCCCTGGGCGAACTGGGCTTCACGGTGCTGCCCTCGGCGGCGAACTTCATTTTTGCCCGCCAGCCGCGACACGATGCCGCGCAACTGGCCGCCGCCCTGCGTGAATCCGGCATCATCGTCCGACACTTCCGCCAGCCGCGCATCGATCAATTCCTGCGCATCAGTATAGGCAATCCGGAACAGAACGCCGCATTACTCGCCGCGCTGAACCGCATCCTGGCCAGTGGACATTAACCATGCAACTGCGCGAACTGGTCGCCTATACCGATCGTCTGCTGGCGGCTGACCGCTTCAGCGACTATTGCCCCAATGGCCTGCAGGTGGAAGGGCGTCCCGAAGTCAAAACTGTGGTGACCGGGGTCACGGCCTGCCAGGCACTGCTCGATGCAGCAGTGGCGCACGCCGCCGATGCCGTACTGGTGCATCACGGCTGGTTCTGGAAAGGCGAAGATCCGCGCGTTCTCGGCATGAAACAGCGCCGGCTCGCCACCCTGCTGCGTCACGACATCAGCCTGATCGCCTATCACCTGCCGCTGGACGTCCATCCCGAACTGGGCAACAACGCACAACTGGCCCGGGTGCTGGACCTGAGCATCACCGGCAGCACCGGTGGCGATGGCCAAATGCCGGGCCTGGTGCTGCTCGGCGAAACCGCCATGCCCATGAGTGGCGTGACATTTGCCGCTCATCTGGCGGCGCGCCTCGGTCGCGAACCGCTGCATATTGCCGGCAATGACGCGCTGATCCGCCGCCTGGCCTGGTGCAGCGGCGCCGCGCAATCCCTGATCGCAGCGGCCCTGAAAGCCGGCGTTGACGGTTTCATCACCGGCGAAGCCGCCGAGCAGACCGTCCATTTCGCCCGCGAAAACGGCCTGCACTTCTTCGCCGCCGGCCATCACGCCACCGAGCGCCATGGCATCCAGGCACTGGGCACGCACCTGAACGAACAGACCGGCCTGCACTGCAGATTCATCGATATCGATAACCCGGTTTAAACCGCGCACCAGCGCCGGGGCATCTTTGAGCGACAAGCACATAGACCCCCTTACCCCCCTTGAGTTATAGTTTTGCCGCTCCGTGGAACTCGTGGAAACCGCTACCGGGAGTGCCTGGCGTGCACCCCCCCGGAAACCGCCGGCCGTGGCAAGACGGTCGCTCCCCGACCCAGAACGGCACACGCCAGGACCGCGCGCATCCCTTTCAAAGTAAGAATGGCTAACCATCTCATGAACTATAAATCCACAACAGGAGACTGCGTATGAGTACGGTAGATGACGTCGATCTCGGCAGACGCCGCTTTCTGACCGCTACGGCTACCGTGGTCGGCGGCGTAGGCGTGGCGTTCGTCGCCGTTCCCTTTCTAAAGTCCTGGTCGCCGAGTGAACGCGCCCAGGCCGCTGGTGCGCCGGTAGAAGCGGATATCAGCAAGCTCGAAGAAGGCGCCATGATGACTGTCGAGTGGCGCGGCAAGCCGGTCTGGCTGCTGAAACGCACCCAGAAAATGCTGGATGACCTGCCCGGACTCGATGATCAGCTAACCGATCCCGCCTCGGCCGTTGCCAGCCAGCAACCCGCGTACGCGCAAAACCCCCATCGCTCCATCAAGCGCGATGTGATGGTCCTGGTCGGCATCTGCACCCATCTGGGCTGCTCGCCGACCTTCCGTCCTGACGTGGCGCCGGCCGATCTGGGCCCGGACTGGAAGGGTGGCTATTTCTGTCCCTGCCACGGTTCGCGCTTTGACCTGGCCGGCCGTGTCTACAAGAATGTGCCAGCGCCGACCAACCTGGTGGTTCCCTCCCACCGGTTTGTCAGCGATTCGCGCGTACTGATTGGCGTTGATCCGGAGGCTGCATAATGGCAAATACACAAGGCACGACCGGTCTGGTCGGCTGGATTGACGAGCGCTTTCCGCTGACCAAGATGGTGCGTGAGCACCTGACCGAATACTACGCACCCAAGAACTTCAACTTCTGGTACTTCTTCGGCTCACTGGCCATCCTGGTGCTGGTCAATCAGATCCTCACCGGCATCTGGCTGACCATGAACTACAAGCCCGCCGCCGCCGATGCCTTCGCCTCGGTCGAGTACATCATGCGTGATGTCAACTGGGGCTGGCTGATCCGCTACATGCATTCCACCGGCGCCTCGGCCTTCTTCATCGTCGTCTACCTGCACATGTTCCGCGCCCTGATCTACGGCTCCTACAAGAAGCCGCGCGAACTGATCTGGATCTTCGGCGTGCTGATCTTCCTGTGCCTGATGGCCGAAGCCTTCATGGGCTACCTGCTACCCTGGGGCCAGATGTCCTACTGGGGTGCCCAGGTGATCATCAACCTGTTCAGCGCCATTCCCGTTATCGGCCCGGATCTATCGGTGTGGATTCGCGGCGACTTCGTGGTCTCCGACGCTACCCTGAACCGCTTCTTCTCGCTGCACGTCATTGCCCTGCCGCTGGTGCTGGTCGGTCTGGTTGCTGCGCACATCATCGCCCTGCATGAAGTTGGCTCCAACAATCCCGACGGTGTCGAAATCAAGAAAGTCAAGGGGCCCGACGGCAAGCCGCTGGACGGTATTCCCTTCCACCCCTACTACACCGTCAAGGACCTGGTGGGTGTAGTGGTCTTCCTGATCTTCTTCTCGATCGTGGTCTTCTTCATGCCCGAGATGGGCGGCTATTTCCTTGAGCATCCCAACTTCGACCCGGCCGATCCGCTCAAGACCCCGCCGCACATTGCTCCGGTGTGGTACTTCACACCGTTCTACGCCATCCTGCGCGCGGTGCCATCCTTCGCCGGTACCCAGGTATGGGGCGTACTGGCCATGGGCGCGGCGATTGTCATGCTGTTCTTCCTGCCCTGGCTGGACCGCAGCCCAGTGAAGTCGATCCGCTATCGGGGTTTCCTGTTCAAGCTGGTTCTGGCCGCATTCGTCGTCTCGTTCCTGATCCTGGGCTATCTGGGCGCGCTGCCGACGACCCCGGAGCGCACCACCCTGGCGCAGGTTTGCTCGGTGATCTACTTCGCGTTCTTCTTCGTGCTGCCGATCCTGCCAGCCATTGAAAAGACCAAGCCCGTACCGGAAAGGGTGACCGAAAAATGAAAAAAATCGTTCTCGCACTCGCCCTGCTCGTGCTGCCGGGTCTGAGCCTTGCCGCGACTGCCGGCTATCCGCTGATGAAGGCGCCAATTGACCTGCACGACAAGGCCTCACTGCAGCGCGGCGCCAAGCTGTTCGTCAACTACTGCATGGGCTGCCACTCGCTGGAGCACCAGCGCTACAACCGCATGGCCCGCGACATCGGCCTGACCGAGGAGCAGGTCAAGGAAAACCTGATCTTCACCGGCGCCAAGGTTGGCGACCTGATGAAGAACGCCATGCCCAAAGCTGCGGCCAAGCAGTGGTTCGGCGTCACCCCGCCCGATCTGACCGTGATCGCCCGTTCGCGTGGCGTCGATTACCTCTATACCTATCTGCAGACCTTCTATCAGGACCCGACCCGGCCGTTTGGCGTCAACAACGCCGTGTTCCCCAATGCCGGCATGCCGCATGTGCTGTGGCAGTTGCAGGGGATGCAGAAAGCGGTCTATGAGGTTCACAAGGACCATGAGGGCAACGAGACCAAAGTGCTCACGGGCTTTGAACTGGTGCAGCCGGGCAGCATGAGCGCGCCGCAGTTCAAGGAATCGATGGCCGATCTGGTGAACTTCCTGGCGTATGCCGGCGAGCCGATCAAGCTCGAACGGCAGAAGGTCGGCATCTGGGTGCTGCTGTTCCTCGGTCTGGCCTTCGTAGTGTTCTACCTGCTCAAGAAAGAGTACTGGAAGGACATCCACTAAGAAGGACCACGCGCCACCGGAGCGCCGCGCGCGCCGGTGGTTGCGGTCCACCGCTCCCCCGCTCTCCTACCCTCCTGCGCAAGACCCATGACTTCAAGCCGGCCCTACCTGATCCGCGCCCTGTACGAATGGATCGACGATAACGGTCTGACTCCGCATCTGCTGGTCAATGCTGAATATCCAGGCGTTGAAGTTCCCCGGCAGCACGTCCACGAAGGGCGGATCGTCCTGAACATCAACCCTTCGGCCGTGCGCGATCTGCGGCTGGGCAATGAATGGATCGAATTCAGTGCCCGTTTCGGTGGCATCGCGCGCCTGGTGCGGATTCCGCTGGCTGCGGTACAGGCTATCTATGCCCGGGAAAACGGCCAGGGCATGGCCTTTGGCGATGAAACGCTGGATGAAACTCAGCCTGAAACCGATCCGCAACCGGAGCCGGAACCGCCGACGCCCTCCGGGCCAGCCCGTCGTCCGGTGCTCAAGATCGTCAAGTAAGCCACTGCTGCATCAAGCCCTGGCCGACATCAGCCGATATCAATTGATGTACTCAAACAGCGTGACCACATGGCGCACGCCACTGACCTGGCTGGCGACATCGGTTGCGGCATCGGCCTCGACCGGGCGCACCAGCCCCATCAGATACACCACGCCGCGCGCCGTAACCACCATGACCCGGGTCGGATCAAAGTCGGGAATCTGGTTGATCTGAAACAGCGCGGCCTTGACCTTGGTGCCCAGCAGAGCATCGCTGCTTTGCTCGGACAGCGAACTCGGCGGCGCTACGACCAGTTCGTTATGCACCAGGCGCACCGGCGGTTCGTTAAGCTGGCGGGCAATTCGGCCGGCGTCCTGGCGGACCGGCTCCGAAACCACCTCACCCGTCAGCAGCACTACTCCGTTATAGCAATTGACGCTGATCTGATTACCAGGTGGCAACTGCGCATTCAGCCGATCAAAGAGCTTAAATTCGGTGGTCTGGTCATCCACCATCGTGCCGGTCGTACGCCGATCATGTACCACACTGATACCGGTCGCCGCACCGCTGATCAGCAGGCCAGCGCAACCACTGAGCGTCAATGCCAGCAACGCGGCGCCTGCTGCGCGCAACCATTCCTTCATCCGGTTTCTCCACCAAAGAGCTGCTGATCCAGCAGATCACAAAGACAGTGCACGATCAGGATATGAGTCTCCTGAATCCGCGCCGTCACCGTCGCGCTGACCCGAATCTCGACATCGTCGCGGCCAAGCTGGCCGGCAATACGGCCACCGTCACGCCCGGTCAGGGCCACGGTCACCAGGCCAAGCGCCTGCGCCGCCGTAATGGCTGCGGCGACATTTGGCGAATGACCACTGGTCGAAATCGCCAGCAGCACATCGCCACGCCGCCCGAGCGCCTGGACCTGGCGCGCGAATACCTGCTCGAATGCGTAGTCATTGGCGATCGAAGTCAGCGCCGAACTGTCGGTGGTCAGGGCAATGGCCGCCAGCCCCGGCCGTTCGATCTCGAAGCGGTTGACCAGTTCTGCGGCGAAGTGCTGGGCATCAGCGGCGGAACCGCCGTTGCCACAGGCCAGCACCTTGCCCCCCTGACGCAGGCACCTGATCAGGCATTCGGCGGCCTGCACGATGCGCGGTCCCATGTGGTCCAGGGTGCGCTGCTTGGCTTCGAGGCTGGCCACAAAGTGCTGTTCGATACGCGCGAGCGGTTCCAGGGTCATCCGTCATCATCCAGGCTGGGGTGGGCAGAACAGGCAAAGCTTAGCGCATTTCCGGCCAGGTCATCGCACCCGGGGCGTGCAGTGATGCAGAGCCACGCGGTGCGACCTGCCCTATAATCCACAGCCTTCATCCCTGCTGTGCGCTCCAAACACACCATGCCTCTTCACCCTTCCGCTGCACGCGAATTCCGGGCTGGCCTGCTGGCGCTGGCACCGCTGCTGGTCGGGGTCATGCCCTTTGGCATGATCTACGGCACGCTGGCGCTAAGCCAGGGCCTCAGCCCGGCAGCGGCGCTGGCGATGTCCAGCATCCTGTTCGCCGGCTCGGCGCAGTTCCTGTTCTGCCAACTGTTCGGCGCGGGCACGCCCGCGCTGATCACCGTCACTGAGGTGGGTCTGCTCAACCTGCGCCATGCCCTGTACAGCGCCGCGCTGGCGCCGCGCATCGCCCATCTGCCACGGCGCTGGAAACTGGTGCTGGCCTACCTGCTGACCGATGAAGCGTATGCGGCGATTGCCCGGCACGAGGCGTCCGGCGAACCAGGCGGACCCCACCGGCACTGGTTCTACCTGGGCGCGGGACTGGCCCTGTGGAGTGGCTGGCAATTGTCCACCGCCGCCGGAGTGCTCCTGGGCGCGCGTCTGCCGACCGATTGGCCGCTGGATTTTGCCCTGCCGCTGACCTTCATCGCCATTGTGGTGCCGCTGATCCGCGACTGGACGATGCTGGCGGTGGCGCTGATTTCCGGACTGGTGGCGCTGCTCGCGGCCGGTCTGCCATTCAAGCTGGGACTGCTGGCAGCGGCCCTGACCGGAATGACGCTTGGCTGGTACTGGGCAGGATCGGCCAAATGAGTATCTGGCTGCTGATACTGGCCTGTGGTGTGACGACCTTCGTGATTCGTCTATCGTTCATCGCCGCCGAGGGCAAGGTTGCCTTCCCGCCGGGTTTTCGGCGCCTGCTGCCGTTCGTGCCCGTGGCGACCCTGAGTGCGCTGGTGGTGCCTGAGCTGTTGATGCCGCAGGGCACCCTGTGGCTGGCCTGGGATAACAGCCGGCTGCTGGCCGGGCTGATCGCAATTGTGATTGCCGCAACCACACGCAGCGTGCTGTGGACACTGGTCGGTGGCTTTATCGTGCTGGCCATCGGATCCGCCTGATCCGCCCCTGCACTGCTGCCATCTCTGGAGCTTTGCACCTAGGATCAGGCCGACCTTGCAAAAGCCGCTTGGGCATTGGACGCAGATGCCTGAAACGCGCCCCAACCTGCTTTGTCTGTCAGGAACGGCGCGCGCGGCAAGTATGGAAAGTACTGCTTAAACGCCAGCGATCACCCGCAGGCCGGTAAAAATCAGGTCCGGCTCGAGGCGATAGGCACCCCGCAGGTACGGCAGCAGCGTCTTCGAGCCACCACCAGTCAACAGGCACACCCCAGGACCGTGGGCAGCACGCATCCGCGCAGTAATGCCATCGATAGCAGCGGCAACCGCATACGTTGCGCCACCCCAGACACCCTCAGCAGTGCTCTGCCCAAACAATTGAATCGATCCTGGCTCCGGCGGAATCTGCTGAGTCTGTCGATACAGCGCCTCGCGCATCAGCCGCGTGCCCGGAATAATCACCCCGCCGCGATGCCGGCCATCGGCGGCCAGGGCATCGATAGTGACTGCCGTGCCGCAATCCACCACGTAACAGCGCTGACCGAGCAGCGCCCAGGCCGCGATCATCGCCACCCAGCGATCAGCGCCCAGCCGCTCCGGTTCGGCATAGGCATTGCGGACCCCGCAGGCCTCCGCGCTTGAAATCACAAATTCAGCGTCGAGCGCCCAAGCCTGCCGAATCCACGCCGCCAGCCCCGCCCGGGCCTCGGGACCCGCCACACTGACAATCAGGATCCGCGTTGGCCGTGGCAATGCCGACCACAGCCGGCTCGCCAGCTCCGCCCAGCTCTCATCACCGTGGCTGGCCTGACCCTGCTGCAGCCAGACATCATCCGCGCCGCTCATCCACTTGATCCGGCTATTGCCCACGTCCGCCAGCAGTATCACGCTTCGATCCTCACGCTGACTTCTCCACCCAGATAGGGAATCAGCCGGCCATCCGCCCCTTCCAGCAGCAGAGCGCCACTGGCATCCACGCCCCGCGCGATGCCGGTCACGCTGCCCTGCGGCAAGTACAACCGCACCGGTCGCCCGGCAATCCGGTCAAAGCGCGCCCAGTCCTGCGTCAGATCGGCAAATCCGCCCTGCGCAAAGCGGAGAAAAGTCTCGCACAGATTGCTGATCAGCACTGCCGCCAACCGATTGCGCGACGGCAGCGCTGCGCCGCAAATTTCGCGCAGATCAACCCAGGGCTGATCAATCG
>DAITNL010000047.1:9816-17395 GCA_036834665.1 Candidatus Competibacteraceae bacterium | reverse complement strand
GACAAATCACATCGAGCGCTTCAACAACACCCTGCGCCAACGCCTCGGGCGTCTGCTGCGCAAAACCCTGGCGTTTTCCAAATGCCCTGAAATGCACGAACTCGTCATCCAGCTCTTCCTGCATCGCTATAATCTGGATCATCAAACATTCTGAATTAGGCCACTACCAAACATTCTGCATTAGGCTACTACCCGGGAAGCCCAGAGACTCAGTCCTCACCTTCGGGCATGCGCTGCAGGAAAGCGGCGCGCTCGGCAGCGGTCGGGATATGTTCAGCCAGCCGCTGATACAGTTCGCGCGGGGTACGTACCCGGCTTGCAGTCTGCTTAACCAGCAGCTTGGCAATCGGTCCGACATGGGTAGCCAGCTCACGGCGCAACTGCTCCAGAAAATCCTGGGCGAACGGGCCCACGGCTGCGCTCAACTGACTGCCCGCCACCGATGCGCCTTGCACTGTCGTCAGGCCGCTGGTGGCCGTGCCGCTGGTCACCGCCAGCACCCGGCGCAAAAAGCGTTGGCGCGTCGCGTCGTCGGGAATGGCGGCGGCCAGTTGCTGCACCAGCTCAGCAGTACTGCCCGACTGTAATGCAGTCCGCCGGACCAGTACCCGCGCCATCGGGCCAAGACTCTCGGTCAACCGCTGCTCAATCTCATTCAGCAGCGCTGCATCCCAGCCCGGCAACGCCTGAGCCGGTGGTTCTGGTGTATGGATCGGTGCGACCCGGATCACCGTAGAGCCATCAATGGCAATTTCGCGCTCCACGAGGCGCAGGCTCTCCAGGGCCGCGACGAACTCGCTCGCCTCCTGAAAGCGATCCACCGGCCGCTTGGCCAAGGCGCGCGCGAATACCGCATCCAGCGCCTCCGGCAGGCGCGGATTGAGCTGCGTCGCCCGGCGCGGCGCCTCATGCAGCACCTGATACATCAGGTCACTGGCACCGCGCCCGGCGTGTGGCCGCACTCCGGTTAACAACTCGAACAGCACCACGCCCGCCGCGTACAGATCAGCACGGCGATCAGCCTCTTGACCACCGAACTGTTCCGGGGCCATGTAGGCGGGCGTGCCCACCGCCATGCCGTGCTGCGTCAGGGCGCTGCCGGTTTCCAGACGGGCAATACCAAAATCGGTCACCTTTACCTGGCCATCGGCCATCACGATGATGTTGCCGGGCTTGATATCGCGATGCACCACTCCGCAGGCGTGCGCGTGACCAAGCGCCTGCAGCACCTGGACGATGATTGCTACCGCATTGGCCAGCGGCAGCGGCTGGCGCTCCTTGAGATACTCGCGCAGTTCGCGGCCCTGCACATATTCCATGGCGATATACGGCGCACCGGCTTCCTCGCCATATTCAAACACGGTCACGATGTTCGGATGCAAACAGCGCCCGGCAGCACGCACCTCGCGGCGAAAGCGCTCCAGCCACTCGGCGCCCTCCTCACCGGTCAGCAGGCGACGATGAATGGTCTTGAGCGCCACCGCACGATCGATCGCCGGATCGTGACCTAGATAAACCATACCCATGGCGCCGCGACCGAGCAGCCCGGTCACCCGATAGCGACCGATACGCAGCGGTAAGGGCGTGGTAATTTCAGGCTGATCGCTCATGAATGTGGGACTGGGTTCGGCATCGGGGCTCACTCACCGAGCATCTTCATGGCGCTTTCCAGGCTCAGGCGCATGCGGTTGAACGATTGGGATAACGAGGCGATCTCGTCGGAACCGGGCTTGATGTATTCAGGCACGTCAGCCTTGCCCATGCTGACCTCGGTCGCGAGGGTCGAAATGCGTTTCACCGGACGGATCACAACAAAGTGCAGCAGGATATTCAGCAGCACCAGCAGCAGTAGAAAGACCGCGCTCAGCAGGATCATGAAGGTAGTAAAGGTCGTGCGCGCCCGATCCAGCGGCAGCGCCATCGGCACGGTGACAATCTGCGCGCCGATGATTTCGCCGAGCTTCCAGCCAAAGCCGTTATTGACCCCATAAATATCGGTCATGGTCTTGGGCGCGTCTTCGACCCGGCCATGACAGGTCAGGCAAGTCTCGTTATAGATACCCAGCGGCCGCGCCAGGTTAAGCATCGGCCCGGTCGGTGTATCGCGCTCCACCACCAGTTCCTTACGCTCGGCGTTGTTGCGAAACTCATGGATGATATCCGCTTCCCAGTCGCTGGCGCGATCATTAGGATTAGTCGGATTCAGCGCCGCTTCCTTATAGGTGTACTCGGGAAATTTGACCCGCAGCGCCTTGAAACTCTGCACGGCGGCATAGGCCGAAACGGTTTGTGGCAAAAACTGGCGCTTCATCTGCAAAGTCAGCAGCGGCGTGACATGCTCGGCGGTGTAGGCGCGGGCACCGAGCGCGCTTTCCATCATGATCCGCGCATTCTGCAACACTTCCTCACGGGCATTCTGGCGCAGGAGCTGGTTGGACAGGTACGCAGCCAGCGCCAGACCGACGGCAAAGGCCAGCAGCAGCACCAGGTTAAACTTCATACGCAAACCCATGGGCGGGACTCCTCGTGCGGCGATCGGGGGATCGGGATTGATGCGAGCACGGATCAGCGCGCCGGCAGGCAGCCCCGACTCATGCTGTCATGCGCCCGGCTGAAACCACCGAGGCTGAAACGCACCGGAAACAGCTCGGTAGCCGGCCAGGTCGGCCAGAAGCGCAGAAAAACTGTGACCTGCCGCCCCGTGCGAAAACGCTGGATCAACGCCGGTATATCCTGATCGAATATCAGAATCATCTGGCGCCCGGCAAGATGGTCACTGCGCAGCATCGGCTCGGCATCCACCTGCAGGCGCAGATCGGCAAAGCTGGTATCCAGCTCCGATTCGGTCACTACCCACAGGCTGGCGTCATCCATCATCAGGCGTACCGGCGTACTGTCATAGCCATCCGTCGTCACCTGAGACTCGCTCAACAGCAGGCAGCGCTGTTGACGGCTGACAGGATCCGGGGCGATCACCGCCGTCCAGATCGCCAGAGCCGATCCCTGCACCAGCAGCAGCGCCGCGCCCAGGCCAGCCCTCAGCAACCAGTGGCGGTTTTGCGTGGATAACTGCACCGTCATCGACCTCCTCATGCTACACACTCCAGGATAGGACAGCCATGGTAACCGCCCCGCGTATCGATGGATTCCGGTATAGTATCCATCAACGTAGTGTCAGCTTAGCCAGCCGCACCGGAGCCCGCCATGCACCCTGGCAAAAACATCGACCCCGAGCCGATTCTGAGCCGAGAAGGCTTTATTTTGCTCCTGCACACCCCGGAAGATGGCCGACCGGTGCTGTTGAATGCTGCGGGCGAGACCGTCTCTCCCTGGGAAGTGGATCTGCTGCGCTGGCCAGCGACGCTTGAGGCGGAACTGCGCCGTGGCGGCTATCTGCCTGGCCGCCCCATCGAAAGCGAACCCTGGTGCAACTGTGCCGACTGAGCCTTCCGGCAGGCACACCATCATCTGCTTTGCCTCCATTTTTGCCCCTATTGATCAGACAACGGTTTCCCGACATGGATTTACTCGCCAATCTGCTTTCCCTGTTCCTGCATCTTGACCAACATCTGACCGATCTGGCCAGCCAGTATGGCAACTGGCTCTACGGTATCCTGTTCCTGATCGTGTTCTGCGAAACCGGGCTGGTCGTCACCCCGTTCCTGCCCGGCGATTCGCTGCTGTTCGCCGCAGGGGCTCTAGCTGCCACCGTAGGTTCGTTGAATATCGACGTTTCGTTGAACATCCACGTTTTGTTTCTTCTATTAGCTTTCGCCGCCATTCTAGGCGACACAGTCAACTATGCCGCCGGCCATTATTTCGGCGAAAAGGTGTTCAGCCCCGATGCCCGGGTGCTTAAACAGGACTATCTCGACCGCACCCACGCATTTTTCGAACGGCACGGCGGCAAGACCATCGTCATCGCCCGCTTCGTACCGATCATTCGCACCTTTGCTCCCTTCGTAGCAGGCGCAGGCAGCATGAGCTACCGCCATTTCCTGATCTATAACGTGGTCGGTGGCATCGCCTGGACCTCATCCTTCCTCTATGGCGGCTATTTCTTTGGCAATCTGCCGTTCGTCAAGAACAATTTCACCCTGGTGATCCTGATGATCATCATTCTGTCCATCATGCCCGGTGTGGTCGAATACTGGCGGCATCGCCGCGCAACCAGCGCTCCTTGATCAACGTTTGCAAGCACCCCCATCGCGGTATACTGAGTGCTCCAGGCCACTCTGTACCGGTGATCCCGGCGGGCGGACCGCGATAACGACATTGCCGTACCACACACCACCTCTGAAATCCACGGAGCCCAAGCCATGAGCCATACGTGTCGCATCGAATTGGATGGAAAGTCCCATGATTTCCCGGTCGTCGAGGGAGTCGAGAATGAACTGGCGATCGACATCAGCGCGCTGCGCGACCGCACAGGCTACATCACCCTCGATGATGGCTATGGCAATACCGGTTCATGCACGTCCGCAGTCACCTACATCGACGGCGACAAGGGCATCCTGCGTTATCGCGGCATCCCGATCGAGCAACTGGCCGCGCACAGCAGCTTCGTAGAAACCGCCTGGCTGGTGATCTGGGGGCGGCTGCCCACCCAGGACGAGCTGGCGCAATTCAGCTCCATGCTCACGCGCAACGAAATGATGCATGAAAGCCTGCGCAGCCATTTCCAGGGCTTCCCGCCCAACGCACATCCGATGGCCATCCTCTCGGCGATGATCAACGCCATGAGCTGCTATGAGCCAGAGATGATGGAAATCGAGGACGAAAGCACCATGGTGCGCGCGGCGGCGCGACTGATCTCCAAGGTGCGCACCGTGGCGGCGGCCAGCTACAAGATGTCGATCGGCCAGCCGATGGCCTATCCGCATCCCGAATACCACTACTGCGAGAACTTCCTGCATATGATGTTCTCGATTCCCTACCGGGAATATATACCCACCCCTGAGGTCACCCGCGCCCTGAACCTGTTCCTGATCCTGCACGCCGATCACGAGCAGAACTGCTCGACCAGCACGGTGCGCATGGTCGCCTCCAGTCGCGCCAACATGTTCGCCAGTTGCGCCGCTGGTGTGTGCGCGCTGTGGGGACCGCTGCACGGTGGCGCCAACGTCGCCGTGATCGAGATGCTCGACTTCATCCGCAATTCCGGCATGAACGTCGCCGAATACGTCAGCCGGGTCAAGGCGCGCGACTCGCGGCTGCGCCTGATGGGTTTTGGCCACCGCGTGTACAAGAACTTCGATCCACGCTCCAAGATCCTCAAGGCGGCCGCCGACGAGATGCTGGAAACCCTGCACGTCAACGATCCGCTGCTGGATATCGCCCGTGAACTGGAAGAAGTAGCACTGCAGGACGCCTACTTCGTCGAGCGTAAGCTGTACCCGAATGTTGATTTCTACAGCGGCATCATCCTGCGGGCGATGGGCATTCCGCTCAACATGTTCACGGTGATGTTCGCCATGGGCCGCATGCCGGGCTGGATCGCCAACTGGAAGGAAATCCACGACGATCCCAAGGGACGCATTTACCGGCCCCGCCAGATCTACACCGGCTCGCCCCTGCAGGACTACACCCCGATCGAGAAGCGCTAACCGGCCTTCCCGGCAAGGCCACAGGGAGGTGGCTGGATGGAGACGCGCCCGTTGCACGCATCCAGCGCCCGTTGCCGGATAAACCCGCCCGTCCACCCCCCGATTGTGGGGTTGGACGGATTCCGGCCCATCCGGTCCAAACGCTCCTGACTGGACCACCCGCGCCATGCCCTTGTCCCTGGATGCTGCCCTGTGCGGCGACTTCATCGGTCTTGACACCTGTTACCCGCGCGCGGATGGTGGCTCCAGTCGCCGCGTGTATCTGGATTCGGCTGCCTCGACGCTGGCGCTGGGCTGCGCCCGCGAATTGGCTGACACGCTGTTGCGGCACTACGCCAACACCCACAGCAGCGTACACTTTTCCGCCCGGATCGCCAGCGCTGCCCTGGACTGGGCACGCGCCCAGATACTCGACTTCGTGCACGCCGACCCGGAGCGACACACCGCGCTTTTCATTGGCAATGGCTGCACGGCACCCCTGAACCGTCTCGCGCGCAGTCTGGCGGCACGCCGCCCCGAGCGCGATGTGGTGCTGGTTTCGCGCATGGAACACCACGCCAATGACTTGCCGCACCGTCGCCATGCCGGGCAGGTGCTGCACATGCCGCTGCGCGGCACTGCGCCAGCGCTGGGCGCGGTCGATCTGGATGCATTGGATCATCTGCTCGAACAGCAGCGCGGCCGGATCAACTACATCGCAGTCACGGCGGCCAGCAATGTCACCGGCATCGTCAACCCGGTGCACGACATCGCCGCGCGGGCGCACGCGCATGGCGCCTGGATCGTGGTCGATGCCTCGCAAGCGCTAGCCCACGCACCGCTGGCATTGAGCGACACCGGCGCACCGGAACGGGAACTGGATGTGGTGGTATTTTCTGGCCATAAACTCTACGCACCCGGATCGCCAGGCGTAGCGGTGTTGCGGCGTGACCTGCTGCAGGGTATCGCACCCGACGAACTCGGCGGTGGCATGGTCGACGATGTCAGCCTGGACGATTATCAGGTCAGTGCCACGTTGCCCGAGCGTGAGGAAGCCGGCACGCCCAATATCGTCGGCGCGGTGCAACTGGGTGCGGTGCTCAAGGTGCTGCGCATGACAGGCATGCATCACGTTCACGCTCATGAACAAACCCTGCTGAGCGAACTGCTGACCGGATTGACCACGATTCCGGGTCTGCGCCTGTATGGCGATCCCGACCTGCACCGGACACCGCGCCTGGGCACGGTTGCCTTCAACCTGACCGGTCTGGAACACGGCCTGGTCGCGGCGGTGCTCAACGATTACCACACGATCGCGCTGCGTAACGGCTGCTTCTGTGCCCACCCCTATGTCCGCGAGTTGCTCAAGCCGGAACTTTGGGCACTGGACATCGACCCCGACGCCGAGGATGCCACGGCCCTGCTCAAGCCCTGGCAGGGCATGGTGCGTGCCAGTCTCGGCCTGTACACCAGCGCCGCCGACATTGCCGCGCTGCTGGCTGCACTGCGTGATCTGCAAGCACGGGCCGATGAGTACCGCGCCCACTATCGGGTTGACCCCGCCGGCCAATTCCACCATCGCCATTTCACGATTCCGGCACGCGCCCTGTTCGACCCGGATGCTGTGCTGGCACAGGCGCTGCGGCGACTGAGTGATAGAAGCGGCATGCTATAGTTAACAGCGTTATCCGCCACCGAGCGAATTCGCCGCCATGCCTGTTTTCCTGCGCAAGTTCATTGGCCTGCTGCTGATCCTGGCCGCTGTTGGAATCACTTCCTGCCAGGCACTGGTCGCCTCCTGTTCCAGTCCGACCAGTACCAGCGCCGTTCTCCCGAGCCGTGGTTAAGCACAACAGGCAATCACCATGGGTCGTATCCTGCTGGCCACTCTGCTGGTCACACTGTTCCTCTCCCTGATCGCCCTGCTGATCATCCTGATAAAACGGGAAATTCGCACCATGGCTGAACGCTTCCAGCACGTCCAGGCCCGGCTG
>DAITNL010000047.1:0-9806 GCA_036834665.1 Candidatus Competibacteraceae bacterium | reverse complement strand
GCATCCTGATGTTCCTGTTGCCGCTACCGGTTCTGTTCGCCGCGATCACCGCACTGGCCCGCGGCCATCTGGGCGGCCTGCTCGGCAATGCTGCCGGTTACGCCCTGTTCCTGACCGGGGCGCTGCTGCTGCGCGAGGGGCTGCTGGCAGAAGCAGATTACGCACGCCGCCGCATCGCCAAGGCGCCGTGGCCACTCAAGACCCTCGGCAATACCTGCATCGCCCTGGCCACCGGCATCACCGCCTGGCTGGGTGCCGGCCAGAGTTCCCTGGTCGCGGCGGCCTTCGGCTTAACCGCCCTGCTCGGCGGCTATCTCAACTACGGCTTTGATCCACGCACGGCCAAACGCTTCACCGACAGCGACGGTATCGACACCACGGACCGGGTTCTGGAAGCGCTGCGGCAGGCGGAACGCTCGATCGTTGCCATCGAACAGGCCAGCCTCGATATCCGCAATACCGAATTCAACCAGCGCCTGCGCCGTATCGCCAAGCTGGCCCGGGATATTCTCAAGCTGCTTGAGGAAGATCCGCGCGATCTGCGCCGCGCCCGCAAGTTTTTGAATGTCTATCTCGATGGCGCGCGGCAAGTCAGCGAAGGTTATGCTAAGACCCATGGCCGGGTTACCGCACCGGAGCTGGAAGACAATTTCCGTCGGGTGCTGGCCACCATCGAGGACGTCTTCCAGGAACAGCAGCAGAAACTGCTGGAAAGCGATGTCAGCGACCTCGACGTGCAAATCGAAGTACTGGCCACGCAATTGAAACGGGAAGGCGTGATCTAGCCTTTTCCTTCCGACCAGGAGCCGTAATCACATGAGCACTACGCCCGCGCCTTCCACCACGCCCGCACCGGTCGTCGACGCTGGGGTGTTCGCGCCCCTGCTGGCGCCGCAGGTCCAACAGGATCTGGCCGTCCGCGCCCCGACACCCGTCCAGGACCAACAGCAGGTTGCTACGCTGGTCGCGCAAATCGATCTGCGCGACAGCAACTCGATCGTCTTTTTCGGCAGCAAGGCCCAGGAGCAATTGACCACCATCTCCGACCAGATGCTGGAAGGGGTGCGCAACAAGGATGCCGGGCCGGCTGGTCAGGCGCTGAACGAGATGGTCAGCGTGCTGCGCGGTTTCAATCTCGATGAACTCGATCCCAACCGGAAGCCCGGTTTCTTCGCCAAGCTGCTCGGCAAGGCCAAGCCATTGGCCCGGATCGTCCAGCAATACGAACTGGTGCGCAACCAGATCGACGATATCAGCAATGCCCTGGAGCGACACAAGACCCAACTGCTAACCGACATCGCGGCGCTGGACCGGCTGTATACCGCTAATCTCGATTATTTCCATACCCTGGAGCTGTATATCCAGGCCGGCGAGGACAAGCTGCGCCAGATCGATGCCGAGATTCTGCCGGCATTGGAGCGCGAGGTCGCCGCCAGCGAGGATATGGTCAAGGCGCAAAACCTGCGCGATCTGCGCGCCAGCCGTGATGATCTGGAGCGACGGGTGCATGATCTCAAGCTCACCCGGCAGGTCACCATGCAGAGCCTGCCGAGCATCCGTCTGGTGCAGGAAAACGACAAGAGCCTGATCGGCAAGATCAATTCCACCCTGGTCAACACCGTGCCACTGTGGCGGCAGCAACTGGCCCAGGCGATCACCATTTACCGCTCCGGGCAGGCTGCCGAAACCCTCAAGGCCGCCAGCGATCTGACCAACGAACTGCTGACCGCCAATGCCGAGAACCTGCGCCAGGCCAATGTCCAGGCGCGCACCCAGATCGAGCGCGGCGTGTTCGACATCGAAACGGTCAAGAAGGCCAATCAGACGTTGATCGCCACGATTGAGGACAGCCTGCGCATCGCCGACGAGGGTCGCCGCGCCCGCCGCGACGCTGCCGTGCAACTGGAAAGCTGCGAAACCGAGTTGCGGCAGGCACTGGCCTCGGCACATGCTCGCACGAATTCGACCAACCCGGCCAATCGAGGGCGCTGAGATGGGATTCTGGAACAAGCTGATGGGCGAATTCGTCGATGTCATTCAATGGACCGACGATTCCAATGACACGCTGGTGTATCGCTTCGAGCGCTATGGCAACGAAATCAAGTTCGGCGCCAAGCTGACCGTGCGCGAGGGTCAGGTAGCGGTGTTCGTCAACGAGGGCCAGCTCGCCGACACCTTTCAGCCCGGTATGTACGAGCTGAAGACCAACAACCTGCCGATTCTCTCCACCCTGCAAAGCTGGCAGCATGGCTTTGAAAGTCCGTTCAAGGCTGAAGTGTATTTCTTCAGCACCCGCCGTTTTACCGATCTGAAGTGGGGCACACAGAATCCGGTGATGCTGCGCGATCCTGAATTCGGACCGATTCGCCTGCGCGCCTTTGGCAGTTATGCGATCCGGGTCCAGGATGCGCCGCTGTTCCTGCGCGAAATTGTCGGCACCGATGGCCGCTTCACGACTGACGAAATCACCCAGCAGTTGCGCAACATGGTGGTGTCGCGCTTCACCAACATTCTCGGCCAAGCCAAAATTCCAGCCCTGGATCTGGCCGGCAACTACGATCAGCTCGGCCAGTTTCTGTTGCAGCGCATCGCCCCGGAATTCGCCGCGGTTGGGCTGGAACTGACCAATCTGCTGGTGGAAAACATCTCCTTGCCCAAGGAAGTCGAGGCAGCGCTGGACAAACGCAGCAGCATGGGCATCGTCGGCAATCTGGACCAGTACACCCAGTTCCAGGCGGCGGAAGCGCTGCGCGATGCAGCGGCTAACCCCGGTAGTGGCTCCGAGGCGCTGAACATGGGGCTGGGTCTGGCGATGGCACAGCGTCTGAGTGAGACCCTGACGCGCCCGGCCTCACCCGCGCCGGCAACACAGGCCGCGCCCGTAGCTCCGCCGCCGCTGCCCGTGGCGAAAAGCTATTTCGTGGCGGTGAATAATCAGCAGGCCGGACCGTTTCCGCTTGATGAACTGCAACGCCAAGCACAGAGCGGGCAGTTGACCCGGGCGACGCTGGTGTGGACACAGGGCATGGCGCAGTGGAGCGCAGCCGGTGAAGTGGCGGAACTGGCGGGCCTGTTTGCCCATGTGCCACCGCCCTTGCCGGGGGCGTGAGGGGACTTTTTAATCAGGATACCGATACTCTCCATGGATGGAGAGATGCGCATAAACCAGCCGTCAGCGCCTGCGCGCAGCTTTGGGTTGCTGGATTCCCGGTATGCCACGTGGCATACGCCGCGCAACTCGTTGCCCGGCAGCATTCTTCACGCACCTGGATATGCCACGTGGCATATGAGTTTCCAACCGGCTTAAACCGCTGGTATATCGCGTACCAAATCAGCGAGCATAGGGTGAATCCAAAAGCAACAAATGTCACCCTACACGCACACCATGCCCGCCTCATCACCACCGTCATTGCCGCTGATACGTTTACGCCTGACATTTCGCGCCTATCGGATTCGCCTGCACCTGTGCGGACCGCTGGCCGCTGGCGATGCGCGGGTCAAAGTGGGCCGGCCACTGGATTTCGAGACAATCTGGCGGGCCTGCATCAGCTTTTACGTTGGGCGCATTCTGAATGTTCAAGCCCGCAAACCGATAGAGGAAGGCTCCAGCCGGACCTTGTGCCGCTGTCGGTCTACTGCGGAAGGCGCGAGTGTAGCGTTACCGTTCGGCTGGTTGTTGCTGATTCTGAAATGATGAGAGGATGAACCATGACGATAAAAAACACCCTGATTTGCACGGTTGGAACCAGCTTGTTGCGACCCAACCTGTTTAGCCTGCCCGATGCTTCGCGTTATGAAGACTGGTTGCGGCGGCAACCGTCCACCGATCATCAGTATCTGACTCTGGAAGCAGTGTTGGCACTGGCGGCTGCATTTATACAACAGGATGAGTTAGAAATCGCCGAAGGACTAGCCCGGTTCCCTGGTGCGACTCGACTATGTGGTGCCGAAATCAATTCGATCGCTAACCTGATCGCCCATGATTATTGTCAGGCACGCAGCACGCTGTGTTTCTGCCACTCAGATACCGACGAAGGTCTCCAAGTCGCGCGGATCATCCAGCACTACTATGAGTTGCAAGGTTTTCCGGTTGTGCTGTACCCCATCGCTGATCTGCAGGATCAAGATCCCAAGCGATTCCGCACCAAGGGTCTGCGAAATCTGGCCAAAACCGTTTGCCGGATCGTCCGTGAGCGTGGCGCGCCATACTGTGCAATCAACGCCACCGGTGGTTACAAAGCACAGATCGCTATCGGCGTGCTGATGGGGCAGGCACTGGGTATCCCGATTTACTACAAGCATGAACTGTTCAGCGAAATCATTGCCTTCCCACCAATGCCGATCAGCCTGGATCACAGCTTGTGGATGCGATACAGCGGATTGCTAGCGGCCCTGGATCGGCAGGGTATGTCGTGCGAGGTGGATTTTGACCTGGAGGACTGGGACGAACGACTGGAAACGCTGGTGGAACGGGTCCCAATCGATGGGGAAACCTATCTGGAAATTTCACCGACTGGGCAGATTTTCCACGAGACCTTCCAGGGGCGTTTCGAATCCGATCGCGACCAATTCCTGCCGCCACCCGTGCACGCCGCGCGCAAGGCCAAACCCACGCTCAACGACCACAGTTGGGGCAGTGCCCGTGGTCCGATTTTGGCTTTTATGCAGTCGCTCATCGACGAATGCCCCTATGTCCAGGGCTGTCGGACCCATTACTGGAATTCCGATTTGTCCCGTACTTCCCTGTTTCGACTCAAGGGTGAAGAGATCGAAGGCGTGCTCAGCAACGGCAGTTGGACCGTGAAAATCATCGTCGAAACCTCGGCGGCAACCGCCGGCCAGCGGGATGCCTGTATCGCGGATTTGAACCACCGACTCGGCGGCTGGAAAATTTGACGGTCATCTTCATTTTCCGCCATTCCGATGCTCGTGACTCGGTACCGATTCATATGGCGGCGCGGATATGCCAACACGGTGGACGGTATTTGCACCCGAGATTGGCATTACCGCTCGAACAGCGCGGGCAATAATTGTGCGCTGCTGCTCTACACTGCTTCGGCGCGCGGTTGGAAGACTATTGGGTGACGCCGGTCACCGCACGCTGAATCCACCCTCACCCCTAATCCCTCTCCCAAAGGGCGAGAGGGGGTTGACAAGCTTGTCAATCCAGTCAAGGGCGTATCGAGCGGGCATGATGGTGACCCTGGTCGATTTAACCGAGGTAGCCTGCGATGCTCGATTCTGACGATTTTGATGATGATTACGCCGACTGGAGCAACGATTTCGACGATTTTGATTCGGCTGATTGGGAGGATTATTTGGGCGGGCCGGACGATATCGAAATTGAGGAGGCCAACGAACGGTATTGGAGTCAGTACGATGATTGAATTTTCCTGATCTTCCTGGACCCTTGCCATGACCCGACAAACTGAAATCGTGCGCTGGCTGGCCACATCTTCGATTGCTCTGCCGCTGCGGCATGGGCGGGGCTTTTTCGTATTGCGCGGTTCCCGGGTCCGTCTGGCTGACGGCACCGTCCTGGACGCGCTGGATTGGCTACAAGCCGAGGGCTTTATGACAGAGGTAGTTCTGGACGGCTATAGCGTGGCCTATACCCCAGCCGGCGGCAAATACACTGAGAGGCTGACGTTCTTCGAGATGCGGACGGTGGACGTACCGTTCGCTAAGCCGCCTCGTTTGAGCCCAGCAGCAGCACTGCTGGCTAATTTACGGGGCGGTGAGCGGCTTGTATCCAGTTGATTCATGCGCTCCCGCTGTTTCAGCGAACAGCGCATGCCCCAGAGAACAGCACCCAAAACAGCATTGCAACCGAGTGCATAGGCCTCCACCGCAGCACCAGCAAAAATCCAGAAAACCCAGCCCACGCACCGGACCGCCACGCCGGCATGAGAAGGGCCTCCGAAACCAGGCCAATCATCTCAATCATCTCATGCCACGTGGCATATTCGACGCTATGCCGCGACCGCCGCGCACGCCAACTCCCGTGCCGCCCGCGCCATGCGCCCGAACATGGCCTTATACAAGCCACAATAAGGATCCTTCTCGAACAGCGAGCCATGCACGGTATAGGTTCGCACCGGGCACCCCCCGTGGCAGAGCGATAGATAATCGCAGCTCAGGCAGTCGCGCTGGATCAACTGAATCGGCCGCTCGTTGAACTTCTGCCGGGCACGGCTGGTGCGCAGCAACTCGCCAAAGCTCTCCACCTCGAAGATGTTTCCATAGTGATAATCCGGATAGCTGGTCACCCAGCAATCGCACTGCGCCACATAACCACGCGCATCAATCGACACCAGATTGCTGGCGCAGTTGTCGCCCCAGATACAGGGCAGAGTCGCTGGCTCATGGCTGAAATGCTGCAACAGCGCATCCAGCGGCCCAACACGCACGCCCTGCTCATAACCACGCTCTAACCAAACATCTGCCAGATCCAGATAAAAGCGGCTCAACGCCTCCACCTCGGCCACCGGCAGCTCCTTCTTCGCCGCAGTCGCCTCACCACCCGGAAAAGGCGTATTGACCTGGAAATCGCGAATCCCCAGCTCATCGACAAAATGTGTATAGAAACGCTCGGCACCGATGTCTAGCGTCGCCTGATTGGGCACAGCAATCACCTGCACATCAATACCCGCCGCGCGCGCCTCCTGCACTCGGCGTGCCCAGATCGCGTTATAGCTCTCCGGCCCCTGTCCGAGCAGCTTGCGGTGCAGATTGGGATAATCCAGCGAGGTCCCAATACTGTTGCCAAACATCTCCGCGATTACCTGATTCCAGCGCGAGCTGTAGGCCAGCATATTGCTCTGCAGGCTATGAAAAACCTGCTTGCCGCGCGCCTCCGCCTCACGCTGGATCATTTCGTAGGCCTGCTGATACCAGCTTGGCGGCAGCAGCATCGCTTCACCGCCCTGCCAATAGATAGTCAGCGAGGCCAATGATTTCTCTACCATGTAATCGAGCACCTTGCGCATCATCTCGCCCAGCCGGTCCAAGGTCAGCCGATCGCTAGTTTTATCCTCGAAGCAATAGCTGCAATCCGCGTTGCATTGCAGGGTGGACAGCAGGATCAGCGAAAAATGGCTCTTCATGAAGGAAATCCTCGGCGGGTAAAGGGTGGGACCAACGGTTCGCAACGCGAGGTAGCGTGCTCTTTTCCCACGCACCTTTAGCGATTAACCTAGCACAGCAATATCCACAGCGCTTCTTCACATTTCCGGAGGTAGATGTATGCGACCGTTCATGAATATCGCCTTAATCACCGCGCTTGGCTTGGCAACAATGGCCTGCACCGTGGTCACCGATCCGAGCTCCGGTTCCAGCGGTGGCAGCAACAGTACCAGTTTCATGGATCGCCAGCAGCAGATCACCGAATTTGCTCGCGCTAACCTCGACCACCTGCGCAGCGATATGGCAGCCGGTCAAGGCGAATATCTCGACTCACTCGTCAGCCTGATGGGCGTTGCACCGGATCACCAGTCGGCCTTCCGCACACTGACCCGCGAGCGTTTCACCGCCCTTTTCCCCAGCGAGAACACCACTGCTACCGAAATGCTAGCCACGCTGAACCGGGAGATGCAGACCGATCCCAGCCTGGCCCAGCGCGTAGCGGTTCGCTGAAATCAAAGGGCCGTCCGTTGCCGCCTGCCTGTCGCGGGCGGTATTTCTATTACTCGGCATCCTGCTCACGCCTCTCCAGTCGCGCGCTGCTGGCGATGATGCCTATCAGGCCGACCTGATACAGCGCGCCGAAGCTCTGAATCTGGCGGGGCAGCGTGCATGGTGGACGCTGCTGCACTACCGGCCAGGCACCGATGGCACCCCTGTGATCAGCGATGCCGACGACCCCCGCTTCTTCCTGGCGCCGACCGGCAAGAATGATCCAGCCGCCGAACTGGCCGCTACCTTGCGCGCCTTTTTCAACAGCGACCCGGTCGGCGGTGATCCGCAGCCAGCACAGTGCGCCTTTCGCGCCCGCTATCGCTGGCTCCAGGCCATACTGGGTTTCGATCCACAGCGCCTGCCCGAGCAACCCTGCGAACGCTTCACGCAATGGTGGCAGACGCTGGATGTTGCATCGGTCACCGTCGTCTTCGCCTCGGCCTATCTCGACAATCCTGCCTCACTGTTTGGCCACACCCTGCTACGCCTGGATCAGCGCGACCAGACCGAGCGCACCCGCCTGCTAGCCCATGCGATCAACTATGCCGCCGACGATTCCAGCAGCCATCCACTGCTGTACGCCTTCGACGGCATCGCCGGCGGCTTTCAGGGCCGCTTCGAGGTGCAGCCCTATTACAAGCTGGTGCGCACCTACAGCGATCTGGAAAGCCGCGACCTGTGGGAATACCGGCTCAACCTGACCCCAGCCCAATTGCAGCGCCTGCTGGAACATGCCTGGGAACTGCGCGACATCCGCTTTGATTACTACTTTTTCCGCGAGAACTGCGCCTGGCAACTGCTCACCCTGCTTGAGGCGGCCGATCCCACGCTGATGCTCAGCGATGGCTTTACCCTGTGGACGCTGCCAGCCGACACCCTGCGCCTGCTGCTTGAACAATCAGGACTGGTCGGTCCGGTCCATGCCCGACCGGCGCGCGGCAGCGGTCTGCGCCGCCGCTATCTGGCGCTCGATGCCGAAGAACGGCGCCTGCTGCGGCGCCTGCGCCACGCACCGGAGCTGACTCTGGATCCGGTGTTCCGCGACCGTCCCGCAGCACGGCAGGCCCTGCTGCTGGAACTGGCTCTGGATGAACGCCAGTTTCGCCGCGCCCGGTCAGCGGATGAGGCTGATGCGCCTGCTGACCCCGGCGACCAATCGCTGCTGAAGGCGCGCAACCGGCTGGCCGTAGCGGCTGATCCGGTTCCCATCACTCCGTATGCCACTCAGCCGGAAACCGGCCATGCCTCGCGGCGACTGGGCATCGGCCTTGGCCAGGGTGATGGCGCTGCGTTCATTGAATTGAATGCGCGCGCGGCCTATCACGATCTGCTCGAACCGGTCGCCGGCTATACCCCGGATGCGCAGATTGAAATGCTCGATCTGGCAGTGCGCTACTACGCCGGTGGGCCGCTGGCACTGGAACGACTGACGCTGCTCGATATCACCTCGCTGCGGCCCTTCGACCGCCTGACGCCGCGCCCGGCCTGGCAGATACATGCCGGTTGGCTGTCGGCAGCGCGCGCCGATTGCTATGACTGCACGCTGTTTCATCTCGGCGGCGCGCTGGGGCTGGCCGCCGAGAGCAGTTGGCCCTGGCGGATGCTGTGGTTCGGGTTACCAGGACTGGCATTCGAGAGCGGCGCCACGCCTGATGATGGCGAACAGGCCGGCCCGAGTCTGACAGTGGGTGTCCTGGCGCAGCCCAACGCGAATTGGACGCTCAAGGCCAGCGCATTCTGGCTGAATGATCAATGGGGCAATTCGGGCACGACGCTGCGCGCACAACTGCAACAAAATCTGGCTCTGGCACGCAATCTGGCCTTGCAGACCACTTGGCGCTACCAGCCGGGATGGCATGAATTCATGCTCGGCCTGCGGGTGTATTTCTAAACTCGAACGGATGCGGCCTTAAGCTTTCCTTAAGCCTGCACCCCGACAATAGCCCCATGCAGCGTGGTGGACACGGTTTCCGCCCCGCACCATCCCGGCCATTTTCGAGAGTTTCCACACCATGCACATCTCCAGCAAACCCCGCATTCTGGCGGCAGCGCTTGTCCTGGCAGGCAGCACTGCCATCGTCACCACCCTGGCTCTACCACCGGCGCTGGCCGCCCAGAACGCCGCACCG
>DAITNL010000046.1:0-17551 GCA_036834665.1 Candidatus Competibacteraceae bacterium | reverse complement strand
CAACTTCCTCTGAAAGTGCAGTAAGGGGAACAGATATATCGGCTCTAGATGAAATTCTGGGCGCATCTCCGCCAAAACTATCTCTGCTGGTAGGACATAGCAAAGGTGATCTACTGATCGACTTTGCTTTGGAACGTTTTGCCAAAAAGCACAACAATACCGCACATCCATTCTTTGAAGAACTGCGCATTGTGACCTTTGGCGCAGTAACCGATCTTCCTCAACAGTTTAAGCGTGTACATCAGTTCATAGGTTCCATCGATTGGTTTGGTGGAATGAACTCACGTTTTGAGGTGCCTCACATCAAGGTACCCAATGCTTGGCACCATTTGAACACCAGTCTGTCTTTCCACCTTCCGGCTGAAAGCGTTTTGAAGCAATTCGTTTCGATCAATTAAGTGAGTAGGCCGGATAAGGCGCACCGCGCCGCATCCGGCACGCTAGACCGAAGCCGGATGCGCTGCGCTTATCCGACCTACCCGACTGTTCATGCTACCTCGGCATAGACCCCCGCATTCCGCTCCGGGTAGCTCTCATACACATGCTCGAACACCGCCGAGCATTTCTGGTTGTACAACTCCGGCGTGTAGGCACGCGGCAGGCCGGTATCGAGCGTGTCCTCGATCGCCAGCTTCAACGTCGATCGCGCCGCCGACTTCTGGCGCCAGTTGAGCACCAGCAATTGCTTGAGCCGCGTGAGCAGGTCTTTGGCGACCCTTTTCACCTCGTCGCGTTCGGCGGTAGTCAACTCCGGCGCGGGTCGCGTCAGGATGTCAAAGATCACAAGCTCTTCTTCGCTGAGATGCTCGCGCACATGGCGCTCCTGCTCGTCGTCCAGGCTGTTCGACAGCTTCAGCAGTTCCTCGAAGAGTTGCTCGATGTTGCGGCTGCCGTTGTTGTAGCTCTCGATCAACGCCTCGAACTTCTCGGCGAAATCGGCGCGGGTGCGGTTCAGTCGAACGAGCTTCTCCAGCTTCGCCGCAATGGCCGCCTTGAGCGCCTCGAGGTCGGTGTTCTTGTGCTTCGACTCCTTGAACCGCTGCGCCAGCGCCTCAAAGTTGATCTTCGACAAGTCAATGGCCGGCGGGCCGCCTTCCAGAATCTGCAGTCCCGTGATGGAGTCGTCGAGCAGTTCGCCGATCTGCTTCAGGATGGTGGCAATGTCGGGCGGGTTGGGGCTGAGCTTGGCCCGGATCGCGCCGGCGAGCGTGGCGATCCCCGCAACACGCACTGAGAACTCGATCGCCACCGGATCCGGCTTCACGGCGCGATACAGCGTGCCGACGAACTTCTCGTGGCCGAAGAACTCCCGCCGCAGGGAATCGGGGCCGATCAGCGCATTGATGGCGTTCTCGATGGCCGAGAGGCGATCCATCCCGCCCAGCGGCAGGGCTTCCAGCGCCGCCAGATCGACGCCGTGGCCGGCACAGAAGGCCGTGGCCGCCGTAATGGCCTCACGTAGCGCCGCGACCAGCTGGGCCTTGTCCTGGACCGGGTTCTTTCCATCCTTGCCGGCGCCATAGATCGCCAGCGCTTTCTCCAGCGAAGCAAAGACGTTGGCGTAATCGACGATCACGCCGCTGTGCTTGCCGGGGAAAACCCGGTTGGCGCGAGCGATGGTCTGCATCAGCGTGTGGTTGCGCATCGGCTTGTCGAGATACACCGTCGAGCAACTCGGCGCGTCAAAGCCCGTCAGCCACATGGCGCAGACGAAAACCAGGCGCAGCGGGTCTTCGGTGTCCTTGAACTTCTCGTCCAGGCCCGGCTGGGATTCGTTCATGCGCTTGCGGTGCGGCGCGATATCGAGGCCGAGCCGCTTCATCTGCTCGATCTCGTTCTGCCCCGGCGAGACGATCACCGCCATGTTGGTGCTGGTCAGCACGTCCAGTCGCTGTTTCAGCTTGGCTATGCGTGCATCGCGCCGCGCCTGTTCGGGCGTCATGCCGGCGCCGGGCCGGTAATGCAGTCTGCCGAGTTCGTCCTGCACGCGCGCGGTTTCCGCCGCCCAATGCAGCTTCACCTTGTCGTGCATGCGCAGCGCGGTAGCCTTGTCGATAGCCACCACCATTGCCTTGCCGACGAAACCTCTGCCGAGGAAGTGCCGCACGATGTCCTGCGCCACCGTCTCCAGCCGGTCGTCGCGGGTGATCAGGTGGTATTGCCGCCCCAGCACCTTCTCCAGCTTGGCCTCTTGATCGGCGTCGAGGTCGGCATCCTCGATCAGGCGGTAGATGTCTTCGTTGAGGTCGGGATTGACGAGTTGCAACTCCGGCGTGCGGTTCTCGTAGAACAGCGGCACGGTGGCGCCGTCCTCGATGGACTGCTGGAAGTCGTAGATCGAGACGTAGTCGCCGAAGACTTCCTTGGTGCGCTCCTCGCCGGCGATCAGCGGCGTGCCGGTGAAGGCCAGGAACAGCGCCTTGGGCAGTGCGGCGCGCATGTTGAGTGCCAGCGTGTCGTATTGGCTGCGGTGTGCCTCATCGGTCAGCACAATCACGTCGGAACGATCACACAACAATTCCGGCGTCTGGAACTTGTGCACCCGCGTGAAGACGTAGCGGTGGTTGCCGCGCAAGAGTTCACGCAGGTGGGCGCCGCTGGTGGCATGGCACTGGTCGCCCTCGGCCTCGCTCACCGCGCCCACGGTCTTGAAGGTCTTGGCGATCTGCTCGTCCAACTCCACGCGGTCGGTGACCACAACAAAGGTCCAGTTGCCGGCCAGCTTGCGCAGCACCTTTTGCGCAAAGAACACCATCGAAAAACTCTTGCCGCTGCCCTGGGTCTGCCAGAAGACGCCGCCGCGCCCGTGGCCGAGCTGGCGAGCGTCGAGCATCGACACAATGGCGTTGTTGACGCCGAGGAATTGGTGGTTCTGGCCGATGATCTTGACCAGTCCGGCCTTGTGCTCGGAGAACAGGGTGAAGTTCTCCGCCAAGTCCAGAAGACGTTTGCGGTCGCAGGTGCCGCGCAGCATCACTTCCAGCGATACGCGGCGCGGTTCGTCCTCGCGCTCGATGCGCTTCCACTCGAAGAAGCGTTCCCAGTCGGCAGTGAGCGAGCCGACGCGGCTGTCGGTGCCGTTGCTGGCGATGAGCAGCGCGTTGCTCCAGAACAGCGCCGGAATCTGCTGCTTGTAGTGGGTCAGGTTCTCATCGAATGCCGCCCGCGCCGGCACGCCGGGTTTCTTAAGCTCGATCACCACCCAGGGCAGGCCATTGACGAAGCCGACCAGATCGGGCCGGCAGGTATAGAGCGCGCCGGTGATGCTGAACTGGCTGACCAGCAGGAAGTCGTTCTGCTCCGGGCGTTCCCAGTCCACCACGCGCAGGCGTTCAGTGGTTTGCCCCCCTCGCCCTCCGGGAGAGGGGCCGGGGGTGAGGGCGTCGCGGTCGGGGACAGACACCGTGATGCCTTCCTTGAGCAGCCGATAGACCTCGCGGTTGGCGGCTTCCAGACTCATGGCCGAGCGATCGCGGGTCAGTTCATCGATGGCGTTGCTGATCGCCTCCGTCGGCAGTGCGGGATTGAGTTTTTCAAGTGCGGCACGCAAGCGCGCCACCAGCACCACCTCGCCTTTGGTCTCGCGGCCGAGCCAAGTTCTCCCCTCTCCCTCGGGGAGAGGGGTTGGGGGTGAGGGCCCGAGGGTTTCTTCCATTGCCGACACCGTTTGCCAGCCCAGCGCCGCAAACAGCCCGATGGCGGGTTGCTCGACAAGCTGGTCTTCGGAGTAGGCGTGGGCGCTCATGGCTGTTCGTCTGCCGAATCGTCGGCCAGAGCCCGCTCGAGCGCTTCGATGCTGGGCAGGCTGCTTTGCAGCTCCGCCGGCAGCGCGCGGCTCAGCTCATAGCCAGACACGCCGATGGGTTTGTCGATGCCGCGCAGCGCGTACTCGGCGAGGATCCGATCCGGCTGCTGGCACAAGATCAGCCCGATGGTCGGCGCGTCACTCGCATGGCGCAGATGGTCGTCCACCACGTTGCAGTAGAAGTTCATCTTGCCGGCGTATTCGGGCTTGAAGTCCCCGCGCTTGAGGTCGACGACGACGAAGCAGCGCAACTTCAAGTGATAGAAAAGCAGGTCGAGGTAGAAATCCTGCCCGCCCAATTCAAGCCGGTACTGGCGCCCCACGAAGGCGAAGCCCGCGCCCAGCTCCAGCAGGAACTTCTCGACGTGGGCCATCAGCCCGGTCTCCAGTTCCCGCTCGTGGAAGCCCTCGGTGAGCGTGAGGAAGTCGAAGAGGTACGGGTCCTTCAGCGTCTCCACGGCCAGGTCCGACTGCGGCGGGGCCAGCGCGAGCGGGAAGTTGGTGACGGCCTGCCCCTGGCGGGACCGCAGGCGGTATTCGATCTGCATCACCAGCACCGTGCGCGACCAATGGTGTTCGATGGCCTTGGCCAGATACCACTCGCGCTCCGGCCGTGTCTTGAGCTTGTCGAGCAAGGTGCAGAGGTGGAACCAGGGCAATCGTGCAGCAGCCTGCTGCACAAATTCGCGGTCTGGCCACGCCTCGGCAAAAGCCCGCATGTACTTGAGATTGCGCGGCGAAAAGCCCTTCATGTCGGGAAAGGCGTTGCGCAGGTCCTGCGCCAGCCGCTCGATGACCCTGGCTCCCCAACCCTCGCGGCCCTGCCGTTCGAGGAT
This sequence comes from Candidatus Competibacteraceae bacterium, assembly GCA_036834665.1. Taxonomy (GTDB): domain Bacteria; phylum Pseudomonadota; class Gammaproteobacteria; order Competibacterales; family Competibacteraceae; genus RXIX01. The sequence goes on along the minus strand of DAITNL010000046.1, from coordinate 12,910 downwards.
GTCGCGGCCGAGTTGCCAGTAGAGCAGTACCAGTTCTCGGTTGACCGCCAGTGCCGCCCGCTGCTGCGCGTGGTGGATGCGGGTTTTCAGTTCCGCGAGCCAGATGGCGTAATCGGGGGGCAGCGGGGTGATCTCAGGCATGGTCGAGCGCCTCCACGTCGATCTGGCCGGAGAGCAGGCGCGGCAGCAGCAGGTCACGGGTGCGGCGGAGGTTTTGGATTTGGCGTTGGAGGGTGTTTACCTGCTCAAAGATGGCGTCGGTTATCTTGGCGAACTTGGAGACGACTTCGCGCACCGGGTTCACGACTTCCATCCGGCGGAATGTGTCCACAACAATGGTGTCGAATGTCGCGCCGCCGGTGTTGGTTTTGAGGTAATCCACTTGCTGGAGCGTCATCAGGAAAAGGAAACGCTGCGGGATGCCGGGCTTGCCGCGTAGCGCATAGCAGGACTGGTTCATTGCCATCGGCACGCAAGGGAGCGCGACCTTGCCGACCGTGCCGCGCGCTGTGATGAACACCGTGTCAGGTGGGTAGAGTTCACTCGCGCATTTGGAAAGTCCGAGTTCGGTGACGTGCTTGTCGGTGTCTTGGACGTAGAAGCAGCCTGGCACGTCTCGAGGCGTGAAGAATGGAATTTCGCCGTTCCAGTATTCCGCAATGTCGGTCTTGGGTGTGCCGCCGCTCAACACGTCCGCGATCTCTGTGAAAGGCTTCACCTCCCACCCCTTTGGAATCTCGCCAAGGCTAGACGGGACGCGGGGGTGGTTTTCGTGGCCGGGGAAGCGGAAGTGGACGAACCACTCGCGATAGAGGGCGCGGGCCATCGACTCCAGAATCTTGATGCGCCGCTGGCTGTTCTCGATGAGTTCGTCGTAGGCCGACAGGATGCCCGCGATACGTTGCTGGATGGGGAGGGGGGGAACGCGAACTTCCATTGCGTGCAGATGATTTCGATTGACGCCCGGAACCGCGCCAGCAGCATTCTGTGATCCAAAATTCAGAGAGCCAAGGAAGTACGAAATGAAGCGCGGATCATTTCCCTTAAAGTCTTGGACATACAGACTGGTATTCAGTGGCCAGTAATCAGACTCGATGAAAAAAACCTGACCGAGCGTGCCGTATCGGCCAGTCACGACACCTGGTGCTTTTGCCTTTGCTTCGGCGTGATAGTCAGTAATCCCGGAAGATGAGACAACAGGAAATGGCCCAGCCGCCCTTGCGCTGTGGGGGAGGTCGTAACCACGCTTCAGATTTACGACGTCGCCGAGGAGGCATTCTCTCCAAGCAGTCATCCTCACGCCCCCAGAATCCCCGCCACATTCGCGGCGATGGTTTGTTTTATCGAGGCATCACCGCCGTGGGGTTTCGCCCTTTCAGGGCTACCCCAAATCCGTGCGCACCATACCCAGGGCGTTGCCCTGGGCTGGTGGGTGTTGCGCCGTTGGCGCAATGGTTCGCGCCAACGGCGCTCAACCTCAATAGCCCAGGGCATCGCCCTGGGTGCGTTGGGCACACAACCCCCACCCCAGCCCTGAAGGGGCGTGACACAAATTACGGATTCGTCGTTTTGCATCAGTCCCACACATACCGTTCATCATACGCAACCCGGTATCGTTCCAGAAACCGCCGGTATTCCTCCTGATACGGCACCTTGCGGTGGTGTTCTTCCTGGTTCTGGATATATCGAATCACCGTATCGGCCTGGGATTCGCCAATGGAAAACGCGCCGTAACCCGCCTGCCAGGAAAAGCCCGGCACACCTCCTTCGGCTTTCATCCATTTCGACGAACTCTTTTTCACTTCTTCCACCAGATCAGCCTGGGAAATCGTCCGCCCCAGAGCGCACAGGATATGAACATGGTCTTCCACACCGCCGGTTTGCAGGGATGGGGATTTCAGGTTGTCCAGAATGCCGACGATGTAGGCGTGCAGGCGTGGGCGGACCTCCGGCACGATGAAGGGTTCGCGGTGTTTAGTGCTAAAGACCAGATGAACGAGAACCCTGGAAAGAGATTGCGGCATGGCAAGGCTCCGTCTGAAGGTTATCCGAGAAATGCTGCCACATTCGCGGCGATGGTTTGCTCCAGCGTCCGCGCCTGGGCGTTGAGGGTTTCCAGTTCCTCATTCAGCGTTTCGAGCTGCGCCTTAAAATCCTCGTCGCTCACCGCCTCGCCCGGCGCCACGCCCACATAACGGCCGGGGTTGAGCGACCAGCCCTGCGCCTCGATCTCCTTGAGCGTCGCCGCCTTGCACAGGCCGGGCACGTCGGCATAGGCGGGCTGCTTGCCGAAGACCTCCTTGAGCTTGGCCGCCGTCTCCTCGCCACCCACGGTCAGGTCGGGCGCTTCGCCGCGATACAGGCGCACCAGATTGGCGATGAAGCCGATCTGCGCCGGCGTCCAGTCGCGGTGGGCACGGTCCACCTGCCGGTAGATGTGGCGGGCGTCGATGAAGAGCACGCTGTCGGCGCGCGGGGTTTTGGCCTTGCCCCGGTCGAGGAACCACAGCGTGCAGGGCAGCGTGACGGTGTAGAACATGTTGGGGCCAACGGCGACCATCACATCCACCGCCCGCGCCTCGATCAACTTCTACCGCAGCTCCTGCTCACTGCTGCGGGCATCCGAGGCCGAGTTGGCCATGACAAAGCCGGCGCGGCCCTTGGCGTTCAGCGCCGAATAGAAGAGCTGGATCCACAGGTAGTTGGCGTTGTCGGTGCGCGGCAGTCCGAAAGGAAAGCGACGGCCGGCGCCGACCATGTCCTTGAGCCGCTCCTTGTCCACCGCGTTGACGTTGAAGGGCGGATTGGCGAGCACGAAGTCAAACGCTCCGCCCTCACCCCCGGCCCCTCTCCCAGAGGGCGAGGGGAGACACGCATTGTGCGGGTCGTCGTAGTAGCTGTTGACGTTGCCGCCGTGCTTGATGTCGCCTTCCAGCCCATGTACGGCCAAGTTGAGGCGGGCGAGGCGGCCGGTCTCGTCGGTCTTCTCGACGCCGCAGATGGCCAGCTCAGCGGCAGGGTTCTTCTGGTGCTCGGCCACGAAGCGCGCCGACTGCACAAACATGCCGCCCGAGCCGCAGGCGGGGTCGAGGATGCGGCCGTGGAAGGGCTCGATGATCTCGGTCAACAGCTTGACGATGCTGCTGGGCGTGTAAAACTCACCGCCGCCCTGCCCTTCGCTCATGGCGAACTCACCGAGGAAGTACTCGTAGATGCGGCCGAAGGCGTCGAAATCGAGCGTGGCCGGGATCTCGGAAATCTTCTTCAGCAGCTCCTTGAGCAGGGTGCCGGTGAAGAGATTGAAGGTCTTGGGCAGCACACCGGCGAGCTGCGGGTTGTGCTTCTCGACCTCGCGCATGGCCGCATTGACCTTCGCGCCGATGTCGGCCGCCTCGGGCAGGGTCAGCAGGTAGTCGAAACGCGCCTCGGGGGCGAGGTAGAGCACATTATCTGCGTGGTATGCGGCAGGTTCATCGACGCGGCTACCGCGACGCGAGGAGGCCCCGGCCTTGTCCAGCTTCTGGCGTTGGGCGGCGAAGCGCACCTCGGCAAAGCGCAGGAAGATGAGGCCGAGGATGGGGCCGGAGTATTCCTGCGCCTTGAGCCCGGAGTTGGCGCGGAACTGGTCGGCGGCGTCCCACAGTCGCTTCTCGAGCGAGGTGGATGCGGAGTCTTTTTCGGTGGGAGCGATCCAGCGCAAGTACTCGTCTCCTCGAATCCATGTCGGGCTAACAAAATAGACTTCCTAAACGACGCCTTAAATCTTACGTCAAAATTGACGTATAACTACGGCAAGCCTTGACCAATCTGTTGTTAAGTCTAACAAATTGCATTCTGGCAACAGATCAAATCAGCTTATCGCAAGCGCCGCCTCTGGAATTCTCAGATCCAAGCCATCTAAAGGCTTTGTTGCAATTTTCCCGCCTTGCGCCGTAACACTTCAATCCCCCTTTTTCAGAAAAAAACCCGAAACGTGCGTCCTGAATGACCTCACTTTCAGCCCTGTCCTGTCTCATCCTGATACAGCTTTTTCCCAGCGTCGCCCACGAAAAAGCCCCCGCACTATCTGATCCTTAAGCTTTCGGCGCTGTAACCAGCCCCTGATGAATTGCGTCTGATTTTCCTGTTTCAGCCCCAGGGATCCCGCATTCCGGCCCTATTCGGTATTGTTCGCGGCAGAGTGCGTATGGAGGTCCACCGCGCTGCGTCAAGCCCACGCGCGACATATCAAGCCCTGACGCTGTAATGGCCCTGAACAGATCAGATTTATTAGGATGCACAACACACAGCAATAACATTCGCTGCAATCACCATAGGGCCCACCGCGCCGGGCGTTGTGGATGTGCTGGAGCTGCTCTCGGCAGGGTGCATCCGGTGGTGCCCATGGTGGGCCGGGTCCGGGGTGAGCGGTTCGCGACGGGTGACGGGTGCGGGATCGAAGGCGCGCCCGGCACCCGATCGCTCGAAGGCGTTCGAGGGCGTTTTCAGGCGACTTTGCACCCTCGGGAATACACAGGTAGCGGGTCACCCGCGTGCGTGGCGTAGAGGCGGCTCTCCGGCGGTCTGAGGCGCATTCCGGGGGGCAAGTGTGACCCCACGATTGGGCAACCGGCCAAAACCCCGCTCCGCAGGCGCCTCGACCCGGTCGGGATCCACCTGGCACCGGGGTCGCGGCCCGGCGAAGCGTGCCGCCTGCTGCCGACCCGCCCCACTACCCGGCGTCCACTTCGTACCCTGACCGCATATCCCACCGTCCAGAATCCCAATCTGCACACATTAGAATCCTTTCCACATGCATTGGATTTCTTATCCGGTCGGCTGCCAGCAGCGCGGTCCGGCGCGCAGCACTGTTGATTATTGAATAAGCGGGTTAGGAATCAATCGGCAAACGGTATAATACCAATTCTGAATAGGTTTTCGTCATTCCCGCGAATGCGGGAATCCAGGCAGCCGCTGAACCACTGGATACCCGCTTTCGCGGGTATGACGAACAGGGTAGTTTTTGATCTGAAAAAGATAAAATCTATCGGCAAACGGTATAAGTTCTAAACTCTACGCAAATCTGCATAATCTGCATAATCTGCATAATCTGCGGACACGGCAACGTGTTGAACAGTATTGAATCGGGAGAACACTGATGAATCGCCAGGAACAACAACTGATGGCCGATCTGATCCGGAGCCGGCGTTGGGCCGCGCTGGCCACACACAGCGCTGATGGCCCGGATGCCTCCTGGGTCGCGTATGCCAGCGAGGCGGATTTTGGCGGCTTCCTGCTGCATCTGAGCACGCTGGCCACGCACACCCGCAACCTGCTGGCCTCACCGCGCGCCGCCTTGGCAATCAGCGCCGCCGAACAGGACGGCCAGGATCCGCAGACCCTGGCCCGGGTCAGCATTCAGGGCGAAGTCACGGTACTGACCCAAGGCAGCGCCGCCTATCAGGCCGCCGCGCACTGCTATCTGCAGCGTCTGCCCGCCGCTGCCGAACGCTTTGAATTTAGCGATTTCCTGCTGCTGCGCCTGACGCCGGTGCGGGTGCGCTTCATCGGTGGCTTTGCCCGCGCCTACACCCTCGACGATGTCGCCCTGCGCGCTGCAGCCCGCAATACGCTCTAACGCACCAACTGATTGAGATCGAAGATCGGCAGCAGGATCGCCAGCACGATCACCAGCACCACCCCGCCCATCACCAGAATCAGCATCGGCTCGAAAATGCCCAGCAGCGCGGCGATCAGGGTTTCGGTCTCGCGCTCCTGCTGCACCGCCGCCCGCTCCAGCATCGACTCCAGGCGACCGCTGGACTCGCCACTGGCAATCAGTTGCACGGTCATCGGCGGAAAATAGCCGCTATTGCCCAGCGCCTTATGCAGACTGGCGCCCTCCTTGACCCGCGCGGTCGCCTGCTCGACCGCCTCGCGCATCGGCAAATTACCCAGCACCTGCGCCGAGATGCGCAACGCCTCCAGCACCGGCACGCCGCTGGCCATGAGAATGCTGAAGGTGCGCGCGAAACGCGCGGTATTAGCGCCCCGGGTCAGCGGCGCCAGCAGCGGCAATTTCAGCAACACCTGATGCACCCGGCGCCGAAAACCGACCCGGCGCAGGGCATAACGCCAGCCGATGGCCGCAGCTGCCAATAAAAGCAGCAGCACGACACCGTATTGGCGCAGAAAATCGCTCACCGCAATCAGGCCCCGGGTCAGCGCCGGCAACTGCTGATTCAGACTGCTGAACACCTGCACCACCTGCGGCACCACATAGGTCAGCAGGCCGGCGACAATCAGCACCGCAACTCCGGTCAGCAGCGCCGGATAGAACAGCGCCAGACCGACCTTCTGCCGCATCTGCTGGCGAGCCTCGGTGTAATCGGCCAGGCGCTCGAACACCACATCGAGATGCCCGGACTGCTCGCCGGCAGCCACCGTCGCCCGGTACAGCTCTGGAAACACCTGCGGAAAATCGCCCAGCGCCGTCGCCAGGGTATGCCCTTCCAGCACCCGGGTGCGCACCGCCAGCAATAGACCGCTCAGCCGGGTGCGCTCCGCCTGCCGCGCCACGGCGCCCAACGCTTCTTCCAGCGGCAGCCCCGAGCCGACCAGGGTGGCCAATTGCCGGGTGATCAGCGCCAGATCAGTCGCATTGACCCGGACCCGCCCGCTCCACCATTGCCGGCCGCGCCGCCGCTCCTGGCTGGCCACTTCCTCGATGCCAAGCGGATGCAGACCCTGCTCGCGCAGCGCCTGCCGAGCCAAGCGCGGCGTATCGGCCTCGATCAGGCCCTTGCGCGAACGGCCACGACTGTCCAGGGCGCTGTATTGGAATGCCGGCACCGCTCAATCCTCCCGCGTCACCCGCACCAGCTCGGCCAGTGCGGTATCCCCGGCCAAGACCCGGCGGCGACCATCGTCGCGAATGCCACTGCTGGAGCGCCGCGCATAATGCTCCAGATCCTGTTCACCCTTGCCCTGATGGATCAGGGTCTGCATTGCCTCATCGACCGTGACCAGCTCGAAAATGCCGGTGCGCCCGCGATAGCCGGAGTGATTGCACTGCTCGCAGCCGGCGGGCGTGTACAAGGTCGGTGGCGTGGCCGGATCGACGCCAAGCGCACTGCAATCGGCCGGCGTGGCCTGGTGTGGCTGCTTGCAGTATGGACAGAGCCGGCGCACTAGGCGCTGCGCCAGCACACCAATCAGCGACGAGGACAGCAGAAACGGCTCCACGCCCATATCGCGCAGACGGGCAATGGCGCCCACCGCGCTGTTGGTGTGCAGGGTCGATAGCACCAGATGGCCGGTCAGCGAGGCCTGCACGGCGATTTCGGCGGTTTCCAGGTCGCGAATCTCGCCGACCATGACCACATCCGGGTCCTGGCGCAAAATGGCGCGCAGACCCCGGGCAAAGGTCATATCGACCTTGGTGTTGACCTGAGTCTGGCTGATGCCATCGAGGTAATACTCGATCGGATCCTCGACGGTCATGATGTTGCGCTTGCGGTCATTGAGCTGAATCAGCCCGGCATACAGCGTGGTGGTCTTGCCCGAGCCGGTCGGCCCGGTGACCAGCAGAATGCCATGCGGGCGATGAATCAGCTTGAGCAGGCGGCTCTCGTCGCCCGGCTCCATGCCCAGATGGCGCAGATCCAGACGGCCCTCGCGCTTGTCGAGCAGGCGCAGCACCACCCGTTCACCATGCCCGGTCGGCAGCGTGGAGACGCGCACATCCACCGGGCGTCCGGCCACTTTCAGCGAAATGCGTCCATCCTGCGGCAGGCGCTTCTCGGCGATGTCGAGATGGGCCATGACCTTGACCCGCGACACCAGCAGCGGCCCCAGCGCCCGTGGCGGTTGCAGCGCCTCGCGCAGCACGCCATCGATGCGAAAGCGCACCAGCAGGCGGTTTTCAAAGGATTCAATGTGAATGTCCGAGGCATTTTCCTTGATCGCCTCGGTGAGCAGGGCGTTGATCAGGCGAATGATCGGCGCATCGTCAGCGCTTTCCAGCAGGTCTTCAGGTTCGGGCAGGCTCAGCGCCACCTGATTGAGGTCGATCTCCTCGCCCAGGTCTTCCATCATGCGCGCCGCGCCGTTGCTGTCGCCCTCGTAGGCATCCTGCAACAGGCGCACGAACCGATCGACCGCCACCGGCTCCGGGCGCAGCGCCACGCCCAGATAGCGGCGCACCTCGGCCAGACTGCGCGCGCTGACACCGGGCCGACAGACCACGCGCGCGCCGCTCGCCTCCATGTCCAGCACCAGCACGCCATGGCGCTTGGCAAAGGCATACGGCAAACGGCGCAGCGGCGTGCTGTCCGCCTCGGGCAATGCAAGCGGCGCGGCGCTGGCGTCTACGGCGTTCATTTGTTTCCAAAGCCGCTGTCCGGCTCGACAACCGGCGGCGCGGGTGGCGCGGCGGGCGCCGGCGGGGGCGGCGTTTCCAGATTGAGAATGGTGCCCTGGGTCTTCACGTCATTCTGCGGCTTGAGTATCGGCGCCTGCACGTTTGGCAGCAGATAATTGGCGCCTTCACGCGCCGCCTGCTGCTGCTGGCGGATATAGCTGTACTTGTCGCTGGTATACAGACTGCCCTCGTTGGCATCGCGCAGAATCATCGGGTGCAGGAACACCATCAGATTACGCTTGAGCTTGGTGGTATTGCGGTAGCGGAACAAATTGCCCAGCACCGGCATATCGCCAAGCAGCGGCACTTTCTGCGCGCTCTCATCAAGCTTGTCGTCGATCAGCCCACCAAGCACCAGCACCTGACCGTTTTCCACCAGCACCTTGGTCTTGATCGAACGCTTGTTGGTGGTCGGACCCTGGGTCGCAGCATTGGCTGAGGGCACTACGCTGGAGACTTCCTGCTCGATTTCCAGCTTGACCGCATTGCCTTCGTTGATCTGCGGCTTGACCTTGAGCTTGATGCCCACGTCTTCACGATTGATGGTCTGGAACGGATTGCCCACCGTGCTGCTGGTGCTGCTGCTGGTGGTACCGGTGGTGTAGTTACCGGTCACGAAGGGCACATTCTGGCCAACGATGATTTCGGCCTGCTCATTGTCCAGCGTGACCACGGTCGGCGTGGACAGCACATTGGTATCGGCATCCTTGGCCAGAGCACTGATCAGCGCGCCAAAGCGGTTATTGCCGGAGAAGTCGCCAAAGGCCATCTGCATGCCCGAAGGCACGCGCGCCGCTGACAGGTTGGTCAGATCGCCTTCATTGGCCTGCGCCGCCAGGCCGATGATATTGGCCAGACTGCTGGTGTCGGTGCCGAGATTGGTAAAACCGACTGCGAAATCGGTGCTGGCCACCCACTGCACGCCCAGTTCGGCGGTTTTCTCGGCGGAAATCTCGGCAATCACCGCTTCGACCAGCACCTGGGCGCGGCGCACATCCAATTGCGCAATCACCGAACGCAGCGAACGGGTCAGATCCGGCGGCGCGGTAATCACCAGTGAGTTGGTCGCCTCATCGGCCTGAATATCGACCAGATTGCTACTGCCGCCACTGCTGCTGCCGCCCGGCGGTGCACCACTGGCAGCCTGCGCGCCGGCCATGGGCGCATTGCGGGTGGCCTCAGTGCTCAGGCTCTTGCTCACCCCCTGCAGCACCGTCACCATGTCCTTGGCCTTGGCATAGCGCAGATAGACCACCTGGGTATTGCCGCCGGAATCGACCGGTGTATCCAGATGCGTAATCAGTGCCCGCAGGCGCAGCCGCGACGCCTGATCACCGCTGAGCAGGATGCTGTTGGTGCGCTCATCGGCCACCATCCGCGTTGGCGTGCCGACCCCACCGGCCGGATCGGCGCGCGCCTTGCCCTGCTCCAGCGCGGTCAGCACCCGGACGATTTCCGTCGCCGAGGCGTGGCGCAGCGGCAGCATCTCGACTTCCTCGTTACTGGCCCGGTCGATGCGGCTGATGATGCTGGCGATGCGTTCGACGTTGGCGGCGCTGTCAGAGATGATCAGCACATTGGTCGGGGTATAGGCGGCCAGATGGCCCTGCGGTGGAATCAGCGGCCGCAGAATCGGCACGATCTGCGCGGCTGATACATTCTCCACCTGAATCACCCGGGTCACGATCTGATCGGACTCGACGCCGCGCAACTGCTCCACGGTGGGAATGTTTTCCTGCTTGGCGCCGGCGGCCGGAATGATCTTGATCACCTTGCCGCTGGGCACCGCGGCGAAACCATGCACGGCCAGCACCGACAGGAACACCTCGTAGAGTTCCTTCTCGTCCATCGGCCTGGACGAAATCAGGGTGACGCGCGCCTTGACCCGTGGATCGACGATGAAATTGCGCCCGGTCAGCACCGACATGCTTTCCACCAGGGCGTTAATATCGGCATCCTTGAGGTTCAGGGTCACCGGTGCGGCTGCGACCGGCAGGGTCAGCGTAGCGCCCAGCAGCAGCGCCGCCAGCAAACGCCGGCACCGCGCAGGCGGGCGGAAGGCAAGCCGTCGAGTGGAACATTCATTCATCGGGGCATCTTCATTCAGTCGGGATCGGGCTTCAGCGCACGGCGGCAACGCATCTTAGCGAACCGGCGGCGCGCCGCTCAGCGAAAAGGTCAACGGTATCTCGGTGCCATTGCGCAATATGCGCACCTCCAGCCGCTCGGCGCTCATCAGCTCCTGCAACAGCCCCAGGCCCTGGGTCGGACTGTTCAGGCGGGTACCGTTTACTTCAACCAGTACATCGCCGCCACTCAGGCCCAGTTGCTGGAAAAGCTGCCGGTCGCGACCGGGGCGCAGCCGGAACCCGATGAACTGGCCATCACGCAGATAGGGACTGGCGAAGGCCACATCCTGCAGCGCCTGGGGCCGACCGCCGATCTCGCCGCGCAGGCGATCGGCGATGGCACTGGCATCAATCACCGGACCCGTGGCATCAGGCGCGGCCTCATCCGGTGACGGTGCCGGCGCGCGGTTGAGCAGGTTTGGCGCCGGAGTTGGACGACTGTTCGTGAGCGTGCCGGCCTCATCCAGACGCGGCAGGCGCAGTGTCTCCTGATGGCCTTGCCGCGACACCACAACCTGATCACGTTCGATGCGCTCCAGACGCGCGCCACCGGGCAGTGCAGCGCCGATTCGATAAGCACTTTCCGCGCCAGTGCCCTCGGCGATCAGGGCCAGGGCGGCGTTTGCGCCCTGCTCGGCGAAGAACAGTCCCACCAGGCGCAGATTGAGCGGAGTCATGGGCGGCGGTGGCGGTGGCGCGGGCGGTGCGGATGGCGCGGCCGAACGGGGTGGATCGGCGCGACCGAACAGATGCCAGTCACCTATCGCCGCATAATCCAGCGTGGCGGCGCCGGTCGGATCCGTGGAGGGGGTTGCGGGCAGCGGCTTGACCGGCAGGGTCGCCCGGCCTAGGAACACGGACCAGGCCAGACTGGCCACGGCATGCGCCAGCGCCAGCACCAGCAGCACCGTGACCAGCCTGACCACGACCTGCAACCAGCGTTCGGGGGGATAAAACACGGGTCGCAGGCGCTGATTCAGTGCCAGGATGGCGTGTCGCAGGGAGTTGGCCAAAATCAAGTTCAAAGCCGCAAATGGACGGGAATAGCCGGCAGCATAGCAAAATCCGCCCGCGCCGGGGTGCTGGATTTTCGATGCGAACGTTACAGGCACGCTTCAAGACCCGTGCGCTGGGTTGGTCAAGCCTCCCAAGCACGGGCCATGTTCAACCGCGACCGCGCACCAGTGCCAGGGGCTGCGGCAGGGTGGCCGTGGATTCCGGGCCGGCGAGCTTGGCGCGCACCCCCATCACCCGGCCCGACTGTGGCGGTCGTGGCAACTGCAGATGCTGAGTCATCACCGCGCCGAGACGATCCAGCACCGCCAGCGGCATCGGTGCGCTATGCCGCTCGGCCAGATCGACGTGAATCACCATCAGCTCGGTCGTGGCGGACAGGAAGCCCTTGCCGGCGTGGTACAGGCGGTGGAAGTAATGAATGCGCTTGCTGTCGAAACCCAGCAGTTGCGTGGTGATGCGCATTGGATCGCCCGCTACCAGCTCACGTTGGTAGTTCACATGGGTTTCCACGACGAACGCTGAGCAGTTCTGCTCATCGCGGTAGGCCTGGCCCATGCCCAGATAATCCAGAAACGCATCGGTGGCGTGGTCGAAGGCCAGCACGTAATAGGCGACGTTCATGTGGCCGTTGTAATCGATCCACGCCGACGGCACCGTCTCGGTGTACAGGCACAGGGGGGCTTGTTTCAATCCTTGTTGTATTTCCACGCCAAAGGCACCGATCGGTATACAGGCACAGGGGGGTTGTTTCCATCCTTGCTGGATTGGATGGTTCATGCAGACAGCGGCGCTACGCTACCCACTTTCAACGGCTGACGCAACTGGGGCCGGCGCGGCGCAGCGCGGCCAGCGAACTTTTACCGTTTGCCGATGGATTTTTCTTTATTCGTCATCCCCGCGCAGGCGGGAATCCAGGTTCCTGCTCAGGCAGTTGCGCCAGCGCACTTTCGTCATTTGCTTCGACTGCTTCGGCTTCGCTCAGGGAACGGCCTTCCGTCCTGGATCCCCGCATGCGCGGGGATGACGAAAATTGCAGCGTATTGTGAATGAGAAAAAAGACTGGATCCCCGCATGCGCGGGGATGACGAACGATAACGCTCGGCGCATCTGATTCTGTGCGCTGGATCCCCGCATACGCGGGGATGACGAAAACCTACTGGGAATTGGCGTTAAAACAGACCGCTTCAGGCTGCCGGGCCGTGAGGTCGTCATTCCCGCGTAGGCGGGAATCCACCCACCAACCGCTCACTCAATCCAACCAACCATCGTCATTCCCGCGTAGGCGGGAATCCAGTAGGGGCAGGCCCCCGTGCCTGCCCTGTGCCTGCCCTGTGCCTGCCCTGTGCCTGCCCTGTGCCTGCCC
>DAITNL010000045.1:11361-18074 GCA_036834665.1 Candidatus Competibacteraceae bacterium | reverse complement strand
CGAGGCACACCCCTGGCGAAGCGCGCCGCGGGTCTGTTTTGCCACTCTGTTCAGTCTGGCGACGCTGCGCTGGGCCATTCCACTGCCAGAAGCAACCACTGGCTACGGCTGGGCCTGGCTGGAAAATCAGGTCACCGCCGCCACCCGGCTGATTCCGCTTGGTCAAACCGCCAGTCAGCGCCTGCTGGTCGCGGCAGGACCGGTTCTGGTGCAGGCCGTGCAGGATAGCCTGACGCTGACCGACGCCGAGATTGGTGCTACTGCACCGGGGCTGGCTCTGGCCGGGGCGCTGCATGAAACCCAGTATTCGCGGCTGTTCCGCTCCTGAGCGGTCGCCCGCACCGTTTCCCTCAACTCTCTCAACTCTCCATCACCACAGGTTTCCACATGCATTCACAACCTCTGCGCGTCGGTGTGGGCGGCCCGGTTGGCTCCGGCAAGACTGCCCTGGTCGAAGCTCTGTGCAAAGCCCTGCGCGATCGCTACCAGATCGCGGTGGTTACCAATGACATTTACACCTACGAGGATGCCCAGTTCCTGACCCGTGCCCAGGCACTGGAGCCGGAACGGATTGTCGGCGTGGAAACCGGCGGCTGCCCGCATACCGCGATTCGCGAGGATGCATCCATGAATCTGGCCGCGGTGGCGCAATTATGCGAACGCTTTGCCGATCTTGATCTGGTGCTGGTGGAATCTGGCGGCGACAACCTCAGCGCTACCTTCAGCCCGGAGCTGTCCGACCTGACGATCTATGTCATCGACGTGGCCGCCGGCGACAAGATTCCGCGCAAGGGCGGTCCGGGCATTACCCGTTCCGATCTGCTGGTGATCAACAAGATCGACCTTGCGCCTCATGTTGGAGCATCGCTGGCGGTCATGGAACGCGACGCCAGCGCCATGCGTGGCGAACGGCCGTTCGTGTTCACCAATCTCAAGACCCGCCAGGGCCTGGACCGGGTGATCGACTTCATCATCGAACGCGGCATGCTGGGCGCAGGGCGGGAACCGGCGACCTGAACCACTGCGGCCCGTTACCGAGTGGTTCGTGCCTCCGAACGCCTATCCATCAGGCAAATTTTCCACTCCCAACCATAAGCTGCACGCGCATGGACATCGACCTGATTCTCTCCAATTTTCTCAACCCGCCCATCCTGTTCTTCTTCCTGGGCATGCTGGCGGTCTTCCTGCATTCCGATCTGGAAGTACCGCAGCCCATTGCAAAATTTCTATCGCTGTATCTGCTCCTGGCGATCGGCTTCAAGGGTGGCGTGAGCCTGTATCAAAGCGGGATCGATTACCAGGTTGCCGTCACCATCGCCTTGGCCATGCTGATGGCTTCGCTTGTACCCCTGTACAGTTTTTTCATTCTACGGTGGCGTCTGGGCGTGGCAGATGCGGCGGCCATCGCCGCCACCTATGGCTCGATCAGTGCCGTGACGTTCATCACCGCCACCTCGCTATTGGTCAAGCTGGACATTGCTTACGGGGGCCATCTGGTAGCGGCCATGGCCTTGATGGAATCGCCAGCCATCATCATCGGCGTGCTGTTTTACCGGCTGTTTCGAACCGACGACCAGGGCAAGGACAAAAGCGAATTTTCCTGGTCGGAACTGTTGCGCGACGCCTTTTTCAATGGCTCGGTGCTGCTGCTGATAGGCAGTCTGGTGATCGGGGCAATGACCGGGGAATCCGGCAAGCAGGCGCTGCAACCGTTTACTGGCGATCTGTTCAAGGGCTTGCTCGCCTTCTTTCTGCTCGACATGGGCCTGGTGGCAGCGCGGCGGTTGCGCGATTTGCGCAAGGCCGGGATCTTTCTGGTGTCCTTCGGCATTCTGGTCCCACTGCTCAACGCCGCGCTGGGATTGGGCGTAGCGTACTGGGCGGGGCTGCCGCTCGGGGATGCCTTCCTGTTTGTCGTGCTCTGCGCCAGCGCCTCCTACATCGCAGTCCCGGCGGCGGTGCGGCTGGCGATCCCGGAAGCCAATCCCAGCCTGTACGTCCCGATGTCGCTGGCGATCACCTTCCCGTTCAACATCATTGTCGGCCTGCCGCTCTATTTGCAGGCCATCAATCACCTGTGGAGGTAAACCATGCATCCGATCAAACGCGTCGAGATCGTCATCGACTCCCTAGAACTGCACAAGATCCTGAATATTCTTGATAAATCTGGAATATCCGGCTACACGGTGATCCGGGATGCCACCGGGATAGGCGACCGGGGAGCGCGCATGGGCGATCAACTGTCCGACGTGCTCAAGAACAGTTACGTGCTCACCGCCTGTCCGGACGAACAGTTGCAGCCACTGGTTGAGGCCATTCGGCCATTGCTCAAGCGCTTCGGCGGCATCTGTCTGGTGTCGGACGCGCAGTGGATCATTCACTAGGCGCGCTACGCGCTTGCATCAACGCCCTGTTTTCGAGCAAAAACCCAGCGCTCCGCCTCTTTTTGCGCCAAGATTTCGCTCCGGTCAGCGTGACGGAGCATGATCACCCCGCGTCGTAGTCGGAAAAATTCCCAATAGCACTAGCCAAACCCGTTGGCGCCATATGCTGGCACGCTCCTTGATAGACACGTTCCCCAAGCCCGATTCTGGGCGAGCTCTCCACCACGACTCCGAGGGAAGCCTATGAAGAAGACCCTGCCAAAGTTTCTCCCCTGGCTGGCGGCCGGCGCACTGGCGCTGGGCAGCACGCTGGCCCAGGCCGCCGATACCATCAAGGTCGGCGTGCTGCACTCGCTGTCGGGCACCATGGCGATCAGCGAAACCACTCTGAAAGACACCGTGCTGATGCTGGTGGACGCGCAGAACAAGAAGGGCGGCCTGCTGGGCAAGAAACTGGAAGCGGTAGTGGTCGATCCGGCCTCCAACTGGCCGCTGTTCGCCGAGAAGGCCCGCGAGCTGTTGCAGAAAGAGAAAGTAGCAGTGGTCTTCGGCTGCTGGACCTCGGTGTCGCGCAAGTCGGTACTGCCGGTGTTCGAGGAGCTCAACGGTATCCTGTTCTATCCGGTGCAGTACGAGGGCGAGGAATCGTCCCGAAACGTGTTCTACACCGGCGCCGCGCCCAATCAGCAGGCGATTCCGGCGGTGGATTATCTGATGAAGGATCTCGGCGTCGAGCGCTGGGTACTGGCCGGCACCGATTACGTCTATCCGCGCACCACCAACAAGATTCTGGAAGCCTATCTCAAGGCCAAGGGCGTCAAGGACGAGGACATCATGATCAACTACACGCCATTCGGGCATTCCGACTGGCAGTCGATCGTGGCTGATATCAAGAAATTCGGTTCCGCCGGCAAGAAGACCGCCGTGGTCTCGACCATCAATGGCGACGCCAACGTGCCGTTCTACAAGGAACTGGGTAATCAGGGCATTTCCGCCACCGATATCCCGGTGGTCGCCTTCTCGGTCGGTGAGGAAGAGCTGTCCGGCATCGACACCAAGCCGCTGGTCGGGCACCTGGCCGCCTGGAACTACTTCATGAGCATCAAGGATCCGGCCAACGATGCCTTCATCAAGGAATGGCATACCTTCATCAAGGATAAGAAGCGCGTCACCAACGATCCCATGGAAGCGCATTACATCGGCTTCAACATGTGGGTAAAGGCGGTAGAGAAGGCCAAGACCACGAATCCCGATAAGGTGATTCCGGCGATGGTCGGCATCGAGTTTCCGAATCTGACCGGCGGCGTCGCCAAGATGCTGCCCAATCATCACCTGACCAAGCCGGTATTCATCGGCGAGATCCAGGCCGATGGTCAATTCGACGTGGTGTGGAAAACCAAGGACCTGGTGCCGGGCGATGCCTGGTCGGATTTCCTGCCGGGCAGCAAGGACATCATGGCCGACTGGGCCGATCCCAAGATCAAGTGCGGCAACTACAACACCGTCACCAAGAAGTGCTCGGGACAGAATTTCTAAGTTCCGTCAACCGCGCCAAGACCTGAGCTGAAATACACGCTTTGCTGATCCCGCGCCCCCCTTCCTCCAGACCGGGAGGAAGGGGTGTCGCCCCGGTTCATCCTTCTCCCCCTTGCCCACGAGAGGCATCGCCCATGACCACCCGCACGTTGATTCGCGCCGGGCTCGGCGGTCTCGTCCTGTTGCTGCTGAGCCTGCTGGCACCGCTGCCGGTTCAGGCCGCTGATGACAATGCCCTGCGCGCAGCTCTCCCGACCTTGCGCACAGCCGGGTTCGCTGAAAAGACCGCCCTGATTGAAAACCTGGTCCAGTTGCCACATCCCCGGGTCGCACCGCTGCTCGCTGCCATGGCCGGCGGACGCCTGTATTACCGTGCGGCAAATGATCAATTCGTTATTACCCTGAACGATGCCGCTGAACCGGCCATCGAGGACGCAGTGACCGGCGCGGCCCTTGGCCAAGCAGATAAAAGTGACCTGGAGCGCATCGGCGCCAACAATCGTCTGCGGGCACTGATTGAAAATCTGCTGGCTGGCCTGGGTCTGGCCAGCAGCGATCCAGTTCAGCGCAAGGCTGCGGTTGAAGCCTTCCTGCGCAACCCACAGGCTGAGGGCGCGGCGCGACTGCGCGCGCGTCAGCCGCTCGAAACCGATGAGGATATCCGCAAGCTGCTGACCGCGGCGCTGGCCCTGGTCGATCTTGGCAACGGCGATGCTGCCATCCGCGCGCAGGCAGCCACCGCGCTTGGCGGCTGGACGCAACCGGAAATCCGCGGTCGGCTGGTGCGCGCTGCGGCCGATGATGCTGATACCCATGTGCGCGAAGCGGCCCAGAAGGCGCTGGCCAAGACCGAATTCCGCCTGCAACTGCTGAGCTGGGCGGAAACTTTGTTTTTCGGCCTGTCGCTGGGCTCCGTGCTGATCCTGGCCGCGATTGGTCTGGCGGTGACCTTTGGCGTGATGGGCGTGATCAATATGGCGCACGGTGAACTGATGATGCTCGGCGCCTATACCACCTGGCTGGTGCAGCAATGGCTGCCGCTCAACTGGTCACTGCCGGTGGCGGTACCGCTGGCCTTTCTGGTCGCGGCGCTGGTCGGCATCGCCATCGAGCGCGGCATCATTCGCTTTCTCTATGGCCGGCCCCTGGAAACCCTGCTGGCGACCTTTGGCGTCAGCCTGATTCTGCAACAGGCGGTGCGCTCGATCTTCTCGCCGCTGAACCGCTCCGTGGCAACACCGGAATGGATGAGCGGCACGATTCTGCTCGGACCGCTGGAAGTGACCCTCAACCGGCTGATCATCATCGGCTTCTGCATCGTGGTGTTTGCGCTGCTCTGGCTGGCGCTGCAGCGCACCCGACTCGGTCTGGAGGTGCGCGCGGTAGCGCAGAACCGGGCCATGGCGCGGGCGATGGGCGTGCGTTCAGCGCGGGTCGATGCGTTGACCTTCGGTCTGGGCAGCGGCATCGCCGGGGTGGCCGGAGTGGCCCTGTCGCAATTGACCAATGTCGGCCCCAACCTCGGCCAGAACTACATCGTCGATTCCTTCATGGTGGTGGTATTCGGCGGGGTCGGCAATCTGTGGGGCACGATGGTGGCCGGGCTGTCGCTGGGCGTGGCCAACAAGCTGCTGGAACCCTGGTCGGGTGCGGTGCTGGCCAAGATTCTGGTGCTGGCCTTCCTGATCCTGTTCATCCAGAAGCGCCCGCGCGGACTGTTTCCGCAGCGCGGCCGTGCAGCGGAGGTTTAAATCATGCGTCTGCCTCCCTGGCTGCTTTCCGATCGCGCCGGCCTGGGCCTGCTGCTGCTGCTGGCGCTGCTGATCATCGTCGTTCCGACACTGAACCTGCTGACGCCGCCAGACAGCGCGCTGCACCTGTCAGCCTATACCGTGACCCTGCTCGGCAAGTACCTGTGCTATGCGCTGCTGGCAGTAGCGGTGGACCTGGTATGGGGCTACATGGGCATTCTCAGCCTTGGCCATGCCGCCTTTTTCGCCCTTGGCGGCTACTGCCTGGGCATGTACCTGATGCGCCAGATCGGCACGCGCGGAGTCTATGGCGATCCGCTGCTGCCCGATTTCATGGTGTTCCTGAACTGGAAGGAGCTGCCCTGGTACTGGCATGGCTTTGACAGCTTCGGCTTTGCGGTGCTGATGGTGATGGTGATTCCCGGCCTGCTGGCCTTCATCTTCGGCTGGTTCGCCTTCCGTTCGCGGGTGTCGGGTGTGTACCTGTCGATCATCACCCAGGCCCTGACCTATGCGCTGATGCTGGCCTTCTTCCGCAACGAAATGGGCTTTGGCGGCAATAACGGCCTGACCGATTTCAAGGACGTGCTGGGCTTCTCTTTGCAGGCCGAAGGCACGCGCATCGTCCTGTTCATGCTCTCGGCGCTGGCCCTGGCCACTGGCTATCTGGCCTGT
The DNA here is from genome assembly GCA_036834665.1 of Candidatus Competibacteraceae bacterium. GTDB lineage: Bacteria > Pseudomonadota > Gammaproteobacteria > Competibacterales > Competibacteraceae > RXIX01. The sequence continues at coordinate 11,728 of DAITNL010000045.1, read as the reverse complement.
CGCTGGCTGGTGTCGACGCGCATGGGCCGGGTACTGGTGGCGATTCGGGACAGCGAGGATCGCGCCCGCTTTCTTGGCTATCGCGTCGAGCGGGTGAAAACCCTGGTATTCGCCTTCTCGGCCATCCTGGCCGGCGTGGCGGGTGCGCTGTATGTGCCGCAGGTCGGCATCATCAATCCCGGTGAATTCGCGCCGATCAATTCCATCGAAGCGGTGATCTGGGTCGCGATCGGTGGCCGTGGCACCCTGGTCGGCGCGGTGATTGGCGCGGTGCTGGTCAACTTTGCCAAGTCCTGGCTGACCGGGGCCCTGCCGGAAATCTGGCTGTTTGCCCTCGGCGTCCTGTTCGTCGCGGTCACATTGTTCC
>DAITNL010000045.1:416-11351 GCA_036834665.1 Candidatus Competibacteraceae bacterium | reverse complement strand
GGTCTGGTGCGCCGCCGGGCGGAGGCTGCCTCATGAGCGAACTGATTTCCGATATCGAAGGCGGCATCCGCACGGTCGATGCATCGGTCGATGCCAGTCACGGCATCCTGCTCTATCTGGAAGGGGTCACGGTCAGCTTCGACGGTTTCAAGGCCATCGACAACCTGTCGCTGTATATCGGCGATGGCGAACTGCGCTGCATCATCGGCCCCAATGGAGCGGGTAAAACCACGATGATGGACATCATCACCGGCAAGACCAAGCCCGATACCGGACGGGTGTTTTTCGGGCAGACCATCGATCTGCTGCAACTGGATGAACCGGCCATCGCGCGCATCGGCATTGGCCGCAAGTTCCAGAAGCCAACCGTGATCGAACCGCTGAGCGTACTGGAAAACCTGGAACTGGCCATGTCCGGGACGAAACACTTGCGCGGACTGATGACCACCCGCTTGACTGGTGAGGAACGTGAGCAGATCGGCGCGGTGCTGGAACGGATTGGCCTGAGCGAGTCAGCGCAGCGACAGGCCGGCATTCTCGCCCATGGTCAGAAACAGTGGCTCGAAATCGGCATGCTGCTCATGCAGCAGCCACGCCTGTTACTGGTTGACGAACCGGTCGCCGGCATGACGCCGGCGGAAATGGAGCGCACCGCCGAATTGCTTAACTCGCTGGCCGGCGAGCATTCAGTGGTGGTGGTCGAGCATGACATGGGCTTCGTGCGCTCGATCGCTGACAAGGTCACCGTGTTGCATCAGGGCCGGGTGCTGGCCGAGGGCACCCTGGAGGAGGTGCAGGCCGATCCCAAGGTGATCGAGGTCTATCTGGGAGACGGCCATGCTGCACATTGACGGCTTGAATCAGTGTTATGGCCAAAGCCAGACCCTGTGGGATATTCAACTGGAGGTGCCACGCGGCGCGCTGCTGTGCCTGATGGGTCGCAACGGCGTCGGCAAGACCACGCTGCTCAAGGCGATCATGGGCCTGGTGCCGCTGCGTTCCGGAACCATTCAATGCAACGGTGAGGATCTGGCCCAGCGCCCGGCGGAACGGCGCGCGCCGCTGGGCATCGGCTATGTGCCGCAGGGCCGGCAGATCTTTCCGCTGCTGACCGTGGAGGAAAATCTGCGCATCGGCCTGCCGATCCGCAAGGACCGTCTCAAGCGGGTGCCGGAGTTCATCTACGAGATGTTCCCGGTGCTGAAAACCATGCTCAAGCGCCGTGGCGGCGACCTGTCCGGCGGACAGCAGCAGCAACTGGCCATTGGCCGGGCGCTGGTGATTGAGCCACAACTGCTGATTCTCGACGAACCTACCGAGGGCATTCAGCCCAATATCGTCCACGAGATTGGCGAGGTAATCCGCCACCTGAACCGGGAACAGGGCATGACCGTGCTGCTGGTGGAACAGAAGCTGGGTTTTGCCCGTCAGGTCGCTGACCGTTTCTGCATCCTCGACAAGGGCCGGGCGGTGGCTACTGGCCCGATGGGCGATCTGCATGATGGCCTGGTACGCCAATACCTGACGGTCTAGCACGCGCCCTGTGCCGTGTTGCGAAACCCGCGCCCGCGCGCGGGTTTTGTTTTGCTACCATAGCCGGGCCATGCCGCTGCCTGCTGCCCAAGCCATGACCGTGAAGCCCTGCCCACACCTGTTTCACCCACACCTGCATCTACCTGTTACCCACCGCGAAACCCTGGCCGGCGTCCTGCTGGCCTTGATGATCGCCGCCTCGGTGTTGCCCGGCGTACCCCTGTGGCCGGCCGGCCTGCTCGGCTGGTGCGCGGTGCTGCTGCTCGCGCACCGTCTCGGCCAGCGCCAGCGTTGGCAAAGCGTCTGGCTGATCGGTCTGGGGCTGGCCGGCATGGCCTGGGGCACACTGCAGGGCATGCCGCTGCGCCTTGATCAGGCCCTGGCCACTAATCAGGGACTGGTCGGTCTACTGGCGGCAGTGTCTTTTCTGCGGCTGGTGACCCGGCCCGGCGGCACGGGTGACGGCGAACCCTTGCCGCGCGGCCGGCGGGCGCTGTGGCGAACCCTGCTCGGCGTGCACCTGTTTGGCGCGGTGATCAATCTGTCCACGGTGGTGATCCTCGGCGACCGCATGACCACCCATGGCCGGCTGGGCCGCCGCCGCGCTCTGGCCCTGAGCCGCGGTTTCGCCGCCGCTGCATTCTGGTCACCGTTCTTCTCGGCCATGGCGGCGGCCCTGATTTACGCACCGGGCGCGCACCTGAGTGTGGTAGTGCTGGCTGGCCTGCCGATGGCGGCGCTGTCGCTGTGGCTGACTGCCCGCGATATCGATCCCGAGAATCCGACCCTGGGTGCGCCCTTCATCGGCTACCCGATGCACTTTGCCGCACTGTGGATTCCCGGCCTGCTGGTGCTGATCGTGCTGGTCGCACATAGCGCCGCACCGGGCGTGTCGATCCTGGCCACCATCACCCTGAGCGCGCCGCTGCTGACCGCTGCCATTCTGCTGGTACAAAACGGTGCGCAGACTATGCACACGCTGGGCGACCATATCCGCCGTGGCCTGCCCAGCGTCGTCAACGAACTGGCGCTGTTCCTGGCAGCGGGCGTGCTGGCCACCGGCCTGGCCGCCGTGACTGGATCGGCGGCGGGTTGGCTGCCATTCACTCATTTCGGCGCGGCGCAGTCCAGCCTGCTGCTGCTGGCAATGGTCGGTATCGCCGCGCTTGGCGTGCATCCGGTGATCACCCTGGCCACCGCTGGCGTCTGGCTGGCACCGCTGCATCCCGATCCCAACCTGCTGGCCATCACCCTGCTGATGGGCTGGGCGATTGGCGTGCCGGCCAATCCATTGTCCGGTCTGCATCTGATTTTGCAGGGCCGCTACGGCATCGACGGTTACGCCTTCCTGCGCTGGAATACCGGCTATGTGCTGCGCTGCCTGGGCGCTGCGATCCTGCTGCTGCACCTTTACGCTGCGCTGCTGGGCGTGGCCTGAGCGACGCGGAATCCTGCCCATGGCCACGACCATCCTGCTCTCCACCCTGAATGCCCGCTACGCGCACAGCGCGCTTGGCCTGCGCTATCTGTTCGCGCAGCTCGGCGCGTTGCAGACTCAGGCCGCGATCCGTGAGTTCATCATCAGCCAGCGGCCGCTGGACATCGCCGAGGCGCTGCTGAACGAGTCGCCGCGCATTCTCGGTCTGGGCGTGTATATCTGGAACGTGGTGGAAAGCACTGCGCTGGTGGCACTGCTCAAGCGGGTGCGGCCGGAGCTCATCATTGTGCTCGGCGGTCCCGAAGTCAGCCACGAGTGGGCGGAACAGCCCATCGTAGCCCAAGCGGATTATCTGATTACCGGCCCGGCGGATCTGGCCTTTGCCGAGCTCTGCCAGCGTCTGCTGACCGGCGAGCGCCCGGCGCAGAAGGTGATACAGGCGGCGCGACCTGCACTGAACCTGCTCACCCTGCCCTATCGCTTCTACAGCGACACCGACATTGCCCAGCGGCTGATCTACGTCGAAGCTTCGCGCGGCTGTCCGTTTCGCTGCGAATTCTGCCTGTCGGCGCTGGACCAGACCGCCTGGCCATTTCCGCTGGAGCCGTTCCTGGCTGAGCTGGACCGCTTGCACCAACGCGGCGTGCGCCAGTTCAAGTTCGTCGATCGCACCTTCAATCTCAAGGCCCAGGTCGGGGCGCGCATTCTCGATTTCTTCCTGGAGCGGCTCGATGAGCGGCTGTTCCTGCATTTCGAGCTGATTCCCGACCACCTGCCGGAATTACTCAAGGCGCGCATCAGCCGCTTTCCGCCCGGCGCGCTGCAATTTGAAATCGGCGTGCAGAGCTTCAATCCCGACGTGCAGGCGCGCATCAGCCGCCGGCAGGACAACGCCCGCAGCGAGACCAATCTGCGCTGGCTGCGTGAGCACAGCCACGCCCACCTGCACACCGATCTGATCATCGGCCTACCCGGCGAGGAACTGGCTAGTATTGCCGCCGGCTTTGATCGGCTGGTCGCGCTCGACCCGCATGAAATCCAGGTCGGCATTCTGAAACGGCTGCGCGGCACGCCGATCGATCGCCACAGTGCTGCCTTCGACTGCCGCTACAACCCGCAACCGCCCTACAACCTGCTCAGTTCAGCGACGCTGGATTTCGCTACCCTGCGCCGTCTGGAGCGCTTTACCCGCTACTGGGATCTGATCGGCAATTCCGGGCGCTTTCGCCAGACCCGGCCACTACTGCTTGGCGCGGCACCGTTCCAGCGTTTCTTGACCTTCAGCGATTGGCTGTTCGCCCGCACCGGCCAGACGCATCAACTGGCTCTGGAGCGGCTGTTCGATCTGCTGCACGAGGGACTGGTTGCTGCGCTGGATGTGCCGGAACCGACTGCATATGCCGCGCTCAGCGCCGATTATCAGGCCAGCGGTGCCCGGGGTTGCCCGGAATTCCTGCGCCCGCACCGCGACTTCAGGCCGAAGCCTACGCCACTACATGGAACAGCCGGGACGACCCGCCAGCATCGGCATCAACCGGAACCAAGTGAGTTCTGAAGGCCGATATTGTTTTTAAACAACAAATTTGCAAAAAATATACAAAACAATTCAGTCAAACAACAAAATTTTGTTGCACCGCAAAACAAAACCGCCAAAGAGTTGCCTAAACCGGTAATCAACCCTTACCGAGGAAACGCATCATGACGGTTCTATATCGAGTACACGCGGTTTGCCCGCACTGCAAGCGCCCGGTAGTCGCCCTGCGCGAACACTCCAGCGCCCGCTGCCACGAGCACGGCGCCATCGTGCCCATGCGCAGCGCCATTGCCAATTGGCCGCCATCGGCAACGGCGCACGCCCAGGCACCGTAAAAACCGGCAGCGCCTCAATTGAAAAACCCCGCCTGCGCAAACGGCAGCGGGATCAAGCGCGAGGGCGGTTGAACCTGCCGGGTTCAGCCGCCCTCACTTCTTGCCTTTGTCTATTGCCTCATTCCGGGCGCAGATGCGGAAACAGCAGCACATCGCGGATCGATGGCGCGTCGGTGAACAGCATCACCAAGCGGTCAATACCGATGCCCTCGCCGGCGGTAGGCGGCAGGCCATATTCCAGCGCCCGCACATAGTCAGCGTCGTAATGCATCGCCTCATCATCGCCAGCGGCCTTGGCCTCGACCTGACGACGGAAACGCTCGGCCTGATCTTCGGGATCATTCAACTCGGAAAAGCCGTTGGCAATCTCGCGACCACCAACAAACAACTCGAAGCGGTCAGTGACGCCCGGATCTGCATCATTGCGCCGGGCCAGCGGCGATACTTCGGTCGGATAGGCAGTGATAAAGGTCGGATCGCGCAACTGATGCTCAACGGTCTGTTCGAAAATCTCCAGTTGCACGCGGCCCAGACCGTGATCCGGCTGGATTTTCAGGCCCAGACCCTCGGCGATGCGCCGCGCCATGTCCAGATCATCCAGTTCCGCGGCGCTGATCGTCGGATTGAAATGCAGCACCGCCTCGCGCACGGTCAGACGCCGGAACGGCCGCCCGAAATCGTAACTCTCACCCTGATAGCTGATCCGCGTATCGCCAAGCAGACGCTGCGCCATACCGCGCAACAGCGCTTCGCTCAAGTCCATCAGGTCATGGTAATCGGCATAGGCCTGATAAAACTCCAGCATGGTGAACTCGGGATTATGGCGGGTTGATAACCCCTCATTGCGGAAATTGCGATTGATCTCATAAACCTTCTCAAAACCGCCCACCACCAGCCGCTTTAGATACAGTTCCGGGGCGATGCGCAGATACAGTTGCATATCCAGCGCATTGTGGTGCGTGATGAACGGCCGCGCCGTCGCGCCACCGGGAATCGGCTGCATCATCGGCGTCTCGACTTCCAGGAAGCCGCGCCCATTAAAAAACTCGCGGATATAAGCGACGATCGCCGAACGCAGGCGGAAGGTGGCACGGGTCGATTCGTTCATGATCAGATCGACATAGCGCTGTCGATAGCGGGTTTCCTGATCAGCCAGACCATGAAACTTCTCCGGCAGGGGCCGCAGTGACTTGGTCAGCAGGCGCAGCGTATCAACCTTGATCGACAGTTCACCGGTCTTGGTCTTGAACACCGTGCCCTCGGCACCGAGGATATCGCCCAGATCCCAGCTTTTAAACGTCTCGTAAACGCCCTCGGGCAGCGCACCTTTCTGGATAAACAACTGGATATCGCCGGACATGTCGCGCAGGCGGGCAAAGCTGGCCTTGCCCATGATGCGCTTGGCAAGCATGCGTCCGGCGACCCGCACCCGGAGCGCCGTCGCATCGAGCGTATCGCTGTCCTGTGCGCCATGCGCGGCATGCAGGTCGGCGGCAAGGGTATCGCGGCGAAAATCAGTCGGATAGGCCTGACCCTGCTGGCGCAGCTCGTGCAACTTCTGGCGGCGCAGGGCAATCAGCTTGTTTTCGTCGAGGAGTTCTGCGGGGTTTTCGAGATCCATGGATTCACTCATAGCGGCTTCGGCGCGCGGACCGGTAACGACGCAGCGCCTGGCTGTCAGTTTCAATTCGCCTGGAACGCCGGGTCGCCCTACAGGCCGCTCTTCAGGCTGGCTTCGATAAAGATGTCCAGATCGCCATCCAGCACGGCCTGGGTATTGCCGACTTCAATACCCGTGCGCAGATCCTTGATCCGCGATTGATCGAGCACATAGGAGCGAATCTGGCTGCCCCAGCCAATATCGGACTTGGTGTCCTCAAGGGCCTGGGCCTGGGCATTGCGCTTTTGCAATTCCAGCTCATACAGCTTGGCCTTAAGCTGCTTCATAGCCGTAGAACGGTTCTTATGCTGGGAGCGATCGTTCTGGCACTGCACCACAGTGTTGGTCGGCAAATGGGTAATGCGCACCGCCGATTCAGTCCGGTTCACATGCTGCCCACCCGCACCGGACGCACGGTAAACGTCGATACGCAGATCGGCCGGATTGATATCCACCTCGATGCTGTCATCGATTTCCGGCGAGACAAACACCGCCGCAAACGAGGTATGACGACGGTTGCCGGAATCGAACGGTGACTTGCGCACCAGCCGGTGCACACCGATTTCAGTACGCAGCCAGCCAAAGGCATAGCTGCCCTCGAAACTGACGCTGGCGCTCTTGATGCCGGCCACTTCACCCGGCGACACTTCCAGCAGTTCGGTTTTAAAGCCGCGCCGCTCACCCCAGCGCAGGTACATGCGCAGCAGCATGTCCGCCCAATCCTGCGCCTCGGTGCCACCGGAACCGGCCTGGATATCGAGAAAGGCGTTGCTCGCGTCCAGCTCGCCGGAAAACATGCGCTGGAATTCCAGATTGGCGACCGTGCCCGCGCAGCGTTCCAGATCGCGCGCCACCGCACTCACCGTAGCCTCGTCGCCTTCCTCACCCGCCAGCATCAGCAATTCGGCAGCCTCATTCAGGCTCTGATCCAGCCGTTCCAACCGCTCCACAACCGCTTCCAGTTGCGCGCGCTCCTTGCCCAGGGCCTGCGCCCGTTCTGGATCGTCCCAGACATTGGATTCCTGCAATTCCCGATTGACTTCAATCAGCCGCTCACGCTTGGTTTCGAAGTCAAAGATACCCCCTCAGAGACGCGCAGCGCCCCTGGAGATCTTGAATCTGATTAAAAAACGGGTTCAGTTCCTGCACGATCGACTCCACGCCACACGGCAATGAAAAACAAGGCCGAAAGGAAACGGATTTTATAGGCGCCTGCCGTCCGCGTCACTTAAAACCTGTCTATCATTGGGGAGAAAGCGCTGTTCCTTACCCTGCTTCACCGTCTTGTTTGTGCGAGGAGGATTTCGCCATGCCTATCGCCGCAACCCTCAAGACCTATCTGGATCACAACAATATCGATCATGAGGTGCTCATTCATCCACGCACCTTCTCCAGCATGGACACCGCCCAAAGCGCCCACATCAAGGGCCGGCAACTGGCCAAGGGCGTGGTCGTCGAGGATGAGCGTGGTCACCTGCTGGTGGTGCTGCCGTCCAGCCGCCATGTCGATCTGGAGGCACTCCATAAGCGTCTGGGCCGCCGCCTGCACCTGACGCCGGAAAGCGCACTGGCCACACTGTTCCCCGATTGCCGACCCGGCGCCATCCCGGTGCTCGGCGCGGCTTATGGCTTGCCCACCGTCTGGGACGCTGCTCTAGCTGAGGAGGAAGAGATTTTCTTCGAGGCCGGCGATCATGAACTGACGGTGCGCATCAGCGGCGCCCAGTTCCGGCAGTTGCTTGCCGAGGCCCCACGGGTCTACTTCACGTGATCGCCTGATCAACCATGACTGTCCCTGGCATTCCATTCAGAGCACGCGGGCGCCACCTCGGCCCCGCGCCGGCCACGCCAGCGTCAACGCATAACGAGAATCGGCGGCAGGAAACCACTACACTAGGGCTTGGCTGGAGCATCACACCATAACCACACCAAAACCCCATCCCGGAACCTGCCGAGGATCCCATGAGCACTGCCAAAGACCTTGAAACCGCCCTGGACGCCTTCCGCCACTACCTGCAAGGCACGCAACAAAGCCTCGACACCCTGAACGACGCCAGCGGCGCCCATGATCAGCGCCTGGGCGATCTGATGAGCATGCTGAATGCCCTGCGTCAGGATGTACAGGCGGCGCAGGCCGCCACCGCAGCATTGGAAACGACGCTGCAAAACGAGAGCAGCGCGGCGCGGAACCAGCAGGATGCGCTAGCGCGCCAATGGACGGATCTTGATGCGCGCTTCCAGGCGCAGGGCGATGAACTGCGTCAGCGTCTGGCTATGCTGTCCGAGCGGCAGGATCAGGCACAAATCCAGCAGGACACTCTGCAAGGGGCACTGGCCGCGTTCAATGAGCGGGTTGACGACAACGAACAGCGCCTGACGGCGCATTCCGAGCAATTTGGCAAGTTCGAAAACGTGCTACGCGAACTGCATGGCGAGGTCATGACCCTGCACCAGCGCCTGCAGGCACTGGAGGACGCCACCCGCAATCCAACCTTCGAGGAACAGGCGCAGCGGCTGGCCGCGCTTGATCAGCGTGATCAGGAGCGCCAGCAGGCCCTGGCCGCACTGCAACACTCTCTCGCCGAGCAGGCGGCGCGGGAAGCGGCGCCGGCGGCCTCCTCGCGGCTAGCCCTGGCTGGGGCATGGCTGGTGGCGCTGGCTGGACTGGCCCTGGCGCTGCTGGCCCTGAACAGCTGAGACACCCATTCCCAAGCCGCAGTCGCGGAAGGGCGCCACTGCCCGTCCGCGGCGCGTAATACCGGCTTACTGCCGCTGCTGCACTTCCTTGGCGATTTCGCGCTGCACCAGCCGGGTCACGTCCGACAGGCCCACCGCCAGCGCGGTCAACACGTCATCCACGGTCAGAATACCAATCAGTGCACCCTCGTCATCGACCACGGGTAAACGCCGCACGCCCTTGGCGCTGAGCCGGTCCAGGGCGCGCCAGAAATTGTCCTCTTCGCGGGCGGTGACCAGCTTGCTGGTCATGATATCGCCCACAGTCAGCGTCTCCGGCGCCAGCCCCTGGCCCATCACTTCGACCACCAGATCGCGGTCCGTGATGATCCCGACTGGATATTCCTTATCGTTGCGGCGTTCAACCACCACGACGGTACCGACATGACGCTGGCGCATGATCCGCGCAATTTCGTGAATGCCCGTCCCCCTTTCCGTCGTGACGACATGGCGATTGCAGTATTGGCCCACTGACATGATTGTTTTCTCCTTTCGGGAACGAATGATGGGTATGACGCGCCGCGGATTGTTCGTCATTCTAGCGATACCCGCAAGGGGCGCGCGCCTTATGCCCGAATCGCCCAGCAGCCAATCATCAGACCACCGGCAGCAGTCTCAATCCTGCGCCAGTGGTTCATCCAGATCCGGCACATCCTCGACAGCACAGGGATAGCGGCGCAGCCAGTCATGCAAAAGCACCGCGTGCTGCTGTTCCTCCTCGGCCAGCTCGGCGGCCAGGGTGCGCGCTACCGGATCGGGACAGGACGCCGCCACCGCCGCAAAGAAGGCCTGCGCCCGCTCTTCGCCAGCCAGCACCAGTTCCAGCGCCTGCCGTGGCTGCATGCCGTACTGTTCCGCGCCAATCGGTACCCGCTCCGGCGACTCCAAGTCCGTCCAGCGATAATCCCAGGGTGCCAGGCGCGGCAATGTCCGGCCATCGGCCAGGGCCTCGACCCGGTCCACATGCTGGCCCTCCACCCGGGCCATGGTCTGGAACAGTTCCGCCAGTTGTGGCTGATGGTGAACCTGCATCTGCTCGGCCAGTTCCTGATAGCGTTCGACGGCTTCCTGTTCCAGGACATGAGCGTAGGCAAGCAACTGGTCCAGCGTGGTGATCGCTATCGTGCTCATAGTGCAAGTCCCGCTTCAAGCGTGGTCAGGGTCGTGGTTGCGGTGTTCACCGCCGCCGGATAGGGCGGCAGTTCGGCGCGGTAGAACACACCGGTGGTCATGCCGTCATCAGCGAACAAACGGCGTGCTGCCTCGACCGGATCGGCGGTCGTTTCGACCCCGGCGGCATGCACCTGATGCTTCCAGTCCTTTTCCTCCGGTCGATAGGTCACGCAGGGACTGAGAATCTGCAGCAGCGCAAATCCCGGATAGCGGATCGCCTCGACCAGCAGCTGGGCGATGCCGTTGGGGTCGCCGGAAAAGGCCCGGGCGATGAAGCCTGCTCCAGCAGCCAGCGCTACCGCCAGTGGTCGCAACGGACTGATACCGGTTCCCTCCGGCGCCAGCTTGCTGCGCCAATCCGGCGTCGTGGTCGGCGAGGGCTGGCCCTTGGTCATGCCATAGACGGCGTTGTCCATGACGATGCAGGTCAAATCGACGTTGCGTCGGCAGGCGTGCAGGAAGTGGTTGCCGCCAATGGAAAAGGCATCGCCATCACCACTGGCCACCAGCACGGTCAACTCCGGAC
>DAITNL010000045.1:0-406 GCA_036834665.1 Candidatus Competibacteraceae bacterium | reverse complement strand
TGAATACCATGAAAGCCGTAGCACTGGGTATAGGCCGGCAGCCGTGAGGAACAGCCGATTCCGGAAATGACCGCCACCTGTTCCGGCGGCAGATCCAGATGCGCCAGGGCGCGAAACAGCGCTGTCTGAACACCAAAGTGGCCACAACCGGGACACCAGATCGGCTTGACATCGGATTTGTAGTCCTTGGCGACATGGCCGCAAGAGATCGTTTCGGGTTTGCCCATGACCTTTACCTCCACTGCAACAATTGGGTCAGCACTGCCGCTGGCCGGATCGGCAGCGGCCCCGGCTGGCTGAGCACGCGCACCGCGCCCGGCAGTGCATAGTGCGCCCGCAGGTAGCGATAAAACTGCCGGGAATGGCTCTGCTCAACCACCAGCAGCCGCTGCACACCGGCCAGCAG
>DAITNL010000044.1:2917-18467 GCA_036834665.1 Candidatus Competibacteraceae bacterium | reverse complement strand
TATGAGCGCGACGCCCATGACTGAAGCTATCACCGCTACGGCCCGGGTGCTGGCCGTGCAGAGCTATCCCGGCGATCGGATGCTGCTGCGTCTGGATACGACACTGGCTGCCGCCGCCGGGCCCGGCCAGATGCTGCGCATCGACGGCGTGGACTGGCCGATCCTGCAGCGGGTGCCGGGCACGCAGGCGCTGGATTGCCTGGGCTGCGGTTCGGCGCCGCCTGCAGGTACACAATTGCCCGTGGTGACGCTGGAGGGTATTGCCTTCGACCTGACGGCAGCCACGCCACGCGCCCTGCTGCTTGTCGATGATGCCGGTCTGGCCAGCGGCATATTCCTGGCGCGGGTGCTGCGCCACCATCAGCCGCGTGTGAAGCCGTTTGCCCTGTTCGAGCTGACCCCGCCGCTGCCGTTTCAAGCGCAGCCCTCGCGGACCATGGTACCCGGCATACCGGCCGAGGCCATCGCCGCGCTGCCGCTGCTGGAGGATTGGCGCATTCCCAGTCGCATCGCCTGCCCGGCGGGCGGCCAACCGGGTACCTTCGACGGCGACCTGGTGGAACTGGCGCAGGGCTGGCTGACGGTACTGCAGGGCGTAGCCGATATCACCGTATTTGCCTGTGGCGGCGCGGCGCTGCATAGCACAGCGCAGACCCTGGCCGCTGCCTATCGGCTACCTTGCCAGACCCGCACCATCCCGCCCTGTTGAGCGATCACAGCACGGAGCGGGCAGCCGGGCAACAACCCCCAGTATCGCTCAGGCACCCTGCTTGAACGAGGTCTTATTCTGGGCGTAGGTGAAGGCCTCATCGCGGTTGACCAGACCCTTCTTGATCAGATCCAGCAGACACTGGTCAAGCGTCTGCATGCCATAGGAAGAGCCGGTCTGGATCGACGAATACATCTGCGCCACCTTGTCCTCGCGGATCAGGTTGCGGATGGCGGGAATGCCGACCATGATCTCGTGCGCCGCCATGCGCCCGCCGCCCTTCTTCTTCAGCAGAACCTGCGACACCACCGCCCGCAACGACTCGGACAGCATCGAACGCACCATGGGCTTTTCGCCAGCCGGGAATACGTCGATGATGCGGTCGATGGTCTTGGGCGCGGAACTGGTGTGCAGGGTACCAAACACCAGATGTCCCGTCTCGGCGGCGGTCAGCGCCAGGCTGATGGTTTCGCGGTCGCGCATTTCGCCGACCAGGATAATGTCCGGATCCTCGCGCAGCGCCGAGCGCAGGGCCTCGTTAAAGCCCAGCGTATCGCGATGCACCTCGCGCTGATTGACCAGGCAGCGCTGGCTCTGGTGGACGAACTCGATCGGGTCCTCGATGGTCAGGATATGGCCGTATTCGCTCTTGTTGATGTGATCGATCATCGCCGCCAGGGTCGTTGACTTGCCCGAACCAGTCGGACCGGTGACCAGGATCAGGCCACGCGGCACATTGATCAGGTCGCGAAACACCGCCGGGCAGTTCAGCTCGTCCAGCGTCTTGATCAGGGTCGGAATGGTGCGGAACACGCCAGCTGCACCCCGGTCCTGATTGAAGGCATTGACGCGAAAGCGCGCCAGCTTGGGAATCTCGAACGAAAAGTCGCATTCTAAAAACTCATCGTAGTCCTTACGCTGCTTGTCGTTCATGATGTCGTAGATCAGCGCATGCACCTGCTTGTGCTCCAGCGGCGGGACGTTGATCTTGCGCACGTCGCCATCCACGCGGATCATCGGCGGCAAGCCCGCCGACAGGTGCAGGTCCGAGGCGTTGTTCTGCACCGAAAAGGTCAACAGTTCGTCGAGGGTCATAAAGGCATCGCTCCCGCGAGGCTGAGCTAGGAAAAACCCGGTGCGCCGGGTGTCGTCATGTTCGGTAGTATATATTCGCAAGGCCGTGCCGACCGTGCCGGCCATTCGTCAAGGATACGTTCATGGATCAAGCCCCCGCCGAGCGCCTGCAAGCCCTGCTGGCGCGCATCCGCGCCGCCGAGCAACAGTATGGACGCACGCCGGGTGCGGTGCGGCTGCTGGCGGTCAGCAAGACCCAGCCGGCGAGCGCCATCACCGCCCTGGCCGCCGCCGGCCAGCACTGCTTTGGCGAAAACTACCTGAACGAGGCGCTCGACAAGCGCGCCGCACTGGCGCATCTGGATCTGGAATGGCACTTTATCGGCCCGATCCAGGCCAACAAGACCCGCGGCATCGCCGAACATTTCGCCTGGGCACACAGCGTCGACCGGCTGAAAATTGCCGAACGCCTCAGCGCGCAGCGGCCCGCGTCCCTGCCGCCGCTGAACATCTGCCTGCAGGTCAATATCGACCGTGAACCCACCAAGCACGGTCTGGATGTCTCCGAGGTTGCAACGGTCGCGCGGGCGGTGGCGACACTGCCCGGGCTGCACCTGCGCGGCCTGATGGCCATTCCGGCGCCGGCGAGTGATTTTGCCGCCCAGCGCGCGCCCCTGGCCCGCCTGCGGGAACTGTGGCAGCGGCTGAACGAGGCCGGGCTGGCGCTGGACACCCTGTCCATGGGCATGTCCGACGATCTGGACGCGGCCATCGCCGAGGGTGCTACCCTAGTGCGGATTGGCACCGCCCTGTTCGGGCCGCGCGCCTGAAGCGGGCTTTGCGATATGCTTTAATCAGGTCCAGCATGCTATTGACTCCTCCATCCACCGGGCAGCGGACCTGTCGCTGGCCCCACTAACCGCCCCAACGCCAAGAGACCGCGCATGCCTGTTATGCCCGCCCTGTTCCAGCGCACCGCGCGCCGTGCCGGGTCCGCCAGCGTCCTGCTGCTGATCGCGCCCCTGCTGCTCGGCGCAGATAACGACAATGACCTGCGCGCCATCGAGGAAGAGGCCAAGCGCCAGGCCATGACCCTGAATCTTGGTCTGCCACCGGTCGATGCGGGGCGTCCGGCTGACAGCGCCGCATTCAGCGTGGACGACGAGCGCCTGCCCACGGGCCTGGATGCGGCTGCCTTCGCGCGCGCGCTGCGCGAAGGTTCACCGGCTATCTTCGCCTTCTATCAACGGCTCGATGCCGCCGGCCAACAGCGCGTGTACCAGTCCTACCAGAACGACAACCGGCTGAGCAACGTCAGCGCGCAGCTCACCCAGGCGCTCAGCAACGGCAGCGGCAACGGCAACCGCAAGCCCTGAACGAAACCGACGACGCGACGTGCGACGTGGCCCTGCACCATCATCCTGCATGAACCCCGATCGATCCTGATCAACGCATCCCTTCACACCGAGGTGGCAATGAAAGACATCCCGATTGCCTTCATTGGCGGCGGCAACATGGCCCGCAGCCTGATCGGCGGCCTGCTGAGCAGTGGCAGCGACCCCGATCATATCTGGGTCGCCGAACCCGATGCCGGACACCGCGAGCTGTTGCGCGGCCGCTTTGGCGTGCATACCGGTGCCGACAACCGCGAGATCGCCGCGCGCGCCGCGCTGGTGGTGCTGGCGGTTAAGCCGCAGGTGCTGCGCCCGGTCGCCGAGGAACTGGCCGCAACCGTCCAGGCCCATCAGCCGCTGGTGCTGTCGATCGCTGCCGGGGTGCGCGAGCCGGACCTGCGCCGCTGGCTCGGCGCGGAGACCGCCATCGTCCGCACCATGCCCAACACGCCAGCGCTGGTCGGCAGCGGCGCTACTGCCCTGTTCGCCAACCCGCGGGTCAGCGAGGCGCAGCGCCAGTTGGCTGAATCGGTGATGCGCTCGGTGGGGCTGACGGTGTGGGTAGAGCAGGAGCGGATGCTCGATGCGGTCACCGCGCTGTCGGGCAGCGGTCCGGCCTATTTCTTCCTGCTCATGGAGGCCCTGGAAAAAATCGGCGTGCAACTCGGCCTGGATCCCGAGGTGGCCCGCCTGCTGACCCTGCAGACCGCCTTTGGCGCCGCCAAGATGGCGCTGGAAAGTCCCGACAATCCCACCGCCCTGCGTGCGCGGGTAACCTCGCCGGGCGGCACCACCGAGCGCGCCATCAGCGTCTTCCAGGATGAACAGCTCGATAAGCTGATCGCCCGCTCGCTGGCGGCGTCGCTGGCGCTGCTGGAAACACCCTCGCTGCTCACCGAGGAGCTTGATTCACTGGTTGCCAAAGCTCTGGAAGCGGCCCACCACCGATCCGAGGAACTGGGCAATCTGCTCGGAGGCCAATCGTGACCGCGTTTGTCTTCCTGATCCAGACGGTTTTTGGCTTCTACATCCTGGCGGTGATGCTGCGTTTCCTATTGCAATGCGTGCGCGCCGATTTCTATAACCCGCTGGTGCAATTCCTGGTGCGCATCACCAACCCACCGCTGCTGCCGCTGCGGCGCGTCATTCCCGGCTATAAGGGCCTGGATCTGGCATCGGTGGTCCTGGCGCTGGCGCTGCAGGCGATCGAGGTGCTGCTGCTGGGCATGCTGCTCAACCGCGGCATCGGTCCGGCCGCGCTGCTGCTGGTCACGGTGCTGGAACTGCTCAAGCTGCTGATCAACATTTACCTGTGGAGCGTGATCATCCAGGCACTGCTGAGTTGGATCAATCCCGATCCCTATCACCCGGTCGCCCGGGTGCTGGCGCAACTGACCGCGCCGCTGCTGCGCCCGGCCCGGCGCCTGTTGCCACCGATCTCCGGCGTAGACCTGTCGCCGATGCTGGTGGTGGTGGTGCTGATTTTCATCAGCCTGCTGCTGCAAGATGCTCTCGGCATCTGGATCGGGCTGCGCTGAAGCAGTGGACACCAGCAGCTACGTCTGGGACGGCGCCGATCTGATTCTGCGGCTGCGGGTGCAGCCGCGCGCCAGCCGCGATGAATGGGTTGGCGCAGTGGCGGCGCAAGTGCGCGTGCGCATCACCGCACCGCCGGTGGACGGCCAGGCCAATGCCCACCTGCAGGCCTTCCTGGCCACGCTGTTCGGGGTGGCAAAAAGCCGGGTGACACTGCTCGCCGGCGACAAGGGCCGCGACAAGCGCTGGCGCATCACCGCGCCGCAGCGCCTGCCCAGCGGCATCGCGCCACCGCCCTGAATCCAGCAAGGTCCGGCACTTCCCGGACACCGGGCACTCTATTGCAAAGCCTGGCAGCCACTGCCCATACTTTTCAGTTGCCATCATTTCCGGCGCTGGGGCCTCACCGGCTGGCGCCTCTTTTCATTTTCAAGGACATCACCGCGACGGTCAGGCCCTTATGCCGCACACTTTCCCCGCCGATTCCGTCGGCCTGATCACGCCGCAGACCGCGCATTTCGCCGAAGCCCTGGCCCTGGACTGTGGCCGGTCACTGACGGAATACGATCTGGTCTATGAAACCTACGGCACCCTTAACGCCGAGCACAGCAATGCCGTGCTGATTTGCCACGCCCTGTCCGGCGATCACCATGTCGCTGGTTATCACGAGGAGGCCGGGACGCGCAAACCCGGCTGGTGGGACAACTGCATCGGCCCCGGCAAGCCCATCGACACCCGCGAGTTCTTCGTGGTCTGCTGCAACAACCTCGGAGGCTGCAAGGGCTCCACCGGCCCTACCTCGATCAACCCGGACAACCGCAAGCCCTACGGCCCGGATTTCCCGATCGTCACCGTCAAGGATTGGGTGCGCAGTCAGGCGCGCCTCGCCGACCGGCTCGGCATCCACACCTGGGCGGCGGTGATCGGCGGCAGCCTCGGCGGCATGCAGGCCATGCAATGGACCATCACCTTCCCCGAGCGGGTGCGCCATGCCCTGGTGATTGCCGCCGCGCCGCGCCTGTCGGCACAGAACATCGCCTTTAACGAAGTCGCCCGCCAGGCAATTCTCTCCGACCCCGACTTTCACCACGGCCATTACTACGACTTTGGCGTGGTGCCCCGGCGCGGCCTGATGATCGCGCGCATGCTCGGCCACATCACCTACCTGTCGGACGAGGGCATGCGCGCCAAATTTGGCCGTGAACTGCGCGAGGGCCGGCCCAATTTCAATTTTGATACCGAGTTCGAGGTGGAAAGCTATCTGCGCCATCAGGGCCGGGCTTTCGTCGATCGCTTCGACGCCAACACCTATCTGCTCATCACCAAGACTCTGGACTATTTCGACCCGGCGGCGGACTTCGATCAGGACCTGGCGGCGGCCTTTCACCGCGCCCAGGCACGCTTCCTGGTGGTGTCCTTCACCAGTGACTGGCGCTTTGCCCCGGCCCGCTCGCGCGAGATCGTGCAGGCACTGGTACGGGCCGGGCGCGAAGTCAGCTATGCGGAAATCCCCTCCGACTCCGGTCACGATGCCTTCCTGATGCCGATTCCGCTCTATCATGACACCCTGCGCGGCTACCTGACCCGGGTTGCCCGAGAAGTCAACACCGCCGCTACGCCCGCCAGCGCTTTGCCCGAGGAACACGCCGATGCGGCCTGAACTGGACTTGATCAGCGACTGGATTCGCCCCGGCGCGCGGGTGCTGGACCTGGGCTGCGGCGATGGCGCCCTGCTCGCCTATCTGCAGGCGCAGCGTCAGGTCAGTGGCTACGGGCTGGAAATCGATACCGCCAACATCGTCAAGTGCATCCAGGCCGGCGTCAACGTCATCCATGCCGACCTGGAAGCGGGGCTGGCCGATTTTGGCAACAGCAGCTTTGACTATGTGATCATGACCCAGACCCTGCAGGCGGTGAAGCACACCGAGCGCCTGCTGGATGAAATGCTGCGCGTCGGCCGTCAGGGCATCGTCACCTTTCCCAATTTCGGCTTCTGGCGCTGCCGCATGCAGATCGCCCTGCAGGGCTTCATGCCGGTGGTCAAGACCCTGCCCTATCAGTGGTACGACACGCCTAACGTGCACCTTTTTACCCTGCGCGATTTCGAGGAACTGTGCCGGCGCAAACGTATCGACATCCTGCAACGCATGGTGCTCGATCACGCCCATCGCCCCCGGCCGCGACCGGAACTATGGCCCAATCTGCTCGGTGAGATTGCCCTGTACCGGCTCGGCCGCGCCTAACCGCACCTGGAGAAACCCTGTCATGACGCAGAACATGCGCCTCAGTCGCCCAAGCTGGGCGGCGCGCGGCTTTACCCTGATTGAAGTGATGGTCGTAGTGGTGATCCTGAGCATCCTGGCCGCCGTGGTAGTGCCGCGGATCATGGATAACCCGGACAAGGCACGTGCGGTCAAGGCCAAGCAGGACATCCGCGTCATCAAGAACCAGCTTGATCTGTACAAGCTGCACAACTTCCGCTATCCGACCACCGAGCAGGGTCTGGAAGCGCTGGTGCAGCGTCCGGCCGATGCGCCGCACTGGCAGGAAGGCGGCTATCTGGACAAGCTGCCCAAGGATCCCTGGGGCAAGCCCTATCAATACCTGCGCCCCGGCCAGCATGGCGACATCGACATCTATTCGCTGGGCGCCGATGGCCAGCCCGGCGGCGAGAGCGTCGATGCCGATATCGGCAACTGGAATCTGGACGAGTAGGCATGGCCCGCTGAATCCGCGTTTCAGGCCGCTTTGACATGCGCTCCTCCCGCGGCTTCACCCTGATGGAAATCATGGTGGTGCTGGTATTGATCGGCATCCTGACCAGTCTGGCGGTGCTGTCGGCGGGCGGCGGACCCGTTGAGCGACTCGCCGAGGAGGCGCGGCGGCTGGCAGCTCTGATCGAACTGCATCAGCAGGAAGCGATTCTCAGCGGCCACTGGCGCGGCCTGCTGTGCGCCAGCGATGGCTACAGCTTCGTCAGTGGCGATGGCCAGGGCGGCTGGCAGACGGTTGACAGTGACACTGCCCTGAGCCAGCACAGCCTGCCTGCGGATCTGGCCCTGAATCTGTGGGTCGATGACCGGCCGGTGGAACTGGGCGCCGATGGTCCGCCACAGGTGCTGCTGCTGGCCAGCGGCGAACTGACCGCCTTCGTCGCTGTTCTGCGCCTGCGCGACAGCACCGATCCGAACGCGCCGCGCTATCGGGTGGCCGGCGATACGCTCGGCCGGCTCAGCCTGCGCGAGCTGTCGCCGTGAAGCGCGTCAGCGGTTTTACCCTGCTGGAAGTGCTGGTAGCGCTGGCGGTGCTGGCCATTGCCATGGGTGCGATCATCCGCGCTGCCACCCAGAGCATCGCCACCACGGCTGATCTGCGTGAACAAACCCTGGCCGGCTGGGTGGCGCTCAATACCGTCAACCGCTGGCTGCTCGATGCGAAACCCTGGCCGGAGGAAGGCACGCGCAGCGGCGATAGCGAGCTGGCCGGGCGCAACTGGCGCTGGGAGGCACGCTTCACCAAAACTGCCGATCCCGATCTGCGTCGCCTCGATATCACGGTGCGCGCGACCAGCGGCGCGGCATCCACGCATCTGATCGCCTTTCGCGGCACGCTCCCAGTGGAAAGCGATAATCCGGCTGATCCGGCTGATCCGGCCAATCCAGACGAGGCCCAGGATCCGCGCCAGCGCCAGAAGCCGCCCAATCCGGCGAATAGAAAACAGGCGGCGCCGCCATGAGCCGTCCGGCGCGCGGTTTTACCCTGCTGGAACTGCTGGTCGCCCTGGCGGTGTTCGCGATCATGGCCAGCGCGGCCTACAGCGGTCTGCGCAACGTGCTGTTCACCCGCGCCACCATCGAGGCCGACAATCGCCAATTGGCCACCCTGCAACTGGCATTGTTCCGTCTGGCGCAGGACATTGAACAGAGCGTGCCACGCGGCAGCCGCGATGAATATGGCGAACTGCAGCCGGCGCTGAGCGGTGGCGCCCTGGCCCGGGAAACGCTGCAATTGACCCATGCCGGCTGGGACAACCCGCTCGGCCAGCCGCGCGCCAGCCTGCAACGGATTGCCTACCGGCTCAACGAGGGCAAGCTGTGGCGGCTACACTGGCTGGTGCTGGATGTCGGCGGTCCCGGCGAACCGCAGGCCACGCTGCTGCTTGATCAGGTGCGCGCCTTCAAGGTGCGTTTCCTGGGGCAGGATACCGAAGAATGGCGCGATGACTGGCCACCGCCGGTGAGCGATGACGCGCCCACGCCGGATGCGGCTGACCGCCTGCCGCGGGCTGTGGAAATCCGCCTCAACCTGGAGAACTGGGGTGAAATCACCCGCCTGCTGCTGCTGCCCGGTTAGACGTCGCCCACGCGGCGTGGCCCTGATCACCGTGCTGTTGATCGTTTTCATCGCCAGCATTGCCGCGACCAGCCTGGCCAGCCTGCAGCAACTGGCCATCCGGCGCAGCAGCGTGCTGCTGCATCAGCAGCAGGCGCGGCTGTATACACTCGGCGCCGAGCAGTGGCTGCTGCTGCTGCTGCACCGCGACCGCCAGGATAACCAGACCGATCACCTCGGCGAAACCTGGGCCAATCCACCGGCGGCGCTGCCGCTGGACGAGGGCACCCTGAGCCTGAAGGTGCGCGATCTGCAGGGCTGCTTCAATCTGAACAATCTCTGGCGCCCCGATCCAGCGACCCGCACCAGGGCGGCCACTAATCCGCCACCGCCGCAGGATCCGGCCAATCCGGAAGACGACAACACCGCCGCTGATAACCGCCCGGCCGAGCCGCCCAAGCCCGATCCTGCCAAGGACAGCTCCAGCGATCCGAATAAAAAATCACCCCGGGCCGGTCTGGATAAGCAGCAGGTGCAGATCCTGCAACGGCTGCTGCGCCAGCTTGAGCTGAAGGAAGAACTGGCGCTGGCCATTGCCGACTGGATCGATCCCGACAATGATCCGCAATTTCCCGATGGCGCCGAAGACAGCGATTACACGGTGCGCGATCCGGCCTATCTGGCCGCGAACCGGCCCTTTTTCAGCATCTCCGAGCTGCGCCTGGTCAAGGGCATCGACCACAAGGCCTATATGGCATTGGCGCCATTGGTGTGTGCACTGCCGCCAGGCACGCCGCTCAACATCAATACCGCGCCCGCTGCTGTGCTGGCCGCGCTCGGCGAAGACCTGAATCCGCAGGATATGGCGCAATTGGTCAAGGAACGCCCCGAGGCGGGCTACGATAATATCGATGCTTTCCTGCAGGCGGCACGGCTCAGCGTGGATGCCTCGATCAAGGCCCTGCTGAGCACCAGCAGCCAGTATTTCCAGTTGCACGCCGAGGCCCAAGTGGGCGCTGGCCGTGCGATGCTGTACAGTATGTTGCAGCGCGATGAGACTACCGTTCACGTCCTGCAACGCAATTTCAGCAACCCGGATTAAGACACCCTTGCCTGCCCCGCTGCTCCTGTTTCGCTTTACCGCTCCCGATCAGGTCGATGCCTGCGGTCCCGATGGCGACCTCTGGCATGGACCGCTGGCCGACTTGCCGGCGCGCGCCGGGGATGCCCGCCTACTGCTGGTGGCACCGGGCGAAACCCTGGCCCTGCACTGCGTCATCCCGCCAGGCCGCCAGCGCTCAGCCTGGATACGCGCCATTCCCTATGCCCTGGAAGAACATCTGGTCGATGAGGTCGAGGCGTTGCATTTTGCCTTTGGCGCGACCCTGGATGGCGACCGGCTGCCGGTGGCGGTGATCGCCCATGACACCCTGCGCGGCTGGCTGGCGGCCTGCGCGGCAGTGGGCGTCACGGTGCATGCCGTCATTCCCGACCTGTTGCTGCTGCCCTGGCACGAGGACGACTGGAGCCTGCTGCACGACGGGACGCGCCTGCTGGTGCGTACCGGGCGCTGGGAGGGCTTTGTCACCGATGCCGAGGCCCTGGAACTGCTGTTGGGCGCGGCGCTGGCCGAGGCCGGCGATAACCAGCCGCGCGGCCTGCGCCTGTGGCAGGCCGACACCCTGCCGGCGGCGGTGCTGGCGCTGCTCGACGCGGCCAACATCACGCTGCAGGTGGAAGAAACGCCACCCGCTGTGCTCAGCCTGTTCGCCGCCACTTATCAGCCGGGCGCGGTCATCAATCTGCTGCAGGGCCCCTACAGCCATCAGGCGCCCTGGCGGCGCTGGATCCGCCCCTGGCGCATGGCGGCGGCGCTGGCAGCGGCATGGTTGCTGGTACTGCTGATCGGGCAACTACATGAACGCTGGCTGTTGCAGCGCGAACAGATCGCCGCGCGCACCGAGATGGAGCAACTGTTCCGTCAGGCGCTGCCCGGCGTCACGCGCATCGTCAATCCCCGGGTACAGATGGAAACCCGGCTGCGGGAATTGCGCCCTAGCGGCGGCAGCGCAGCGCTGTTCGATCTGCTCTATCGCGGCGGTGACGCGGTGCGGACCCTGAACGGCGTAACCCTGCGCGGCTTCAGTTACCGCGATGGGCAACTTGACCTGGACCTGGAAGGCGGCAGCCCGGCAGTGCTTGATCAGTTGCGCCAGACTCTGGGCCAGCAACCCGGCCTGCAAAGCGATGTGCGCACCCTGCAGCGCGATGGCCGGGTGGAAAGCAAGGTCATCCTGAAGCGAGTAGCGTCATGAAGGACTGGTGGCAACAACTGAACAGCCGCGAACGCGCTCTGCTCGTCGGTGGCACGGCGCTGCTCATGCTCCTGCTGCTGTACGTCCTGATCTGGGAACCGTTTCGCGCCAGCGGCCAGCGCCTGCGCCAGGCTGTGGCCGAGCAGCGCACTGAACTGGCCTGGATGCGTCAGTCCGTCCAGGAACTGCAACAACTGGGCAGCAGTGCCACGACCCAGACCGGGGCTGGTCGCTCGCTGCTGACCGTGGTTGATCAGACCGCGCGCGCTGCGGGCCTGGGCGCATCGCTTAAGCGGCTGGTGCCGCAGGGTGACGACCAGATCAGCGTCCAGCTCGACGCGGTTGCCTTCAATCCGCTGTTGAACTGGCTGCTCAAACTGGAGCGCGAACAGCGCCTGAGCCTCATCAACCTCAATGTGGATCGCACCGGCAGTCCCGGTCTGGTCAATGTCCGCATCACCCTGCAAGGCAGCGCCCAGCCATGAAACCCTTTTTACGCTACAGTTTACTGGGATTGCTGGCCGTTATGACGTTCCTGCTGCTGCTGGCCCCCGCCACACTGGTCACCGATCGGGTCGTCGAGCGCCTGCCCGGTTTCAGCGTGCAGAATGTCTCGGGCAGTGTCACCGACGGCATCGCCCAGGGCCTGCACTGGCGCGGCAACCGCATCGAACAGATGAGCTGGGACTGGCAACCGCTGGCCCTGCTGTCCGGCTGGCTGGAAGTAGGGCTGCGCAGCGACGATCCCGACCTGCAGGCGATCGGCAAGGCGGCGATCGCCTTTGACCGCAGCCTGCGCCTGCGCGATGCCAGCGGTCGCATGTCGCTCAGCCGGCTGGCCGCGCTGGCGGGTCACAAGTCGCCAGCGCAGGGCATCCTGGAATTCAGCCTGCGCGATCTGTATCTGGATGCCAACGCCCGGCCCCTGTCCGCTTATGGCGCGGTGCATGTGCTCAACCTGCGCGTCGAGCTGCGCCAACCGCTGAATTTGGGCGATTTCACTCTGCAACTGACCCCAGTGGAACCGGCCGGCATACAAGGCGTGATCGAGGACCACGACGGACCACTGGCGCTGCAGGGCACGGTCAAGCTGTTCCCCGATGGCCGCTACCGTGTCGATGGGCAGGCAGCGGTGCGTGATCCGGCCAATCAGGCCCTGCGTCAGGCCCTGAGCCTACTTGGACCGCCCGACGCCAACGGTCGCTGGCCACTGAATTTCTCGGGCGTCCTCGCCCGCTAGACACCGATTTTCCACGGCATGGCCACGCGACAGCGCGCCGCCGCGGGTTGATTTCTCTAATCTTCAAGAATCATTGCAATCAAGAGGGAAAGCGCTCATGCGACGACCACTGCGTGGATTTCTAACCACCTTAACGCTGCTCGTGCTGGCCGCCTGCGCCACCCAAACGGCACCGCCCAAGGCCCAGCTTTCCAGCGAAACATCCTACGATCCACAGTTCCCCGCACCGCCGGAGCTGCAACCGCAGATTGCCTTCTGGCGCAACGTGTACGCTAGCTGGGGACGCGGCCAGGTCGCGCTGCACGACGATCGCTACATGGATCTGATCTACGACGTCATCACCCTGCCCGAGCCGGTCAGCGAAGGCTACACCAGTGAGCAGAAGGCACTGCTCAAGGCCCGCTTCGACGGTCTCGAAGAACAGTTGCGCCAGGTTGAACGCAAGGTTGCCACCCAGGCACCGCTCAGCCCCAGCGAACAGGCCCTGGCCACGCGCATCCAGGCCAGCAGCGGCGGCCCGGCGGCCATCAGCGGCGTCAGCGAACGCCTGCGCAGCCAGCGCGGCCTGCGCGAACGCTTCAAGCGCGGCCTGGAAATCAGCGGCCGCTACGATGCCGCCTTCCGCCAGGTGTTCCGCGAAGCCGGACTGCCCGAGGATCTCGCCTACCTGCCGCACGTCGAATCCTCCTTCCAGAACCACGCCGCTTCCTCGGTTGGCGCGGTTGGCATGTGGCAGTTCATGCCTGCCACCGCGCGGCAGTTCATGATCATGAACGCCGCCGTGGATGAACGACTCGACCCGGTCGCCTCAGCGCAGGGTGCCGCACGCTACCTTGGCAATGCCCACGGGCGCCTCGGCAGTTGGCCGCTGGCCATCACCTCCTACAACCATGGTGTCGGCGGCATGCGCCGCGCCCAGTCCACCTACGGCAATGATATTGGCCGCATCGTCCAGCAGCACTCCGGCAGTGGCTTTGGCTTCGCCTCGCGCAACTTCTACACCGAATTCCTCGCCGCCCGGGAAATCGCCCGCAACCCGCAGCGCTTCTTCCCGGAGGGTGTCGCGTTCGAGCCGCCGCTGAATCTGGACCGGGTACGGCTGCGCCAGAGTGTGCCAGCCACCACTGTAGCGTCCTACTATCAGGTCAACCTAAGCGAGCTCAACAGCCTGAACCGGGCCTGGAAACCTGCTGCAAAAAGCGCCAGCATACCGCTGCCGGCCGGTGTTATGGTCTGGCTGCCCAACGGCACCCTGACCCGTCTGGCCCAGCGCGGCTCCGTCGAACGCGCCCTGGCCCTGCTCGCCGATCCTGTACCCGCCACCCGCTGACACCTCGACGCGGCGCAACAAAAAAGCCCCTCGTCGAGGGGCTTTTTACTGGCCGGTGCTCAGCCCAGCTTCTTGAGCAGGGCCTCCGCCCGCTGGCGCTGTGAGGCTTGTCCCTCCCTGATCACCTCCTCCAGCAGGCTGCGCGCGCCGACCTGATCACCCATATCGAGATAGGCACTGGCCAAGTCCAGCTTGGTCTCAACGTAATCCGCGCCACTGTCGCCACCGCCGCCAAGCGTTGCAGTATCGAGCGTACCCAGGTCGAGGGTGTCATTGCCGAAATTCTGCAGCTCCTCATCCAGGCACAACGGCTCCCCGGCAGCTGCGGCTTTGCTTAGGTCATCGGCGACATTGCTGAACTCGAACTTGAGATCAGCCACATTCAATACCGAAGGCGCACCATCCCGATCACGCGAGCTGGCGTCGTTGCTCCTGGCAGAACCATCGGGGATCACATTGCGCAGATCAGCAGCCTTGATTGGCGCTGGCGCCGGTGACGGCGTTGCACTGGCTGCGGTACCCGTATCGGGGCCAAAGTCGCCAAAGCTGAAATCCAGCGCCGGCAGCGAGGGCAGATCATCGCTAGCCTTGGGCGACGCCGGGGGCGTCGGACGTGTCGACTGCTTAAGTTCCAGCGCCGGCAGTTCGGTTGCAGGCGAGCGCGCGGCACTACCCATGTCCAGATCGCCAAAGTCGAAATCCATGCCGTCAAGACGAAACTCGGATGGCAATTCCGCCTGTGCGGAAGGCGCTTTGGGTGACGGCGCGGGCGCGGCTGCGGCAGCCGGTGCGGGCGTGACATCAAGCGTGGGCGCGGACTTGGACAGAGCAGGCGGCGAGGGTCGCCGGGTAACTGATGCCGTCGGCGGTTCAGTATCGGGTAGCGCCGGGGTCACATTCTGCACCGGCGTTTTACCTGCCGCTGTGGGCGCTGGCGCGGCATGATCACCCAAACCGAAATCGATGTCCTTAAGCAACTCGTCGATGGGCTTGGGCGGTTGCGGAGCTGCGGACCTGGCCGGTGTGGGCTTGCTGCTCGTCGCGCCGGCAGACGCTATCGCAGCTGCAGCTGCAGCGGCCACGGCTGGCGACAGACGCGAGGAACGCCCTTCGCGCACCACGGCACGCGTGGCCGGCATCGGCGGTATTTCCTCGGCTTGGTGGAATTCTTCGATGACTTCATCGGCAGGTGGTTCGCCCTCGGCTATGCGGGTCTTCTTGGGTCGCGCCGGCCGCCAAAGCAGCGGCAACAGCAACACGGCAGCCACCGCCAGCACCAGCAGGCCGATGCCCAGCCAGACCGCCGGCTTGGCCCACCAGCCTGATTCCTCAACCACCGGCTGGGGTATAGGCTTAGGCTTGACCACAGGAGGCGTAACCGGCTCGGGTTGCGCGGGCGCGGGCGTAACCGGCTCAGATTGCGCGGGCGCAGGCGACGTTGGCGGCGATTGAGGCTGACTCTCCTTGGGCATGATTTCCGGCAGCTGTCCAGACGCTAACAAGGGTGGGCTGCCACCCGGTGATAGCGCGGTGACCGGCAACGGTGGCAGCGATGCCGCGGGCGCGGTGACCGGCGCGGTGACTGCTGATGCTGTTGACGGCAACGGTGCCGGTTCTGGT
>DAITNL010000044.1:0-2817 GCA_036834665.1 Candidatus Competibacteraceae bacterium | reverse complement strand
GGTGACCGGCGCGGTGACTGCTGATGCTGTTGACGGCAACGGTGCCGGTTCTGGTGTGGTGACCGGTGTGGTGACCGGCGCGGTAACTGCTGATGCTGTTGACGGCAACGGTGCCGGTTCAGGCGCGGTGACTGGTGTAGTGACCGGCAACGGTGACGGTTCGGGTGTAGCACCCGGTAACGGAGTCGACGCTGTCTCGGTTTCGGGCGCGGATTCCAGCGGTGTCGGTGCCGGTACGCTGGCTGTGCTGCTGGCCAGGGCCGGCGGCGGCGCACCCTGCACACCCAGCGCCTGCGGGGTTGGCACCTTAAGCGTGGCACCGGCACGCAGCAGGTTTGGATTGCCGCCGATAAAGGCATTCGGATTGCCGGCAACCAGGATCGACATCATCTCGCGCAGGCCGACCGCGGTTGACGGCCGCATCCGGTTGGCAATGCCCGCCAGGGTCTCACCCGCCCGGACCGGGCCATAGGGCGTAGCGCCTTCAAAACTCACCGGCGGCGCGGGCGGCAAGGCTAGTGCGGCAGCCACAGGCGGCGGTGCAGCCACCACGGCTGGCACGACCACCACCGGCGCGGGTGGTGGCGGCGGCTCGCGGCGCTTGGTATACAACTGCGGATCAAGCTGCACCGCGTATTCGCGCAACAGGCGTCCACGCGGCCAGACCGCCTCCAGCAACAGGCGGAAATTCGGTTCCCTGATCGGCTGCACCGAAGTAATACGCACCACATTCGGTCCACCGGGCGGTGTCTGCACAGCAAAGCGCAGTTGCGACAACGCTTCCAGGCGGTCAATGCCGATCCGATCGAATTCCTGCTGGGGCGGAATGCGCACAGTCAACCCGACCGCCTCGGCGGGGTTGCTGAAAATCAGGGGGATGTCGGCTTCGAAATTCTGATTAAGCGCCGAGCGCACCTCAATCGGCCCAAGACCCAGGGCAAACGCGCACAGCGGCGCTGCCAGTCCAGCCAAGAGGAAGAGTCGGAGGAATATCCTGGTCGGCATGACCTGTCTCCATTCCGCCGCCGGAGGGTCATGTTCCCGGCGGGATTGGCTTCGATGCCACCGCCGGCCGCGACCCGCCCGACGGCTTTCCCACTCCGAACCGCCACGGGCGATGTCCCGGAGATTACTTTAAAGATACTCTATTCCGGCCCGTTTCGGCGATGAGGATGCACGGTATCGGCGCGATGCGCACTACCTAACATCGCGCCAGCCCCGATGACCGGCGCGATTTTTTCACCCGGATCAGGCTTCCAGCAGAATCCGCAGCATGCGCCGCAGCGGCTCGGCCGCACCCCACAGCAACTGATCACCACAGGTGAAGGCGGTCAGGTATTCCGGCCCCATGTTCAGCTTGCGCAGCCGACCGACTGGCACGCGCAGAGTACCGGTCACCGCCGCCGGGGTCAGTTCGCGCATGGACCTATCGCGCTCGTTGGGCACCACGTTCACCCAATCGTTATGACGGGCGAGCAGGCCGTGAATATCGGCCAACGGCACATCACGATTCAGCTTGATGGTCAGCGCCTGACTGTGGCAACGCATCGCGCCGACCCGCACGCACAGACCGTCAATCGGAATCGGCTGCGCGGTGCGGCCGAGAATCTTGTTGGTTTCGGCCTGACCCTTCCACTCCTCGCGACTCTGGCCATTATCGAGCTGCTTATCAATCCACGGAATCAGACTGCCGGCCAGCGGCACGCCAAAATGCTGCGTCGGAAACTCACTGGAACGCAGGGTATCGGCCACCACGCGATCGATTTCCAGAATCGCCGAGGCAGGATCGGCCAACTGCTCGGCGACTGAAGCATGAACAGCGCCCATCTGCGCGATCAGCTCGCGCATGTTCTGTGCGCCGGCGCCGGATGCCGCCTGATAGGTCATGGCGCTCATCCACTCCACCAGACCCTCGGCAAACAGCCCGCCCAGCGCCATCAACATCAGGCTGACCGTGCAATTGCCGCCGATATAATCCTTGACGCCGCGCGCCAGGGCATCCTTGATCACCGCGTGATTGACCGGATCAAGAATGATCACCGCATCATCCTGCATGCGCAGCGCCGAAGCGGCATCGATCCAATAGCCCTTCCAGCCGGCGGCGCGCAATTGCGGATAAATCTCGTTGGTGTAATCGCCACCCTGACAGGTGACGATCACATCCAGGGTTTTCAGCTCGGCGATGGACCGGGCATCTTTCAGCGCCGGCACATCGCGACCGATCGCCGGAGCCGGGCCACCGACGTTGGAGGTGGTGAAAAATACCGGATCAATCAGGGCGAAATCATGTTCCGCCTGCATCCGCGCCATCAGCACGGAACCGACCATGCCGCGCCAGCCCACCAAGCCTACTCGCTTCATCATCAACACGCCTCACGTCAAAAAATCATTCAAGAAACACCACAGCGCCCGCGCGCAGCCGCACTTAACCGGCCAGCGCTGCCACCACCGCATCACCCATGGCCTGAGTACCGACGGCGGTCATGTCCGGCGCGCTGATATCCAGGGTACGCAAGCCCTGATCCAGCACCTGACCGACCGCCGCCTCGACCCGTTCGGCCAGATCAAGGCGATTGAGGCTGTAGCGCAGCAGCATCGCCACCGACAAAATGGTCGCCAGCGGATTGGCCATGCCCTTGCCGGCGATATCGGGCGCGGAACCGTGAATCGGCTCGTACAGACCCTTGCCATTCCGGTCCAGCGAGGCCGACGGCAGCATGCCAATCGAACCGGTCAGCATCGCGGCACAGTCGGACAGAATATCGCCGAACAGATTGCCGGTCACGATCACGTCAAACTGCTTGGGCGCGCGCACCA
>DAITNL010000043.1:1639-18608 GCA_036834665.1 Candidatus Competibacteraceae bacterium | reverse complement strand
GAGCTGGCGCCAGGCCTGGGCGGTGTTTTCCGGATCGCCGAGCAGTTCAAAGGTATGCCGGGCGGCTTCGTAAAGCGTGGCGGCCTCGGCGTAATGGCCCTGACGCTGGCGCACCAGACCCAGTTGCATGCGATGGGTGGCTACGGTGGGGCTGTGCTGGTTGGCACCGGCATGTTCCAGGGCGGCCTCATAGGCGGCAGCGGCTTCCTGCAGGCGGCGCAGATAGGTCAGGCAATCGCCATTCTCGGCATCGGCTACCGCTGCCATGCGGCCGGCACTGGTATTGCCAGCACTGGCCAGGGTCTGGAAGCGTTGCCGGGCCTCACTCAGCTCGCGGACTGCGGCTTCGGCGGCATTGGCCTGCTTGAGCAGCTTGCCGAGCAGGAAATGGGCATGGGCCAGATCGTAGGGGGCGCCGGGATAGGCCTCGGGACCGGCGTCCTGGGTCTGGCGCAGCAGATGGCGGGCGGCACGCAAGGCTTCATCCAGGGCGCCCTCGTCGCGCAGCCGTTCGATGCGCAGCCGCTCGGTGTCGAAGCGCGCCCGGCTCCAGCCCTGCAGGGCCAGGCCGGCGCGTTCGCGGGCGGCGGTCACTTCGGCCAGTGCCTTGGGGGTGCCGAGGTTGGCGAACAGTTGCTCCAGGCGGGCGGCCAGTTGCGCGGTACGCTCCGGTTCCGACTGGTGCTGGCTGTCGCGCAGCAGCGCCAGCAGATTGCCCAGCTCCAGGCGTAGCAGGCGCAGGGTGCGGGTGTTGTCCTTGAAATACTGCTGATAGAGCATCTGCAGCAGATATTCCATGCCACTGCGCCAGCGGGTCCGCCAGGTGGTGCGCTGCGTGCCGTTGAGGTGGCTGCTCAGATGCTGGGAAAGCGCCGGGTCGATCCACAAGTGGCCATGGCCGCGATCCTCGGCCAGTTGCAGGGCCACCAGACGCTCGCCCAGCGCTTGCACCGCCTGGGTATCCAGCTCCAGGGCGCGGCCCAGGGCCAGGCGGTTGGCGCCCTCGCGGAAAAAGGCCAGGATCGGCAACTGCTGACGGTCATCGAGCGGCAGGCGCTGCACCGCCAGTTCCAGACCCAGATAATGGGGCCACTGCGGATCATCCTCGTGCGTCCGCAGTAGCTCGGCGCGCAGGGGTCGCAACCGTTCCAGAGTGCCGGCAATGCCGGAGATGCTGATTTCATGGGCCAGGCGCACCAGGGCACCCGGAGAGCCACCAGCCAGGGTGGTCATGCGGAACAGCTCGGCGGTGTTGCGGCCACTGTCGGCGGCCGGTGGCATCTCGCCGGCACTGATCAGGGCCTGGCTGAGCAAGGCCAGGGCATCTTCCTCGTCGAGCGGTGCCAGCATGGTTTCCAGCCAGGGCTGGGCGAAGAAGGGCGGCCCGCAACGCCCCATCCCCAGCAGGCGCAGGCCGGGCAGGGCATGCAGCAGCTCGCGCCAGAACTGATCGAAGGCCTCGTCATTCTCCGAGGGCCAGCGTTCCATCTGATCGAGGACAATCAGCACCGGATGCTCGCGCAGGGTTTGTCGCAGGTATTCCTGGGCCTGCCACTGGGTGGGATAGCGACTGACCGACCAGCGGTTGCCTTCGGGCAGCAACTGCTGACCCAGCGTATCCAGCAGGGTGCGCACCTCGCTGATATCGCCGCCACGCACGCAGGCGACATGGCGATAGCGGCCGCAGCGGCGCAGCCAGTCGACCAGCGCTGCTACCGTGGTGGTCTTGCCGGTGCTGCCAGGACCACGCAGGAAAACCGCAGTCTGATTCTCGAACAGGCGCTCGATCAGCAGCAGTTCACGGCCGCGACCCAGGCAGGTGGCGGGGACTGGCAGGTTGGCCAGGGGTATCAGGGGTGGGCGCGTCTGCAGCCGCCGCCACAGCTCCAGCGGTGGGCGCAGCAGCAGGCGTGGGTCATGCTCGCCGCGATAGAGGCGGAAGGCGAACCAGTCCAGCAGGTGCACGCCACCACCGCCCAGTCCGGGCGCGCGATAGCTGTCCCCGGCCAGGCGGCGCTGCCCGGCGAACAGGGCCTGGCTCAGGCGCGCGCCGCGCAGCAGTTCCTCGCAGAAGGCTGTCCAGAAGCGCGACAGGGTCGGTGCCGGCGTATCAGGATGCAGGACCATGACGCTGGCGATGCCGGCGCGCAGCAGCAGCTCGGCCAGCGCATGGGGGGCCGTCGCGCCCGCAGCATCCTGTCCGGCTACCAGACTGACCAGATGAATGCGATAGGTGGTCAGCAGCGTCGCTAGGGCGCTGAACGGCACGAAATGCGCGTCGCGACACAGCGGCGCGTGCAGGTCATAGCTGGATTCGAAGGCAAAGGTGGCGCCTTCGCTGGTGCTGGCGTGGCAATAGCCATCCAGGTGCAGGGCGCTGAACGGTCGGCCGCTGGCCCAGGCCTCATTCAGGCATTGTTCCAGCGCCGCCAGGGTGGGTGGGTTCAAGACCTCCAGGTCGAGCAGATCGCCGAGGCGGCCGACAGTATCCAGCAGCGGCAGTGCGCTGCGTCGGTAATCGGGGTGGCCGGTCGGTTCAGCGTCCGGACGCGGGCTGATCGCCAGGATACGCAGGGGTACCGCCGCCGGTGCTATCGCTGTGCCGCCACCGCTCAGGCGGCGCTGAATGTGCACCGGCTGCTTGCTCTGCAGCAGAAAGGCATTGCCATCGTGGAGCAGTTCCCAGGGCAGGTCGAGCAGCGCGGCAGCAGGATCATCAACGGCAGCGCGCAAGGTTAGGCCGCATTCCCGGTCCGCTCCATCCTGACGCCAGGTGGCGACCAGATCGCGCAGCGTCGGTGCTTCGAGCGTGGCCCGGTGTAGGCGCTGACCCCAGCGCGCCAGCAGGGCATCGCCGTTACGGGCGAACTGGCGCAGCGTATCGGTGGGCCAGCGTGGGTGACTTTGCAGATACCAGTGCAGAATCTCCGGCGTCGGTGGTGATAGTGGACCCAGGAGGCATTCGCCGGTCAGAGGCGCGGCGGTCGGATCGGCGGGCTGAAACTGGGCGCACAGGCGCCAGGGGTGCGCCGCATCCGCCGGCGCGGTCTCCAGTCGCAGTTCCAGATGCGCCGGTGGTGTGGCGGTGCGCTCCGGATCGCTACCGGGCAGCATCCCGCCCAACGTCGCAAGCAGCGCCGGCAGCGCCGCACCCAGACCGTCGGTGCCAAGCGTGATCGGCGCGGTGCGCGGCAAGGGTGTGAACCATTGGGCGAGCACGCTGCTGTCGACGCCGGGCAGCAGCAGCGGAATCACCCGATAGTGATCGGCGCGGCGGCGTTCGGTGTCCTGGGCGATTTCGATTTCACGGCGCAGCCAGGCCGAATCGCCGGTGTTCAGGCTGATCACCACCAGCACCTGCCGGGCCTGCTCGATTGCCCAGCGCACTTCGGAGACCGGCCGGTCGCC
Organism: Candidatus Competibacteraceae bacterium; assembly: GCA_036834665.1. Classification (GTDB taxonomy): domain Bacteria; phylum Pseudomonadota; class Gammaproteobacteria; order Competibacterales; family Competibacteraceae; genus RXIX01. Next base: position 15,200 of record DAITNL010000043.1, on the reverse strand, counting down.
GCCACGGGCATTGCGCGTGTCGCGCCAGACGCTGAATCGACTGGTTTCCAGCGCCAGACCCAGATCCTGGGCAAAGGCGGCATCGACAGGGGCGTGGCAGATAAACAGGGCAGGTTCGGCCATCGGAGCATTCCGGGTACGGTCTGGGGAGCGGTGCAGAGCGCTGGCTAGCTTTTGGAGTTGCGCCATGACTGAATTTCGCCGTGTTCCTACCCTGGCGCATTCGTCTGGCGCATTCGCGTTTCCTCGTAGCCCCGCCGGCGTACCGACAGGTGGGCTGTGCCACTCCACGCGCTTCACGTCGGGGCCTACCGCCCCTAGTGCTTTCGCAACGTCCGCCCGGCGGGTTTTACAGGCTCTTCCGGGTCTTCTTGACCTAACCGCATACCCTAACCCGATGACGATCATAGCGCGAAGCAGGGCGCAACGGAATCATCAAGCGCCGCCGGTCGCTCGGCTCCATGCCCAATCGCATCCGCTTGATGTTTGGCGATTGGCGTCATGACGCATCCGCTCAAGCCGGCAGGCTCGTCATCCGTCCATGGATTCCTGCAACGCAAAAGCAGGGGTGAACTCTTGAAAATCATCGCCTCGCCCACACCTTATCCGCAAAGGCAAGAGGCATTCCCGAGAATGCCGCAACTGGAAACATGAGGAGATCATGCCATGACACTGATGCGCTATGAACCGTTCAACCTGCTGAATCAACTGCAGCGGGAGGTGAACCGGCTATTGGATAGCGGTCGCCTTGGCGAAGAGGAAACCGGGCAACTGCTGGCGGATTGGGCGCCGGCAGTGGACATCAAGGAAGAACCCAACCGCTTCGTGATCCACGCTGATCTGCCGGGGGTTGAGGCCAAGGATATCGATATCACCCTGGAGAATGGCGTGCTGACCCTGAAGGGCCAGCGTTCCACAGAAACCCATGAGGACACCGAGAAATATCGCCGTGTCGAGCGGGTGCGCGGCAGCTTCCTGCGGCGCTTTGCCTTGCCGGAGGCGGTCGATGCCGAGAAGGTGTCGGCCAAGTGCAAGGATGGTGTTCTGGAAGTGATCGTACCCAAGAGTGTGGCGGCGCAAGCGCGGCGAATCAGCATCGAAAGCTGAGCGAGCCTGTGCCGGGACGTGGTTGACGCGGCCCCGGTGTGCAAACATTAAAAAACCGGTGTGGACCATGTCCGCACCGGTTTTTGCGTGGATGCCCAGCGACGATCGTTTTCAGCGGGTGGTGTGATCGCGCACCAGGGCACCCAGACCCGCCTGACGCAGGGCGGCGTTGAGCAACTCGCGCACCGCGCGTCCGGTGTCCAGTGTCAGCGCCTGTTGTGCCAGAGCCTGGGCTTCAGTACGGCTGAAACTGCGAATCGCCCAGCGCACCCGAGGCACGCAGATCGCGCTGGCGCTCAGGCTGTCCACACCCATGCCCAGCAGCAGCAGCGCCGCGCCCGGATCGGCAGCCATTTCCCCGCACAGGTTCACCGGTCGGCCTGCGTCGTGGCCTGCGGCGATGATGTAGGCAATGGTTTTGAGCAGCGCCGGGTGCAGGTTATCGTACAGCGCCGCGACCCGGGCATTATCGCGATCCACCGCCAGCAGATACTGGGTCAGGTCGTTCGTGCCCACCGACAGAAAGTCGACCCGCCGCGCCAATTGTTCCGCCTGCCAGGCTGCTGCCGGCACTTCGATCATCACCCCGATTTCGGGCCGGCTGAACACATGGCCTTCCTCACGCAGTTCAGCCTGCGCCCGCGCCAGCAGGGTCAGCGCGTCATCGACCTCCTCGACGGTTGTGATCATTGGGAACAGGATGCGCAGGTTATTGAGTCCGATGCTGGCGCGCAGCATGGCGCGCAGTTGCGTTAGGAACAGCTCGGGATGATCCAGGGTAAAGCGCATGCCGCGCCAGCCGAGAAAGGGATTTTTTTCCTCGATGCTGAAGTAGGGCAGGCTCTTGTCGCCGCCGATATCCAGGGTACGCATCACCACCGGCGCGGGAGCAAAGGCTGCCAACAATTGGCGGTAAATCTGCGCCTGCTCCTCTTCGCTGGGGAAGGATTCGCGCACCATGAAGGCAAATTCGGTGCGATACAGGCCAATCCCTTCGGCGCCACTGGCCTGGGCGGTGGCGATGTCGCTGAGCAGGCCGGCCTTGGCATAGAGCGGGATGTGATAACCGTCCCGGGTGGTCGCTGGCAGATCACGCAGGGTCGCCAGTTCCGCTGCCAGTTCCGCCGCCGCGCTGATCAACTGCTCATGTTCGGCGCGCAGCGTGGCATCGGGATTGAGATAAACCCGCCCCTGATCGCCATCGACGATGATCTCGCAGCCTTCAAAACGCCCGAGCGGCCGGTCACCCAGACCCATCACCGCCGGTACGCCCATGGCCCGTGCCAGCAGGGCGACATGCGACAAGGCTGAACCGCGCAGGCAGACAATGCCGGCAAGCCGTTCTGGGGGTACCGCCGCCAGATGGGCAACGCTCATCTCCTCGGCGACCAGCACATGGCGGGTAGCGGGTGTTAAGGGTCTCGCCGCGGGCCGTTCGCGCAACTGGTTCAAAACCCGCCGCCCCAGATCGCGGATATCCTCGGCACGGGCGCTCAGATAGGGATCCTCGGCCTGTTCCAGCAGCCGTACCCGCGACAGCACCGCGTCGCGCCAGGCTGCGGGTGCCCAGTGACCGGCCTGGATGCCGGCCAGCGTTTCCGAGAGCAGACTGTCGCTGCTCAGCAGCATCCGGTAAACGGTGAACAGCGCCTGTTCGGTCGGCGGCAGCAATGGTGCCAGGCGATCACTGGCGCGGCGCAGTTCCTCCTCGACCGTAGCAATGGCGGCGCGAAAGGCCGCGGCTTCAGCATTCGGATCGGTGGCGGGGCGGTCCGGCACATCGTCCAGATCAGCCAGCAGGTGCGGAATGGTGACTGTGCCGATGGCCACGCCCGGCGCGCCGGCGACACCCTGCAGGGCATAGTGACTGTCGTGCAGCGGGTTCAACAGGGCCTGAGTGGCGCCGCTGAGCAGGGCGTGATTGAGAATGCCGGCCAGGTGCGCGGCCAGGGTGACCAGAAAATCGACCTCATGCGCCTGGAAGTGGCGCACGGCACGATCCTGGACCAGCAGCACGCCCAACACCCGTCGATACTGAATCAGCGGTGCGCCGAGAAACGCGTGGTATTCACCCTCGCCGACGGCATCGACCGGTTGAAAGCGCGGATGGCGCGGCGCGTCCTCAAGGTTGATCGGCTCCTGGCGCGTGGCGACCAGGCCCACCAAGCCAATGTGGCGCGGTAGCCGCACCTGGCCTGTGGCCTGTGGATTCAGGCCGGCGGTGGCCATCAGCACATGTTCGCGGTTGTCCTCGTCACTCAGGTAGACGGTACAGGCGGCAACGCCCATGGCATCACGGATCCGGTTAACGGTGAGTGCCAGCGCGCTAGGCAGGTCGGGCGCGGCGCTGACATCCTGAACGATGCGGCGCAGGGTTTCGAGCATGCGGCGGTCTTCCTTGCGGCGGGAAAGGATACGCAACGCGGCATAGGCCATCACCAGCAGAGGCGGGGATAGCGCGGTGCGTAGATGCGGCGAAACCTGGATACATGGCGGTGGACCTCCTGAAACCGCGGCGCTGCGGCGGTTGAGGTTCTGAACAGTTAAGGTGCACGATCCAGGCCAAAGTTTCACCAGCGGGCCAGAAAATTTGGATACACTAGGCTCCTTTCCAGATCACCCCCCGCAGCCTGTACTTGCGACGGATAACATCTCATGACTGATCTCTCTGCGCACAACCCTTCTTCGGCAAACCTGCTGCCGCCGGATCAGGCCGGCCGCCTGCTGCGGCTGGCAACCTATGCTTCGGTGGGTACTGCTCTGCTGCTGATCGCCGGCAAGCTGGTGGCGGCCTTGTTGACCGGTTCGGTCAGCGTACTGGCTTCGCTGATCGATTCGATGATGGATGTGGCGGCCTCGATGATTAACCTGCTGGCGGTGCATTACTCGCTGCAACCGCCCGATCGCGAGCACCGTTTTGGTCATGGCAAGGCCGAGCCGCTGGCCGGTCTGGTGCAAGCGGCGTTCATCGCCGGATCAGCGCTGTTCCTGATCCTGCATGCTGTCGATCGTCTGCTGCATCCCCAGCCGCTGAACGATGCGCTGATCGGGGTGGGCGTACTGCTATTTTCGATTCTAGCGACCGCGCTGCTGCTGCTGTTTCAGCACCATGTGATTCGCCGTACCCAATCGACCGCGATTCGCGCCGACGCCCTGCACTATGCCACCGACCTGCTGACCAATGGCGCTACCATCGTAGCGCTGGGTCTGGCGATGCTCGGCTGGCCAGTGGTCGATCCGCTGTTCGCCATCGGTATTGCCGTGTACATCCTGTACAGCGCTGGCCATATCGGTTACGAGTCGATTCAGTTGCTGATGGATCGCGAATTGCCGCCCGAGGTGCATGCGCGGATTCGCGAGATCGTGCGCAGTCATGCCCTGGTGCGCGGCGTGCACGATGTGCGCACCCGGCGTTCCGGGCAGACCTATTTCATTCAGCTGCACCTGATGCTGGATGATCAGATGCCGTTGTTTGAGGCGCACCGGGTAGCCGATGAGGTGGAAGCGGCGCTGATGGCAGTCTATCCGAATGCCGATATCCTGATTCATCAGGACCCGAGCAGCGAGTTGCCGCCGCAACCCCTGCCGGGTTGATCGTCGTCGCCGACTAGCGCCAGCCCGAATAGGAATAGCTTTTCAGGAAGCTAAGATAGATCGTCGCTGTCTCTTCGGGATTCTCCAGATGTGGCAGATGACCGGCGTTCGGCAGGCGCACCAGGGTGCTGCGCGGCAGGCGGGCGCGCAGTCGCTCGGCACCCTGAACGGCAAAAATGGCATCCTTCTGTCCCCAGAGAATCAGCGTCGGCAGGCGCAGACGCAGTGGCGTGGCAAGCAGGGTGTCGTAGAGATTGACGATATCCCAGACCTGCTGATAGTGGCGGTTGCGTTCGACATACTCCCTGATCAGGGCATCCTTGACGGCATCCGGGACCGTTGGCGGACTGACAAACAGCAGGCGCAGTTCCAAATCAAGCTGGGCATGATCAATCGGAATGAACGGATTGATACCCTGATAAATCGCCTCCTTAACTTGCGGACTCCACTCAGTAGCGCCCAGGGGCGAGCCAATGAAGGCCAGCGTGCGCACCTGTTGCGGATAGCGCTGTGCGTAAAGCGCGGCAATCGCGCCACCCATCGAGTTGCCCGCCAGATCAATCCGGACCGTGCCGAGCGCGTCCAGGAACTGACGCAGACGCAGGACCTGCTGTTCCAGTGCGTAATCGCCCAGGGGAAAATCGACGCTCTTGCCATAGCCGGGCAGATCCGGCGCCAGCGCTGCATAACCGGCGGCGGCAAGGCGACAGAGCATCTCGTTCCATTGCTCCTTCTGCGCGAACAGGCCATGCAGCAATAACACCTGTGGACCGTTGCCGGCGGCGCTGTAATACAGGGTGCCGCCGTCAAGCGTGATGGCGTTGCTGGCAATCGTGCAGGATGTCGGGCTGCGCGGGTCGGCATAAGCCTGGCTGAACAGTCCTAAGAACAGCAGGGCGGTGAGGAACAGAGTGCGGCAGATGGTGTGCATGGGCCTCGTCCGGTGTGGTTGCGCGTTTTTTGTGACGGTGGAGGATGAGGAGGGCTGTAAGTCCCGGGTCCGGGTGCGGATGACCGCTAGGGCGCGACCAGCAGCAGGCCGGTGACCGGCTGGACTTCGCGACCGCCGGGACCGGCAAAGACGAAGGGCACCGAGATCAGTTCCAGGCCGGCATTGCGCTGCACGGCAAAGTGCAGGTGCGGCCCGGTGGAAAAGCCGGTGTTGCCGGAATTGGCCAGCCAATCACCGACCCGTACCGCCTGACCCGGAGCGACGCGGATCGAATCGGGCTGCAGGTGAGCGTACACGCTCATGGTGCCATCGGCGTGCAGAATGCGTACGGCGTTAGCCCGGCTCTGGTATTTGGGATCGGTGCCGCCATCGAGGAAATCGCCGGCCACTTCCATCACCACGCCGGCGCGGACGGCGCGCACCGGCGTGCCCAGTGGCAGGGCGATATCGACCGCGTACTGGCTCTGCGGATGCTGGTGGCTGAAGGTGCCGTTGAACGCCTGACCGATGACGAAGCGCGCGCCGGGCGCAAAGGGCGGTGCATAGGGCTGTTCGGGGCGATGCACAGCCGCCGGATCGCCGAGCACGGCGCGTGCCTGATAGTTGTAGCGCCAGTGTGGGTTGAGCGGATACAGGCGCACCGCTACGGTTTCGGCGCGAGCCGGCGCTACCAGCCGCACCGGCAAGGGCGGTTCGGCGCGCATGTTCTCCAGCGTGGGTGCGCTGATTTCCACTTCGATCGGCCCATAATAGTCGTTGATCACGCTGAGCACCGGCTGTTCGGAACTGCCGCGATTGCGGATGCTGATCCGCGTCGGCAGTTCCTGTACGGCCAGGGGCCGGGTCTCGACCGGTATGCCGCTCGCCGGTGGCCGGTCGGTGAACACCCGGTTGCCATGGTCATCCTGATAGCTGTAGAGAGTGCGCGCGGCGGGCGCGAACGACGCCAGCGCCAGCGCCAGCGCCAGCGCCAGCACCCGCAATACACCGCGCCAGCGCTGCCGGTCTGGACTGATGAGAGTAAAAAACAGGTTCATGGCACGTTTTCCCGGGGCGACAGGGCGATGTGCTGGCTGGACACGCTTGCAACGGCACGCCGCATGTTCTTAAATCTTCTGGCAATCCAATCCTTTTCTTGCTCAGTGGGGGCATTAATGGCAAAAATGGTCGGTAACGTCTTGATCGCGCAGGGTGGCGGCCCCACGGCCGTCATCAATCAGAGTCTGGTCGGCGCGGTCCTGGAAGCACGCAAGTTCCCGGAAGTCGGTCGGGTCTATGGCGCGCTGCACGGTGTGCGTGGCATCGTCAACGAGAATTTCGTCGACCTGACTCAGGCCACCACCCATAACCTGGAGCGGGTCGCCTGTACCCCAAGTTCCGCGCTGCTGTCGACCCGCGACAAGCCGGATGCCGAGTACTGCGAGCGGATCTTCAAGACCTGCATCAAATACAACGTCCGCTTCTTCTTCTACGTCGGTGGCAATGACTCGGCCGACGCCGTGCGCATCGTCAACGAGAATGCCGCCGCCGCCAACTACGAGCTGCGCTGCATTCACATCCCCAAGACCATCGATAACGACCTGCGCGTGACCGATCACTGCCCGGGCTATGGTTCGGCGGCGCGCTTCGTGTCGCTGGCCTTTGCCGGCGCCAATCTCGACAATCGCTCCCTGCCGGGAATCTACATCGCCGTGGTCATGGGTCGCAATGCTGGCTTCCTGACTGCCGCCTCGGCGCTGTCGCGCAAGTATGAGGACGACGGCCCGCATCTGGTGTATGTGCCGGAGCGCACCTTCCGCAAGGAGCAGTTCCTGGCTGATGTCGATCAGGTCTACAAGCGTCACGGCCGCTGCATCGTTGCGGTTTCCGAAGGCATTGTGGGCGAGACCGGCCAGCCGATGATCACCGAGCTGCTCGGCGAAGGCGAACGTGACGCGCACGGCAACGTGCAGTTGTCCGGCACTGGCGCCCTCGGCGACCTGCTCGCCGATCTGGTCAAGGCCGAGCTGAAGGTCAGCCGGGTGCGTGCCGATACGTTTGGCTATCTGCAGCGCAGCTTCGTCGGCATCGTTTCCGAAGTCGATCAGGCCGAGGCCCGCGAAGTCGGCGAAAAGGCGGCCCAGTTCGCGATCTGGAACAATGTCGATGGTTCGGTAGCGATCCGCCGCACCGGCGACTATTCGGTGGATTACTTCCTGACGCCGCTGGAAACCGTGGCCCGGGAAACCAAGAGCATGCCGGATAGCTTCATGAACGCCGCCGGCAACAACGTCACCGAGGAGTTCATTCGCTACGCGCGGCCGCTGCTCGGCGCCATGCCCGAATATGAACGGCTGATGGCGCCGCCCCTGGGCTGAACACCCGCCAGTCGCAACCGTTCAGTGCCGCAGTTGCGGGACTGAACGCCACAAACTCCGCAGGCCCGTGCCACACGGTGCGGGCCTGTGGCCGTTTTCGCGCCCAGCCTTTTGCCATGCGGGATGAGGGCCGGGGTGTTCGGCGCTTCAAGTGGTGAAGTAGTGCACCTGTACGCCGTCGCTGTCGTCCTTGGCCAGCGCCACCATCCGCGCTGCGACATCCGTTGCCCGCGTTGGCCGATAGCGGCGCAGCGGCCCGCACAGCAGCCACGACCAGAGCGGCGCCCAGAGCTTGCTCCAATCCTCCAGCGGCCGCGCTTCACGACGCTCGCCGAGCAGCAGCGAGGGCCGCAGCAGATGCACGCTGCGAAACGGCAGTTCGCTGACTGCTGCCTCGGCGCGGCCCTTGACCCGGTTATACAGCACCGGCGAGGTCGGATCGGCGCCCACTGCCGACACCATGACAAAGCGCTGTGCACCCCGCGCCGCCGCCAGCCGCGCCAGCTCGGCGACATAGATATGGTCAACGCGCGCGAAGGCTTCCGGCGAACCGGCGGCGCGCTGCGTAGTGCCCAGGCAGCACAGGGCAACATCGACCGTAAAGGGCGGTGCCTGATCGCGCAGATTTTCAAAATCAAGCACCTGCACACGCAGCTTGGGGTGTATGCGCGCCAGCGGCTGACGGGCCAGCACGATGACCGTAGCAATGGCCGCATCGGCCAGCAGCAGCTCCAGACAGTGAGCGCCGATCAGGCCGGAGGCCCCGGCCAGCAGGACGCGCAGGCCACGGGGTGGAGGGGTTGCTGTCATGAAAATGCTCCCGGAGGGTCGATAAAATGCATGTTCGCTCAAGCATAGTCCTTGACCGGCGTGATGGGCTTTTCTCGGCGGAGCAGGCTGCTACACTCACTCACCCCCCCTTACCCATGAGGATCCCGACATGCTCAGAATGCTGTTTGCCGGTGCGCTGCTGCTGTGCGCCAGTCTCGCCAGCGCCGCCGAAAAACCGACGCTGGTACTCTACAACTGGTCGGAATATCTGCCTAAGAAGGTCCTGCGCCAGTTCACCAAGGAAACCGGCATTCCGGTGCGCTACTCGACCTATGACAGCAATGAGGTGATGTACGCCAAGATCAAGACGGTCAAGGGGGTGGGCTATGACCTGATGGTGCCATCGACCTATTATGTGGACCGGATGCGCCGCGAGGGCCTGCTGCAGAAAATAGACCGTAGCAAACTGAGCAACTTTGGCAATCTTAACCCACGTCTGCTGAATCAATCCTACGATCCCAATAACGATTACAGCATTCCCTATCTGTGGGGTACGACTGGTATTGGCTATAACGCCGACAAGGTTGCGCCGGGTCAGTTGAAACGCTGGGCTGATCTATGGGATCCGGCCTATAAGAACAAGCTGCTGCTTTTGAATGATATGCGTGAAGTCTTTTCGATGGGCCTGAGGACACTGGGTTATCCGATCAATACCACCGACGAGAATCAGATTCGCGCTGCCTATGAGAAGCTGGTTGATCTGATGCCGAATGTGCGGGTGTTTGATTCCGAATCGCCTAAAACCAAGTTCCTGGCCAATGAAGTCGTAGCGGGCATGCTGTGGAATGGCGAGGTGTATCAGGGCAGCCTGGAAAACCCCAAGCTGCAATACAGCTATCCCCAGGAAGGCGCGACGCTGTGGATCGACAGTCTGGTCATTTCTGCTGGCGCTCAGAATGTCGATGCCGCGCATCAGTTCATCGATTTCGTGCTGCGTCCGGAGATCGCCAAGCAGATCAACGAGGAGGTAGGCTATTCTTCGCCGAATCTGCCGGCTATTCAGTTGCTGCCGGAGAAAATGCGCAATAATCGCGCGCTGTATCCGACCGATGAGGATCTGAGCAAGGCCGATTTCCAGACCGACGTTGGCGATGCGCTGCCGATTTATGACCGCTACTGGCAGCGGTTGAAGGCGGGTCGCTGAGGACATTGTGTCCGTTCATGTCGGGGGTGTCCTGGCATGAACGGCAGGCATGATGCGAAGGGTTGCGATTGACTCAGGCGCCGCTGGTCAGGCGTTCGTACTTGCTCTGCAGTTGCGCATCAGTCTCGGTATGATTCGGGTCGGGAATGATGCAGTCTACCGGACAAACCTCGATGCACTGTGGCGTGTCGTAATGACCGACGCACTGGGTGCAGAGATTCGGATTGATCTCATAGATTTCCTCACCCTGGGAAATCGCTTCGTTAGGGCACTCCGGCTCGCACACGTCACAGTTAATGCATTCGTCGGTGATCATCAGTGCCATGGCTGGCTCCTTATTGGTAAAAACGCCCGCAGGTGCGGGGTGTGGCAGGAACATTGGAACATTGGAACATTGGAACATTGATCGTGGTCGCGGCCGGGGCTCTTACGCTATGGCTTCCGGCTCTGATTGGCGCGCTGCGCTGCGAATTTGGCCGCTAGCGCGGCCTCGACCTTAGGATGCACGAACGGCGCGATATTGCCGCCCAGTTTGGCAACCTCGCGCACCAGGCTGGAGGAAATGAAGGCGTATTGTTCGGCCGGTGTCAGGAAAATCGATTCGATTTGCGGATTCAGACGCCGGTTCATGCTCGCTAGCTGGAATTCAAATTCAAAATCAGCGACCGCGCGCAGTCCGCGCATCAGCACATTGGCGCCGATACTCTTGGCGTAATCGACCAGCAGGATGTCGAAACCGCGCACCTCGACATGCGGCAGATGCGCGACCACCTCGCAGACCAGCGCGACCCGTTCCTCCAGCGAAAACAGCGGTTGCTTGTTGGGATTGGCGGCGACGCTCACCACCAGCCGGTCGAACATCCGCGCACCGCGCTCGATCAGGTCGGCGTGGCCGTTGGTGATGGGATCAAAGGTACCCGGATAGATGGCGGCGACGGACATGAACGCTCCTCGGGGGAGTGATGAAAGGCGTGAATGCGCGGATTATCGGGAAAGCCCCCCGGCAAGGCAACCACGAATGTCAAGAGTCCCTCAGGTATCGCCAGTCCGGTGCAACAGCCGGTAAGTGACCGCGCCGGCGGTTTTTTCCCGGTGCAGGGTCCACTGGGTGGGCCAGACCGGAGTCGGTGCGGCGGCGGCCGCTTCCAGATAAATCCATGCCGGTGTCGCCAGCCAGCCGCCGTGTTCCAGCGCCGCACAGGCCGGCTCCAGCAGATTCTCGGCAAAGGGTGGGTCGAGCAGCACGATGGTAAAGGGTGCAGCCGGCGCACGCAGCCAGTGCAGGGCGTCGGCCTGTTCAACCCGTGCCGCAGTCGCATGCAGGCTGGCCAGATTGTCGCGAAGCATGCGCGCCGCCAGCGGCTGGCATTCAACGAACACCACTTCGCCGGCGCCGCGCGACAGGGCCTCGATGCCAAGTGCGCCGCTGCCGGCGAACAGGTCCAGGCAGCGTGCGCCCGGCAGCACCGGCGCCAGCCAGTTGAACAGGGTTTCCCGCACCCGGTCCGGCGTGGGGCGCAGTCCGGGCAGATCGGGAAAGGCCAGTCGCCGGCCGCGCCATTGGCCGCCGATGACGCGCAGCAGGTTGGCGGGCCGGGCGCGTGGCTTCATGAGCCGGCCGGTGCGGTGGCGGGAGCCGCCGGCGGGGGCGTGGCCGTACCGCCGACAATGACCGTCAGCAGGCGTTCCGGCTGGACATGGCCCTGCCAGGCGGCGCGGACCTGCTCCGGACTGATGGCGTTCATGCGCGCGATGTAGCTGCGCAGGTAGTCCAGCGGCAGCCCGTAGAAGGCGATCCCGGCCAGCGCACCGGCCAGCTTGCTGTTGCTGGCGATGTCGAGGGCAAAGCCGCCGGTGATGTTCTGGCGGGCTTCCTGGAGGATCTGCGGCGGCGGCCCGTCAGTGCTGAAGGTGCGCAGCGTGGCCTGGGCGACGCTGAGCGCGGTATCGACCTGATCATTGCGGGTTTGCAGGTTGATCAGGAACGGTCCAGCCTCGCGCATCGGTGTGAAGGCACTGTAGGCACCATAGGCCAGACCGCGTTTTTCGCGGATCTCCTGCGCCAGTTGCGATACCAGACCATTGCCGCCGAGCACATGATTGCCCAGGTACAGCGCGTAGTACGCAGGATCGGCGCGCTTGACACCGACCTGACCGATCAGGATGTGGCTTTGCGTCGAGGGATGGGCAACGCGCACGGTCTGGCTGGCGGTCAGCGGTGTTACCGGTGGCGGCGGTGGCACAGCTTCACCCGGCGGCAGACCGCCGACCAGAGTATTGACCAGTTGCTCGGCGGCGGGCCGGTCCAGATCGCCTACCAGGGCGACTACGGCATTGGCGGCGTTGTAGTGGCGGCGATGGAAATCGACGATGGCGGCGCGATCGATGCTGTTCAGGCTGGCCGGCGTGCCATCGGGCGGCGTGGCGTAGGGATGGTCGCCGTACAGGGTCTTGAAAAACGTATCCTGGGCGATGGCGCCGGGCGACTGAGCGCGTTCCTGCAGCGCGGTCAGCATCTGCTGGCGCACCCGTTCGATCGCGTCCGGGGTGAAGCTGGGTTCCCTGAGCAGCCGGGCGACGGTTTCGACCGCCGCTTGCAGATAGCGCGGATCGCTGAGGCTGCGCAGCGTCACTGCGGCGGCGTCGCGTCGTGAGCTGGTGGCAAAGCGGGCGCCGACCTGATCGAAGCGGTCGGCGATGACATCCGCTGACCAGTCGCCGGCGCCTTCTTCGAGCAGGGCACAGGTCAGCCTGGCCAGACCGGGCCGGCTGCCATCGCGAAACGAGCCGGCGCTGAACAGCAGCTGCACATCCACCATCGGCAGTTCCCGGGCGGGAATGAAGTAGACCGCTACGCCATTGGTGCTGCGCCAATGCTGGATATCGGGCACGGCGGTGGCCAGGCTGGAGACCAGCATAAGCGCGGCAGCGAGCAGGCCGGAACGCATGAATTGATTGGACATCAGTCGGTTATCCTTTGCAAGGCATTCCAGGGAAAGCGGTGGATGCCGTCGGATCAGCGGATCATGTGATCGGTGGCAGTACCGGCCTGCGGCAGGCGCCGCCCTTGCAGAGGCAGCGGTTCCAGTATGGCCACGGTCAGGCGATCGTCGGTCAGATACTGGCGGGCGACCGCGCGTACCTGCTCGGGTGTGACTGCCTGGATGCGCTGCACATAATCATCGAGCCGGTTCCAGCCCAGGCCCACCGTTTCCAGGATGCCCAGGCGCATCCCCTGATAGAACAGCGAGTCCTGCTCGTAGACATCGCTGGCCACCACCTGGGCGATGACCCGTGCCAGTTCCTCGGGGCTGACCAGCGTCTCACGCAGTGCCGCGACCTCGGCGCGCAGTGCCTGTTCCAGTTCCGCGCTGCTGCGGCCCGGCGCCGGATTACCGCTCAGGGTGAACAGATCATCCAGGCGCGCGGTCGGGTTGTAGTCGGTGCTGGCGGCAGCGGCGACCTGCGTACCGCGAATCAGGTTCCGGCTGATGCGACCGCTGTTGCCGCCATTGAGTACGCCATCGAGCACCGCCAGGGCATAGGGTTCCCAATCGGTGCCGGCGGTTTTCAGGG
>DAITNL010000043.1:0-1629 GCA_036834665.1 Candidatus Competibacteraceae bacterium | reverse complement strand
CGGTACTTCGGCGGGCGTTTTAACCACGATGCGCCGTTCACCCTGCTGCGGCAATTCCGCCATTGGGCGCGGCGGCGTCAGGGTGCTCGGTGGCAGCGGCCCGAAGTGCCGGGTGGCCAGATCACGCACCTGGGCCGGATCGACATCGCCGACCACCACCAGGGTGGCGTTGTTGGGTGCATACCACTGCTGGTACCAGCGTTGCAGATCGCCTGTGCTGATGGCCTGGATATCCTGCATCCAGCCGATGATCGGCTGCCGGTAGGGACTGGTCAGATAGGCGGTCGCCTGAAACTGTTCCCCGGTCAAGGCCTCGGGCTGATCCTCGGTGCGCAGGCGCCGTTCCTCGGCGACCACCTGGGCTTCCTTGGCCACGTCCTCGGGCTTGAGCAGCAGGTGGCGCATGCGGTCGGCTTCAAGGCGGAAGCTCAGTTCCAGGCGTTCCTTCTCCAGGGTCTGGAAATAGGCGGTGTAGTCGTGGCTGGTAAAGGCGTTTTCATCACCCCCATTGGCCGCGATCAGGCGCGAGAATTCGCCAGCAGGCACCGCGGGCGTACCCTTGAACATCAGGTGTTCGAGCAGATGCGAGATGCCGGTCAGGCCGCTGGGCTCATAGCTGGAACCGACCTTGTACCAGACCTGCGAGACCACCACCGGGGCGCGGTGATCCTCGCGGACCAGGATTTTCAAACCGTTGTCGAGGGTAAAGACCTGGACCGGGGTGGCGCCAAAGGCGGGCGCGCCCATCGGCAGCAGCAGGGTGCAAAGCAGCAGGGCGGAGCGGTGCATGGTGATGGTCATCGGGGTGAGCAGGGCCAGGAGACGTTCCGGGGTGAAACACAGTGTGACAGACTGAAATGGTACGATAAGTTCCCTCCTTTCCGACCGCCATGACGAATTCCCCATGACCGATTTCAAGTCCGATGCTGACGATGCTGCCGCCCCGCCGAAAAAGTCCAGCCTGTTCGAGGTGTTGAATCGTCCGATCCGCTTGCCATCCTTTCGCAGGGATGCCGCGCCCGACCCGGCTGCAACGTCGGATGGGGATACCGCGCAAGCCGAACGCCCGATCCGGCTGCGCGATCGCCTGCGGCGCACCAGCCAGAACCTGGTATCAGGGCTGTCGAGCCTGTTTTCGGGCCGCAAGCTGGACGATGACGCGCTGGAAGAGCTGGAGAGCCGTCTGCTGCTGGCCGATGTCGGCGTGGAGCTGACCCAGCAGTTAATGCAGCGCCTGGGCGAGCGCATCTCGCGCCAGCAACTGGGCGATGTCCCAGCGCTGCTGCAGGCGCTGCGCGAAGAGCTGCTGGCTCTGCTCGAACCCTGTCAGCAGCCCTGGCAGCCTGGCGAAGTGCGGCCCTATGTGATTCTCACTGTCGGGGTCAACGGTGCCGGCAAAACCACCACCATCGGCAAGCTGGCGCAACGCCTGCAGCACGCCGGCCATTCGGTGTTGCTGGCTGCCGGCGACACCTTCCGTGCCGCTGCCGTCGAGCAGTTGCAGGTATGGGGTGAGCGCAACCACATTCCCGTGATCGCCCAGCGCAGCGGCGCCGATTCCGCCTCGGTGATCTATGACGCCATTCAGTCGGCGCGGGCGCGGGCGGTCGAAGTGGTGATCGCCGATAC
>DAITNL010000042.1:0-19550 GCA_036834665.1 Candidatus Competibacteraceae bacterium | reverse complement strand
CGCAGTCGATCAGACCAGGTCGCGCGTTCCGGGTGCGCTGGTGGGTCATGCGGTTTTCATGGCGCAGTCATGTGACTGTCATGGCATGGTCATAGTGGAGCAATGCCGCCGGGGCACCATAACGCACCGCTTAATGCCAGGAGAGTATGTCCGATGCGTATGAAGTTATTGACTGCCGCGCTGCTGTCGGTGCTGAGCTTGTCGGGTTGCAGCGATGATAACAACGACGGTGCGAGCACTGCGCTGCAGGCGATTGAATTCACCGCAACCCCGGCACCGGCAACCGCCGATGAAAGGTCCAAAACCTACACCCAATCGCTTGCCAGGCTGACCTACGCTGATGGCCGCGTGGTCGAGGCGCCGCTGTCCTATAACGTGCTGTTCAGCGTCAAGGATCCCATCGCCGAGGTCAACGGCAAGAAGTACGCGGCCGGCCAACTGTACAACTACCGCATGGAGCCGCTGCTGGATCCGATGGGCAACCCGGTGGTGGCTGAGACGCCCGATGCCAACAGCCTGCTCAAGATCGACAGCAGGCTGTTTCTGGTCAGTCATTACGAGTACGACTGGATTCTAAGCGATGGCTCGGTGGCCTACACCGCGCCCGGCTGGTATACGCGCATGCCGATGTCGATGACCCTGAGTGAGATTGCTCAGGCGAGCAATGGCAAGCTGAGCGCTACCCAAGTCAGGCCGATCGATTTTTCCAGCGTGAATGGCCTCTGGATTCCCTGCGCAGGCTCGCAGACGCCCTGGAATACCCACCTTGGTTCCGAGGAAGATTACGACCTGATCTACAATCCGCTCGACAGCAAGAACTACGGCACCACCACTGCGGGTCTTAAGGCGCTCGGCGAGCTGTACTTCAAGGGCGAGCGCCAGGCCAAGCCTTATCACTATGGCATCATTCCCGAGGTGACGGTCAAGGCCGACGGTTCCACCGACGTAGTCAAGCACTACGCCATGGCGCGCGGTACCTGGGAAATGGCCAAGATCATGCCCGATCAGCGCACCGCCTATCTGGGTGACGATGGCGCCTATGTGCAGATGACCCTGTTCGTTGCCGACAAGGCCGGTGATCTGTCCGCCGGCACGGTCTACACCGCCAAGTGGAACCAGACCAGCGACCAGGGCGGCGGTCGCGCTAACCTGAGCTGGATCAAGCTCGGTCATGGCACGGACGCCGAGATTCAGGCGCTGGCCGAAACCCTCAGCTTCAGCGATATCTTCGAGGCCGCCGCGCCCAATTCGGGCAGTTGCGCCGCCGGCTTTACCCGGGTGCGCGCCGGTTCTGCGGCGGATGAGTGCCTGCGTTTGAAGCCGGGCATGGAAAAGGCCGCCGCTTTCCTGGAGCCCCGCCGCTACACGGCGCTGCTCGGTGGCACCACCGAGTGGACCAAGATGGAAGGCATCGCGATCAACGCCAAGGATAAAAAGCTGTATCTGGCCATGTCGCGCATCGAGAGCAGTATGCGCTCCGACACCACCGAACCGGCCGATCATATCCGCCTGGCGGAGAACAAGGCCGGTGCCACCTATACGCTGGATCTGCAGTCAGGCGTCAAGGATACCCAGGGTAACGCCATCAATTCCGACTGGGTGGCGGTCAGCATGTACGTTGAGCCGGCGCTGCTGGGCAAGCCAATCAGTGCTGATGCCGCAGGCAATACCGCTGATGTGAACAGTATCGCCAATACCGACAACCTGTTCTTCTCCGAGAAGATGCGCACTTTGTTCATCGGTGAGGATTCGGGCATGCACATCAACAACTTCCTGTGGGCTTACAACGTTGATACGCAGAAGCTGACCCGCATTCTCACCCTCACCGCCGGCGCCGAGTCTACTGGCCTGCAGGTGGTCGAAAACATGAACGGCCATGCCTACATCATGAGCAATGCCCAGCACTACGGCGATTTTCCGAGCAGTATCAACGCCGAACTCAAGGCGCAGCTCACGCCGATGATCGATAGGTTTAACGCCCCGGTTGGCTACATCGGCGGCATCCCTGGTCTGTAAGCCTTCGCAGCAGTTCGCATGACCGGAAGCTGGCGGTGGTTGCCGCCAGCTTTTCATTTTTTCACCGAGGAGCGTGCATCATGGACCGCAGAGCGTGGAGCCGGTATTGCCGTGGCATCGCAATGCTGATGCTGAGCGCCCTGCTGAGCGGGTGCGGCGATAGCCAGAGCTACGCCAGCCCGCGCGCCAGCTCAGCAGCGGCAATCAGCTATCCCCAGGGCGACTGGCGCAGCCCGCTGACCTTTAGCAATCCCTACGCGCATATTCCTGCGCAATGCCATATCGAGACGGCGCGCGGCACTCAGAATGCCTGCCTGTTCTGCCATAGCAACGGGCTTTATCAGATCGGGCTGGGTAACAACTTCCCGCAGGCCGGCGCCGAACCGCGCCTGGGCAATCTGCAGCTTGAATATTCGTTCACGCCCATCAGCCCGTTCACCGCCTCGCCGAGCCGCAATCCCTGGGAAAATACCCTGACGCCGCAGATGCTGCATGCAGCGGTTGCAGCGCTGGGCCTTGATCCGCAAGCCTGGGCCATGGACCGCTACATCCGCGAGGACAATTGGCGGGCGGCTTTCGCGCAGCGTCCTGGTGATCCGCGTGACTGGGACGGTGGCGAGGGAGACGCGCCATTTCGTCTGTTTCCCGGCCTGGATCCAGCCGATCTGCCTGCTGCTGCGGATGGTTTCGTCTGTTCCACCACGCCGCGCAACGGTTTATTCCAGGATGGTGACGGACGCTGGATCACCGGTTGGCGGGCGGTGAATTTCATGCCCTATGGCATTTTCACTCCGATGAGCGGATCGGTGTCCGGCATCTATATCCGCCTGCCGCAGATTTTCATGCAGGATGCGCAAGGCCGTTTTGATCTGCAGGTCTATGCCCGCAACCTTGATCTGCTGGAGCGCGCGATTCAGGATCGCTTGCGTGCTGAAGATGGCGCGAACTATCAGGGCGCGGCCCGGTCCGTGCCGGTTGAACGTGGTCTGTATCCGCTGGGCACTGAGATTGCCCATCCGCTGCATTATGTGGACGTGGCCGCCGATGGGCGCGACCCGGCGGTGAGTGCCTATCCGGGCACGCGCGCGCGCCGGGTCAAGGAAGTCCGCTACATGTACAAGTGGAAGCCGTTTTATCCGACGCAGTTCCGGCCCGGCATCAAGGAGGAGGGCGCGCCGGTCTACGGCAATGATGAACAGGGCTGGGTGGATAATGGCGTGGGCTGGTATCTGGCGGGCTTTATCGAGGATGCCGGCGGCGCGCTGCGCCCGCAGAATCGCGAGGAGCTGGCGCAGTGCATCGGTTGCCACAGCGGTATCGCCAGCAGCGAATTGACCGGCTTCACCTCGGGAGTAGGCAGCACTGTCGATTCCACCTGGGCCCTGCCGCGCAAGTTTCCCGGCGCGCTCGGCTGGCGGGAGATGGATTATCTGGGCTATCAGGCCCACCCCGGAGCCGCACCCGGGGAAACGCCCGGTCAGGCGCGCCTCGGCGATCCGCTCAACCGTCACCTGGGCAAGGGCGAGTTCCGCCATTTCCTCGACAATGTGGTCGGTGCCAGCCTGTATGGCGACATGCCCACCGCAATTGAGCGCTTCCTGAACGATGCCATCCAACCGCGCAACGGCTATGCCGGTGCCTGGCCAGCGCTCGACACCGGCAGCGCTGCCGCGTTCCAGGCCAGTCAGGCGCAGCGACAGGCGCTGCTGCGTGCGTTTACCGCCCGTGGCGATTACCTGGATGCCGAGGCCGTCATTCGCGGCGAATTGCTTTATCCGCCCAAGGACGACGCCCTGGCCGCCGCCCGTCGCTATCGGCAGGTTGTGGTCACGCAACGCTACATCAAGGGCAAGGACGTGTTCCCGGAAACGCCGGTGACGTTCCAGTATTTCCGGGAGGAGCAGGAGGGATTCGCCCATCAGGACGGTCGGCCATACCAGCCAGGCGAGGTGATTACGGACCGGCCTGTGGATGTGCAGAATCCCGCCGTGATGACTTATGGCGTGGGCATTGTGGAAACGCTGATTGATCCTGACAAACCCTTTGCCGCCGGTGGCACCTATTGGCCCGACTCTGTACCGCTGCTGGCCGAACCGCTGCGTTTTGCGCCACCAGCCGCAAATTGATCAGGCAGCGCTGGATACGAATAGCCCGCGTTTCGTCCATAATGATCCTCCGACATTTTTAACAGCATCAGCGGCAGACGGTTTGGAAATATAGGGAGGGATATACCTGTGGCGATTAAGGTTGTAACGGTCAATACCATCGGCTTTGTGGACCGCGAGCGGCGGATGATTCGTAATATCCTGTCGGTGGCCAGCAATAACGAGGTCAGCTATCAGCTCGTCGAGCATCCGCGTACAGCAGCCAGCATGGCGATCATCAACGCCGATGATGCTGTGGCGATGCAGTTTTGGAATGAATACCGCCAGGATGTGCCCGGTATCAGCGTCATCCTGGCCTCGGCGGTCCCGGCGCTCGAATCCGACTATATCTGCATCAAGCGGCCGCTGATCGCCAGCCAGTTGCATGGTGCCCTGGCGCTGAGTGGCGGCAATGCGACTGCCGCGCCACCGCCAGCCCAGCAAAAGATGGCCGCCTTGCGCCGCAGCCTGCTGTTTCGCAACTTCTCCAGCGCCCATCTGGAAAAAATCATTGCCCTGTCGCGCACGCTGACCCTGTCGGCCGGGCAGGCGGTGTTCTCCCGCGCTGATGCCGGTGAAGAGATGTTCGTGGTGCTCAGCGGGCGATTGAAGGTCAGCGTGTGCGACCGCGAAAGCCAGGATATCGTGCTCGGCATTGTCGGACCGGGGGAGATTCTCGGTGAGATTGCCATGCTCGATGGCTTGGGCCGCTCGGCGGGCGCGACTACCTTGGCGCCGAGCGAACTGCTGGTGATCCATCGCCGCGATTTCATGCCCTTCCTGGAGCAGAATTCCAAGGCGGCCATCGATCTGATCCGGGTACTGGCGCTGCGTCTGCGCCTGAATACCGAGCAGCTGGCCGAATTGATCGCCGACAGTACCGTTGTGCGCTGAGCAGGGCAGCTCTTGCGGCAGCGTTGGCAAACGGTTAGCGTAGCGGCGCTTTTTTGCCCAATCTACGCCAAACCGCATGCGCCGCCGCGTCCGCGCCGGTGGTGCGCAACAGGGGGAATTGTTCATGGAACTCGCCTGCCTGGACCTGGAAGGGGTCCTGGTCCCGGAAATCTGGATCAACGTCGCCGAGCGCACCGGCATTGCGGAGCTGCGGCTGACGACCCGCGATATTCCGGATTACGATCAACTGATGCGTGGGCGGCTGGCGCTGCTCGACCAGCACGGTCTGAAGCTGTCCGATATTCAGCAGGTCATCGCCGGGATGGGGCCGCTGGAGGGTGCGCGCGAGTGCCTGGACTGGCTGCGCGAACGCTTTCAGGTGGTGATCCTGTCGGACACGTTTTATGAATTCGCTCAGCCGCTGATGCGTCAACTCGGCTGGCCGACGCTGTTCTGCCACAAGCTGGAGGTGGTCGAGGATCGCGTGGTCGGCTATACCCTGCGTCAGCCCGATTCCAAGCGTGCCGCTGTGCAGGCCTTCCACGGTCTGCAATACCGGGTCATCGCCGCCGGAGATTCCTACAACGATACCGCCATGCTTGCCGAAGCCGAGGCCGGTATCCTGTTCCGTCCGCCGCAGAACGTCATTGATGAATTCCCGCAATTCCCGGTGACGCGGACCTTTGAAGAACTGCGCGAGGCTTTCCGCACAGCCAGCACCCGCGCCCTGTAGGCGTGCAGTCGGGGCGGCATGCGTCGTAATCGGCATCAGCCCAGCAGCAGCTCGTCATCGGTGACCGGCTCGCCCTGGGCGACTTCGAACAGGCGCAGCAGGTCCGGCACGTCCAGCCGGGCGCGTTCGGTGCCGGCGATGTCGAGCACGATCCGCCCCTGATGCAGCATCAGCGTGCGCGTGCCGATATCGAGCGCATGGCGCAGGCTGTGCGTAACCATGAGCGCGGTCAGTTGCCGCTCGGCGACGATGCGCCGGGTCAGGTCCAGCACGAACGCCGCCGTTTTCGGATCGAGAGCGGCGGTGTGTTCATCCAGCAGCAGAATCTTCATCGGTTGCAGGGTGGCCATCAGCAGGCTGACTGCTTGACGCTGACCACCGGACAACAGGCTCATGCGATCCTGCAGACGGTTTTCCAGTCCCAGCCCCAGCCGTGCCAGACTGTCCCGGAACCGAGCGCGCGCCGCTGCCGTCAGCGCCGGGCGCAGGCTACGCCCTTGGCCACGCGCCGCCGCCAGCGCCAGGTTTTCCTGCACGGTCAGCTCGGCGCAGGTGCCCGCCAGCGGATCCTGAAACACCCGCGCCACCCAGCGCGCCCGTTGCGCTACCGGCCAGTGGGTCACGTCCTGACCATCAAAGCCGATACGGCCCGCGCTGACGCTGATCTCACCGGACAGGGCATTGAGCAGGGTGGACTTGCCGGCGCCGTTGCCGCCGATTACGGTCAGGAACTGGCCGGCGGGAATGTCCAGATTGATGCCGCGCAGGGCCGGATTTTCCAACGGCGTGCCGGCGTTGAACGTGACCTGCATGTGGCGAATTTCGATCATGGCGTTTTCCCCGCCCGCAAGCGCGGCAATACCAGCGCTGCCGCCACCAGTGCCGCAGTAATCAGATTCAGATCCTGGGCCTGCAGGCCGAGAAAATCGGCATTCAGCGCCAGCGCCACGATCAGCCGGTACAACAGCGAACCAAACACGCAGGCTGCCGTAGCCCAGGCGACCGTGCGCGGATTGAGCAGCGCTTCGCCGCCGATCACCGCCGCCAGCCCGACAACGATCACGCCCACGCCCATGGTCACGTCGGCGCTGCCCTGTGATTGGGCGAACAGTGCCCCGGCCAGCGCCACCAGAGCATTGCTCAGCGCCATGCCCAGATAGGTGGCCTGGCCGGTGTGGATGCCCTGGGCGCGGGCCATGCGTGGATTGGCGCCGGTCGCGCGCAGTGCCAGTCCCAGTTCCGAGTTGAGGAAACGATCCAGCGCGGCCTTGATCAGCAGCACCGCCAGCGCGAACGCCACTGGCGTCGTTACATAGACCGGCAGCGCCAGCTCCTGCAGGGGACTGAGCACGGTGGTTTCGCCAAGCAGCGCCACATTGGGCCGGCCCATGATGCGCAGATTGATCGAATACAGGGCGATCATGGTCAGGATGCTGGCCAGCAGGTTCAGGATGCCCAGACGCAGGTTCAGCCAAGCAGTGGTCAGCCCAGCGAATGCTCCAGCCAGCGCCGCAGCCGCGGTCGCCAGCCAGGGATTGACATGGTTGACGATCAGGATGGCGGCCACCGCCGCGCCCAGCGGAAAGCTGCCATCCACGGTGAGATCGGGAAACTGCAGCACCCGGAACGAGAGATAGACGCCCAGCGCCACCAGAGCAAAGACCAAACCGATTTCCAGCGCGCCGAGCAGGGCGATCAGGCTCATGACCGGCGTTCAGGGCTTTGGCAGGTTTACGGCGCGCTGGCGTACTGCATCGGGCACGGTCACGCCCATGGCCGCCGCTGCGTCCAGGTTGAGGAACAGGTTGAGCTTTTTCACCCGCTCGACCGGAATGGCCGCGGGCTTCTCGCCATGCAGCACCCGGATCACCTGCTGGCCGGTCTGGCGGCCAACGTCGTAGTAATCAAAGCCCAGCGAGGCCACCGTGCCGCGCCCAACTGAATCGGTATCGGCGCTGTACACCGGGATTTTTGCTTCCCGGCCAATCTTGATCACCGCCTCCAGCGCTGAAACTACGGTGTTATCCAGCGGAATGTAGATCGCCTCGGCCTTGCCGGTCAGTTGCCGCGCGGCGCTGAGCACATCGCTGGATTTCGGCGCAGCGGCGGCAAGCACCGCAAAGCCCGCACCGGGCGCGAATTGCCGCAACGCGGCGATGATCGACACCGAGTTGGTCTCGCCGGGGTTGTAGATCACGCCGAGGGTTTTGGCCTGGGGCGACAGTTCACGGATCAAGGCGAGCTGTTCGGCGATCGGCGGAAAATCCCGGGTGCCGGTAATGTTGCCGCCGGGCTGGTCGAGATTGCCGACCAGTTTGGCGCCGAGTGGATCAGAGACCGCGCAGAAAATGATCGGGATATCGCGGGTGGCCGCAGCTACGGCCTGCGCCGAAGGCGTGGCGATGGCCACGATGGCGTCAGGATGCGCACCGGCGAACTTGCGAGCGATCTGCGCCGCAGTGGCCGGATTGCCCTGAGCGTTCTGATAATCGACGCTGAGATTCTGGCCCTGCACAAAACCGGCAGCGGCCAGTTCATCGAGAATGCCGCGTCGGGCGGCATCCAGCGAGGGATGCTCGACGATCTGGGTCAGCGCCACGCTTCTGGCCGGTTCGGCGGCAAATCCGGGTGCGGACAGGGCCAGCAACAGCACGGCGGCGGCGCGAAGGATGCAGGTGCGCATGGCGCGATTCTCCAAGGGACAGGATGGAAACAGGCGGATTATGCGGGATTTTGCAGCGAGACAGCATAGGCTGAATATGGGTACCTGCTGACATACAATAGTCAAAGTAAAATTTTAATAAACGTCATATTTTTAGATAGTTATGCTGTTTCGGCATGGTTGGCATTAGGTTGATTACGCTTAATTAACAATAGGATGCTTGAGTGATGCAACAAAGTCAGGGGCGGTATGCGTTGCAGATACGGACTGGAATGCATCTGAATGTTTCGCGATGGTGCTGGCTGCTGCAAGGGCTGTATCTGTTGTTGCTGGCGCCAATCGGCTCTGCCTGGGCCCAGGAGGCGGGGCAGGTGATCAGCCTGTTGGGCAGCGCCGAGGTCTTGCGCGAAGGGCGTTGGCAGCCGATTGCGGACGGGGCAGTGCTCGCCGCCGGCGAGGTGTTGCGCACCGGCGAGAGCAGTCGGGTTGCGGTGCTGCTGAGCAATGGCACTCAGCTCAAGCTGAATGCCAACAGCCGCCTGGAGCTGAAACAGGTGGCGCCGGCGCCCGAAGGTTTCATCGCCACCACGACCGAGGCGCTGCGCAGTGTGCTGCGCGTGCTCAGCGGTGAAATCTGGGTGCGCAGCAGCGGTCAGCCACTCGACATCCAGACCGTGCCGGCTACCGCGACCATTCGTGGCACCGAATTCAATCTGGCGGTGGCGCCGGACGCGAGCGCGCGGCTGGCGGTGCTGAACGGTCTGGTGGAATTCAGCAATCCGCAAGGCAGCGTGCTGGTGGCTGCGTCTGAACAGGCCGATGTCCGTCTGGGCGAGGCGCCGCGCAAGACCGTGCTGCTCAATCCGCTCGATGCGGTGCAATGGTCGCTTTACTATCCCGACCTGACCGGTCGTGGTCCGGTCGCAGAGGTCAGCGATCCGCAGGCGCCGGGCTATTGGACCGGCGTAGCGCGCCGCGAACTGCTGGCCGGACGCATTCCCGCTGCTGAACAGGCCATTGACCGGGCGCTGGCGCGGGATGCCGGCGATGCCGATGCCTACAGTCTGCGCACCAGTATTGCCCTGGTGCAGAACCGCAATGCCGTAGCACTCGCCAGCGCCGAGCGCGCGGTGGCCGTTGATCCGCAGTCGGCTGCTGCGTATCTCAGCCTGAGTCTGGCGCACCAGGCCGGGTTTGATCTGGATGCGGCGCTGGTAGCGGCACAAACAGCCGTTGCACTGGCACCGGACAGTGCGCGCGCGCGGGTGCAGGAAAGCAGCCTGCTGCTGAGCACGGGGCGCTTGCGGGCAGCGGTCAAGGCCGCGCAGCAGGCACGGCAGCACGCGCCGGATGATGCGATGGTCAATACCGTGTGGGGATTCGTGCAACTGGCGAATCATCGGGTTGACGAAGCCCGCGCAGCGTTTCAGACCGCTATCGGCCAGGATTCGACCCTGGGCCTGCCGCAACTCGGCCTGGGATTGGCGCTGTTCCGGCATAATCAGGACGCTGCAGCGCTGGAGGCCATGCGCAAGGCCACGCTGCTGGAGCCGCGCGTTGCGCTTTATAACAGTTATCTCGGCAAGGCGTTTTATGAAATCAAGGACGATCCGCGCGCAGAAAAATACCTGGATATCGCCAAGCAACTGGACCCGCATGATCCGACGCCCTATCTGTACGACGCGATTCGCCTGCAGAGCATCAATCGGCCGGTGCAGGCGGTGGAAAGTCTGCAGAAATCCATTGAATTGAATGATGACCGGGCGGTGTATCGGTCGCGTCTGTTGCTGGATGAAGATCTGGCGACCCGCTCTGCGACTCTGGGGCGGATTTACAATGAAGTCGGATTTACCGAACTGGGCCTGCGCGAGGCTTGGCAATCCGTCAATCGTGATCCCGCCAATTATTCAGCCCACCGCTTGCTGGCGGATTCCTATATGGCCTTGCCGAATCGGGAGCCGGCACGGGTCAGTGAATTGCTGCAATCGCAGTTATTGCAACCGATCAATATGAATCCGATTCAGCCGCAAATGGCTGAGACCAAGCTGATGCTTGCACAGGGTGGCCCGCTCACCCCCTCGCTGTATGAATTCAATCCGCTGTTCGTGCAGGATCGCGCGACTCTGCTGGCTTCGGCACTGGGCGGCAGTCTGGATACCTGGGCCGATAATCTGGTGCTGTCCGGATTGACGGATCGCTGGTCCTATAGCGTTGGTCAGTTTCACTACCAGAGTAACGGCTATCGCGAGAATAATGATCTGGAACACGATATCTATAACCTGTTCGCGCAGTTTGCTGTAACGGCGGATTTCAGTCTACAGGCTGAATATCGTCGCCGAGATACGGCTAACGGCGATCTGGTATCCAGTTTTGATGGCTCGTTCCGCAGGTTTCAGCAACAGGATTTCGGCCAGGAAACAGCCCGGGTTGGCGCGCGTTATTCGCTATCGCCACAAACCGATCTGATCGCTTCCGTCATTTATAAGGATCAAAGCGATGTCCTGACTTATACCCGGATCAACGAATCCATCGGTTCGCGCGATCAGGGAACACAGGCCGAGGCCCAGATGCTGTACCGGGCCGATCAATTCAATATTATCGCCGGACTGGGCGCCTATTCGTTTGATAATGAGTTTGTGGGCTTTGTGCAGCCCGATACCAACAGTTCCCAGCAAAACATCTATGGCTACACCACTATCAAGCTGCCCGAGCGCATGATCTGGACTGTGGGCCTTGGCTATGAATCAACGGACGATCCATCGGCCAAGCTGAATGAGTTCAATCCAAAACTGGGTGTGCAATGGGCGATCAATGACAATCTGTCATTGCGCGCCGCTGCTTTCAAGACGGTCAAGCGCGCGAATTCAGTTGAGCAGACTATTGAGCCGACGCAGATCGCTGGGTTCAATCAGCTCAATGACTATTTCAATATGACGGTATCGAGGAACTACGGCGTGGGTCTTGATGTACGGTTCAGCAAAACCCTGTTCGGCGGGCTGGAGGCGCTGAGCCAGGATAATGAAGTGCCTTTCGGGACGCTGGATGTGCCGGAGTTCTATGAAATTCAGAAGAATCATAATAATTTCTACAGCGCCTATCTGCACTGGATGCCCAGTCGGGATTGGGCGGTAAGCGTGAAGTGGCTGTATGAGGATTTCGAAATCCAGGAAGGTCTGTTGACGGAAATTTTCATGGGCACGCCCAACCAGTTGCGTACTCTGACCGTGCCCTTGAGCGTGCAGTATTTCGATCCGTCCGGGTTCTTTGCCGGGCTTGGCGTGGCCTATGTCAATCAGAGAATTCAATATCTGAATCTGTCGTCATTTACACCGCTGCCCGCCGAAAGCGAGAATTTCACGGTGGTGAATGCCGGTCTGGGTTATCGCCTGCCCAAGCGCCTGGGTCTGGTGGCCTTCGAGGTCAGAAACCTGCTGGATCGTGAATTCAATTTCCAGGACAATAGCTTTCAGACCGGTGTAGGTCAAAGAGGCGCCAATCCGCTGTATGTCCCTGAGCGGACGTTTTTCGGACGGGTAACCCTGAATTTCTAGTCACGTTTGGCGAGGAGGAATGCAATGCGCTTAACAGGCTCTGCGGTCTCTCTGGAGACTCTATTCAAGCCCGAGGCCAATACCGCGCGGGTGGTCATCACCGATGCCGATGGCAAGACCCATGTCGTGCAGCTTGATCTGGCTTCGATCGCTGCCGATCAGGCTTTTGTAACCGTGACCACTGGCGCTGGGCAATCCGCAACCGGTTGCTGGGTGCTGGTGAATGGTCGGCTGGTCTGGAAGGATCCTTGTCCAGTCTGAGCCAAGGCCGTGTCACTCAGGCAAGTCCGCATCCTGCCGGTGGCGTTTATCGCCGCTGCGGCTTTCGGGATCACGCTGCTGCTGAGCCAGATGCCTTTTTTTACCGTTCTCGAACTCAAGGGCCTGGATCTGCTGTTTATCCTGCGTGGACCCTTGCCGCCGCCGGAATCGGTCATCATCGTCGCCATTGACGAAGCCTCCATGGCCGAAATCGGTCAGCAATGGCCTTGGCCGCGCAGCCTGCATGCGCAGTTGATTCAAAAACTCAAGCAAGCCGGTGCGCGCGCGATTGGCTTCGATATCCTGTTTTCGGAGCCTTCGCAAGCGGCCGAGGATCAGGCATTCGCCCGTGCCGTGCAGGAGAGCGGCAACGTGGTGCTGGTCAGTGCGCTGGCGGCGGTGGACGATCCTATGTTTCGGCATACCCTGCGCGTTGATCCCATGCCGCTGCTGCGCGACGTGGCCACGGTGGGCAATCCCTTTGTCGGCATCGACCGGGATGGCGTGGTGCGGCGGGCGCGGCTCTTGGCGCCGGATATGCCGTCCTTTGCCCTGCAGGTGGTGCGGCGCGCCTTGCAGCACAGTCCGCAGTCAGAACACGCCACGCTGCCGCTCGCAAGACAGCTCAAGCCAATCGATTTCTTGCAGGAACACTTGATCAACTATCAGGGACCGCCGAAAACCATCAAAGCCGTTTCCTACTATCAGGCTTTACAGTTCGAGCGTATGTTGCCGCCGGGCCTTTTCGCGGACAAGATCGTGCTGGTCGGGCGCTGGCTGGAGGCGATTCCGGAACCACAGCGCCTGTCCGGCGATATGTTCCTGACGCCATTTTCCTGGGTGAATGGAGAGGCAGCGGCTGGCGTGGAAATTCAGGCCGAGATCATCGCTGATCTGCTGGCGGAACAGTTCCTGACCGAGCCGGCGCCGCTGGAACGGGGTCTGCTGCTGCTGGCGCTGGCGCTGCTGACCGGTCTGCTGTTGGCCTGGATCAATCCAGTCGCCGCGACGCTGGCGAGTGTTCTGATCGCGGCGCTGTGCGTGGCATGGGCCGAGTGGCTGTTTGCCCGCCTTGGGCTGTGCCTGCCGGTCGTTGCCGCGCTCGTGATCGTGGCGCTGGTGCACGGCGGGCTGTTGCTGCTGCGCGCGCTCAGCGCCGAGCGTGAACGCCGTCAGTTGCTGGAGGAAGTAAACCGCGATCTGGAAGACAAAATCGCCGCCCGCACCCAGGAGCTGTCCAGCGCCAACCAGGAATTGCAGCAGCGCCACCAGCAGATCGAAACCGCCTATCAGGAATTGGGCCGCACCCAGCAGCAGTTGACGCAATCCGAGAAAATGGCCTCGCTGGGCCTGCTGGTGGCGGGCGTCGCGCATGAACTGAATAATCCCATCAGTTATGTGCATAGCAATCTGGACCTGATCGAGGACTATACCGAGCGGCTGGCCGCAGCACTGGACGGGCGCAATCCGGCTGCTGATCCGGGCAAGATCCGCGCGACCCTGCATGAACTGATAACCAGTTGCCGCGATGGCACCACGCGGGTGAAAAAGATCGTGCTTGATCTGCGCACGTTTTCGCGCACCGACGATACCGGTCTGGTGCTGGCCGACCTGCACGAGGGTCTTGAATCAACGTTGAACCTGCTCGAAGCGCAATACCGGGGTCGGATCAGTGTGCATCGTGCATATGGCGGGCTGCCGCGGGTGGAATGCTATCCGGGGCAGATCAATCAGATTTTCATGAATCTACTGCAAAACGCCGCGCAGGCCATTCCCGGCCAGGGTGAGGTCTGGATTCGTACTTGCACCGTCACGCCGGGTGAGCGTGTGCGTATTGCGATCCGCGACAACGGCGTCGGCATTGCCGAGGAACATATGAACCGGCTATTTGATCCCTTTTTCACCACCAAGGCCGTTGGCGCCGGCACCGGGCTGGGGCTGAGCATCAGTTACGGTATCGCGCAAAAGCACGGTGGCAAAATCGAAGTAACCCGTTGCCTTGACCGGGGCAGTGAATTCACACTGGAACTGCCAATTCGCCAGCCGCGGGGAGCGTCATGAAGCGCTACAGCCTGTTGATCGTCGATGATGAAAAGGAAATCCTGCGCACCTTGGAGCTGACCTTCGAGGCCGATTATCAAGTCTTCACCGCCAACAGCGCCCTGCAAGCCCTGGAAATCCTCAAGACCGAGCGCGAGATCGCCCTGATCATCGCCGATCAGCGCATGCCGGACATGACCGGTGTGGAGATGTTCGAGCGGGTGATCCAGATTGACCCGCGCATCATTCGCATCATCCTTACCGGCTATACCGATAACGCCGCCCTGATCGACGCGATCAATCGCGGCCATATCTATCAGTACATCGTCAAGCCCTGGGAGCGGCAGGAACTGCGCGTCATGGTCAAGCGTGCCCTGCAAAGCTACGAATTGATTGTGGAAAACGGGCGCTTGCTGGAGGAATTGCGCCTGGCCAACGCCCGGCTGCACGATGAAAACATCTTCCTGCGGCAGCGCATCGGCCAGGACGTGCGCGACCTCGATGTCATCGGCAAGAGTGCTGCCCTGCGCGGCGTGATGGACCAGGTGCAGCGAGTGCTCGACAGTTCGGTAACCGTGTTGCTCACCGGCGAAACCGGCACCGGCAAAACCCTGCTGGCGCGCTACATTCATCACCACGGGCCGCGCCATGGCAACATCTTCATCGAACAGAACTGCGGCTCACTGTCCGAGGCGCTGCTGGAAAGCGAGCTGTTTGGGCACCGGCGCGGCGCGTTCACCGGCGCGGTGCGCGACCATAAGGGCCTGTTCGAAGCGGCCGACGGCGGCACTCTGCTGCTGGATGAAATCAGCGAAATGAGTCCGGCGCTGCAGACCAAGCTGTTGCAGGTGCTGCAGGATGGCCGTTTCCGGCGCGTCGGCGAAAGCAACTATCAGCGTGCCGATGTGCGCATCATTGTCGCCACCAATCGCGATTTGGAACAGGATGTCCGTGCGGGCCGTTTTCGCACGGATTTGTATTACCGCATCAATGTCTTTCCGATTCACATGCCGCCGCTGCGCGAACGGCTGAGCGATATTCCAGCCCTGGTCGAACACAGTTTGAAGAAATTTGGCCAGGCCCTGCGGCGCCCGGTGACCCGGATCAGTACCGAAGCCTTGCAGGCGCTATGCGATTACGATTATCCGGGCAATATCCGCGAACTGGAAAATCTGATTGAGCGCGCCGTGCTGCTGAATGCCGACGATCAACTGGATATGGGCGACTGGTTGCCGATGGCATCGTTAAACCCTACCGGCCTACCGCGACTCGAACAGATCGAGCGGATCGAGATTGAACGCCTGCTGGACAAGCATGACGGCAATCTCGGTCTGGTTGCCCAGGAGATGGGTATCAGCCGGACCACGCTCTGGCGTCGGCTGCGCCAGAACCCGCCCTTGGCCTGACCCGGTGCGCGGCAAGCCCCGCCGTTCCGGGTGGCATTTCACACGTCCATGTTTCAATTTGAAACGAGGGCGTGAAACAGACGTTTCAAAGTGAAAAACCCGCTGGAATTTTAGCAGCCCTTTAGAGTCCTCCGAGCACCCTTATGGGGTGCTTTTTTTTGTTATCCAACTGTATTTTAAATTATTTTTTTAATGGATTTTTGAAGAAATAGCGCCTGGCCCCGGTTTTGCTTATATCTAGATAACGATACATGTCGTGGTTTTTTTTGGGTCTATCGCTGACCCATTTCACAAGCTGAAATCCTGCTTAATGTCATTATTTTGATATATATTGTTGGGGGTCGTCATGGAACACTTTGGTCACCATACCCGTTTGTTGCGCGAACGCTATCGTCAAGCCAATAACCGCTACTCAATTCGTCAGACCGCTTTGCGCGTTGGTCTTGCACCGGGTTATTTGAGCAAAATCGAGCGGGGCCATACGTTACCGCTATCGGAAGATACGATTCGGCGTCTGGCGGCTGATCTCGGTGAGGATTTTGATTATCTGCTGGCCTTGGCGGGCAAGATTTCCAGCGATGTACGCGAGATCATCGTGCGGCGGCCGATCCTGTTTACGGAATTGATCCGCTGCCTGAACGATATGCCCGATCATGATTTGGCAAGTCTGGTTAGCAAGATCCGCAACGGCGATTGGGTTGAGAAGCGCTGAATCCTGGTCTGCGGCAGGCCCCGCCGTACAGGGCGAGGTTTGCCGCGCAACTGCTCAAGCCACACTCAATCCTAGTGCCTTGCGCATCCTGTGCCGTAGGCGCGGCGCGGATTTCCACCCGCCCGGTTTTCAAGCGACACATGTCCGGCAAGGCGTGCGCACCGTTGCGCGCGGCGGGCGGCTGGTCGTGGTAGCAAAGTTGCGTCCTGCTGTGGCATAAGGCGTCGTTCACCCCCATAATTTCGGCACGCAATCAGCTCGACCCCGACGCCCCCGACCCAACCGCGACCTGAAAATCATCCTGCCATGCAGTCCGAGTTCGTCAATGCGATGTTCGAGTGGATCGCAGCCCATCCTGGCTGGATGAGTGCCGCGATTTTCATCACCGCCCTGTGTGAATCGCTGACCATCGTCGGCGTCATCATCCCCGGCGCCCTGATCATGTTCACCCTGGGCGCTTTCATTGGCCTCGGTCATGTCGAATTCTGGTCAGCCTACTGGTGGTCAGCGCTGGGCGCGGTCGCCGGCGATGCCATCAGCTTCTGGATTGGCCGGGTGTTTCACCAGGGCGTGCGCCGGGTCTGGCCATTCACCCGCCACCCGGAACTGATCGGGCGCAGTGAGGATTTTTTCCGCAAGCACGGCGGCAAGGGTGTGCTGTTTGGGCGCTTCTTCGGTCCGGTGCGCGGCACCATTCCCACCGTGGCCGGAATGATGGACATGAGCTGGCGCGATTTCATGATCGCCAACGTGGTCTCGGCGATCCTGTGGGCACCGGCCTATCTGGTGCCGGGGATGGCGTTTGGCGCCTCGCTGGAGATTGCCTCACGGGTGGCCGGGCGGCTGGTGGTGCTGATCCTGATCATCGCCGTCCTGCTGTGGCTGACCACCTGGCTGGTGACGCATGCCGTGCGCCTGTTCCAGGCACACGCGACCGACTGGCTGCAGCGCTTTTCCACCTGGAGCCGTGGTCGGCGCCTGATTGGCCCGATTGGCGCGTCGCTGCTCGACCCGGAAAAAGGCGAACTGCGCGGTCTGGCGACCCTGGCGGTGCTGCTGCTGGGCAGTGTGCTGCTGCTCAGCCTGAGCCTGAGTGCGGCCGGTCATCAATTACCCAGCGGTCTGGATCAGAGCCTGTACCACTTTTTCCAGGAACTGCGCACGCCCTGGGCTGATGCCCTGATGGTGTTCACCGCCGAGCTGGGCGATTATCAAGTGACTCTGCCGCTGAGCGTGGTGGTGTTTGGCTGGCTGGTCTGGCGGCGCAACGGCTCGGCGGCCTGGCACTGGCTGGCGGCGCTGGGCTTTGGCATGGTCACCAATCTGCTGTTTCGCTGGCTGCTGCCGGTATCCAGTCCGGCTGAGGTCGCCGCCGGTCTGCAGGGTTATTCCTTCCCCTCCAGCCATGCCACATTCAGCACCCTGGTGTTTGGCTTTCTGGCGGCCCTGATTGCCCGTGAGCTGCCGCCGCCGCGGCGCTGGATCGTGTATCTGGCGGCGGCGTTTCTGATTGTGCCGATTGCCTTTGCCCGGCTGTATCTGGGCGTGCACTGGCTGACCGATACCCTGGCCGGGCTGTGCCTGGGGCTGATCTGGGTGGCGGTGCTGACGCTGGCCTATAACCATCACCGGCAGACGGCGCTGGCCTGGCGCGGGCTGTTGGCCTATAGCGTGCTGGCCCTGCTGGTCATGGATCTGCTGCATGTGACGCTCGACTATCGCGCCGATCTGCAGCGCTACCAAGCGCGTACGACCCTGCAGCGGCAGGAACAGGCGCACTGGTGGGCGGAGGGTTGGCGCGAGCTGCCGCAGCGGCGCCGTGATTTTGGTGGGCAGCGCCGGCAGGATTTTGTACTGCAGTGGGCGGGCAGTCGCGAGGAGCTGGAAACCCGGCTGCTGGCGGCCGGCTGGCAGTTACCGCCGGTGCTGGAGCTGAAGAGCATGCTGCTGTGGCTGAGTCCGCAGGTGGCCTTGCACGAGCTGCCGGTGCTGCCGCAGACCCATGCCGGCCGCGAGGATGAGCTGACCCTGGTGCGTTATGACGAGGATGCCCGGCTGCGCTGGGTGCTGCGTTTCTGGGATGTCGATGCCCGCCTGGGCGAGGGTGAGCGGCCGATCTGGGTTGGCAGCCTGATTCGCCAGAAGCTGGAGCCGCGCATGCACCTGTTCACCTTTGCCATCGATGATCCGCTGAGTCGCGCCCCGACGGATCTGCTGGCGCCGGCCTGGCAGGGGTTGCAGACCCGGGTGGTGCAGAGCGAGACGCCTGGCGGACCCCGGATCACGCTGATTGTCGAATAGGTGCGGCTGCTGGCGGTAGAAGATGGCCGCAAGCCGCGAGATCTGCCAGAGAGGACCGGTGTGCCGGCAAGTTGCGGGTCATGTTGTGCGGGCCCGATCCGGGCGGTTCATGCCGCGATGAGCGGATTTGATTCAGAATTGCCAGAGGCGAATTGACGGATGTTGATGAGACTTGAGACTTCGGCGTTGCTGGTGGTGGATATACAGGAACGGCTGCTGCCCGCCGTGCACGACAATGCGCGCGTGGTGGCGAATAGCGTGTGGCTGATCCGCGTTGCGCAACGGCTGGGTGTGCCGGTGCTGGCCTCGGAGCAGTATCCACAGGGTCTGGGCGGCACGGTGGCGGCAATTCGCGAACTGCTGCCGGCGGAGGCGTTTGTCGATAAGGTGCATTTTTCCTGCGCCGCCGAGCAGGGCTGTATGCGCCGCATCGATGCGCTGGACCGTGAGCAAGTGGTGATCGTCGGTATCGAGGCGCATGTGTGCGTGCTGCAAACTGCGCTGGAGCTGCGCGCTGCGGGCAAGGAGGTTTATCTGGTCGCGGATGCGGTGTCGTCGCGGGCGCCGGGCGATGTGCATTTGGCGCTGGAGCGGATGCGCGCTGCCGGTGTGCAGATCGTCAGCCGCGAGATGGTGGTGTTTGAATGGCTGCGTCAGGCCGGTACCGACAGCTTCCGCGCCATCAGCCGCGAGTTTCTGCGTTGAGCCGCACGCGGCCGCGCTGGATGTTGAAGTGATACCGTTTACCGATGCGCGGGAATGACGAAAACGGCAGTGCAACGCAGCGCTGGATTCCCGCATACGCGGGAATGACGAAAACAGGATAATCG
>DAITNL010000041.1:15560-19951 GCA_036834665.1 Candidatus Competibacteraceae bacterium | reverse complement strand
CGCAGACCACCGGCTTCGGCGCCCTGCGCAATGATGAAATCAACCGCGCCGCTTTCCTCCAGCACGATCGCTTCCAGCAGATGGGTCGCAGTGCCCAGCACCACGATGCCGGCCTCGCGCAACACGTCCAGGCAGACGCGGTCAGGCAGACCAAAGATGAAGCTGACCGCCGCAACCTGTTCTTCCAGCACCACATCCAGCAGTTCCAGCAGGCTCGGCGGTTCCGGCGGCGATCCGCTCAGCTCGGGCAGGCCCAGTTCGGCGCGATAGGGCGCCAGCAGTTGCTGGGCACGGGCGACGTGGGCCGTATCGATATTGACGGGCAATGCCGCAGGCAGATTGACCAGGAAGGGCCTATCGGTGAGGGCGCGCAGTTCGGCGATGGACTGGCGCAGAGCCTCCGGCTGCAAATAGCCACCGGCCAGCGCGCCGAGACCACCGGCATTAGCGACCGCTGCCGCCAGGTGTGGCGTGCCGGGACCACCGGCCATCGGCGCCTGAATGATTGGCAGACGGATATCGAATCGTTCGGTGAGGGTAGTGTGGGACCAGTTCATGGGGAGTCGACTCTCGGCAATGGCGTTCCGCAACAGTATGACGACACCGCCGGGACTGCCAAGCAGGAACAGCGGTGGTGCTAGGCCAGGTCGCCGAGTAGCTCCCGGATGATTACTCCCGCCAGCAGGATGCCAAACAGCGCGGGCTGGTAGGAAATGGTGCCGTTCACCGCCCGTGGCCGACCGGGCGTGACGCCATCAAGCGGCTGGTGTGGCAGCGGTGGCCGGCGCGGTTCATCGCTATAGATCACCGGATAATTCAGCGGCGCATCCAGTTCGCGCAGGCGGCGGCGCAGTTCGCGGGCCAATGGACACATCCGGGTCTGATTCAGGCGCGCAACCCGTACCCGGCTTACGTCCAGGCAATTGCCCGCGCCCAGCGCGGAAATCACCGCAATGCCGTGGCGATGACAGGCCGCCACCAGTGCCGCCTTACAGGCGATGCTGTCGATGCAGTCGGCGACATAGTCATAGGCGGCAGCACTCACCAGCGCATCGGCGGCGTCGGCTTGCAGGAATTCATCGATCAGGGTCAGGTCCAGCGCCGGATCGATGTCATGCAGCCGCGCGGCCATCACCGCCACCTTGGGCCGGCCCAGCGTCGAATGCAGCGCCAGCAACTGGCGATTGATATTGGACGGTGCGACCACGTCATGATCGAGCAGGGTCAAATGGCCAATGCCAGCGCGACCGAGCGCCTCGGCAGCATAACCACCGACCCCACCCAGCCCGGCCACCAGCACCCGCGCTGCGCGCAGGCGCGCCAGCCCCGCAGCGCCGATCAGGATTTCCGTGCGCGACTGGGCTTCAGTCATCGTGATCACCCAGTCCAAACAGGCGGCGGGCATTGGCAGTGGTGGCAACGGCAATCTCCGCCGGATCAGCCGCACGCAGCCGGGCGACGCAGGCCAGCACCTCGGCGACCCGCGCCGGTTCGTTGCGCTCGCCGCGATGATCGACCAGCGGCTGATCGGGGGCGTCGGTCTCCAGCAATAGACTGTCCAGCGGCAGCGTCTGGATCAAAGCGCGCAGCCGCCGGGCACGCTCATAGGTCACCGGCCCGCCAAAGCTGAGCAGAATGCCCAGATCGAGCAGCCGGCGCGCCTGATCCTCGCTGCCGGAAAAACTGTGCACCACGCCACGCACGCCCGGAAAGCGCCGCACCTGCTTGATCACCGCATCGACGGCATGGCGGGCATGGATCACCACCGGTAAATCATGGTGGCGGGCCAGGCGCAACTGCTCGCTGAAATAGTTCAGTTGCAGCTCGGGATCGAGATCGGGCAGGTAATAATCCAGCCCGCATTCGCCAATCGCCACCGGCCGCTCCCGCACCAGCCACTCGGCCAGGTGCGCCAGATGTTCCGGGCGATGCTCGGCCAAGTAGGCCGGATGCAGGCCATAGCAGGCATGCAAGCCCGGATAGCGGGCCACGACGGCGCGCAGGCCAGGCCAGAGGCGGGCACTGACTGCAGCCAGCACCTGGGTGGTCACGCCAGCGGCGCGCGCCCGCTGGTAGGCCGCGTCGCGATCGTCGTCGAAACCGGCGTCGTCAAAGTGATTGTGGCTATCAACCAGAATCGGCTCCACAGGCGCAGCCATTCAGGCGACCACGATCTGCACGTTAGCGGCACGGCCAAACACCGAGGACGGGGTGATACCGAACATGTTGCGAAAGGCGCGGCTGAAGTGCGAGGAATCGGCGAAACCGGCGCCCAGCGCGGCATCGGTCAGAGTCTGGCCCTTGGCGACCAGCGCCGCCACCACCCGCATCCGGTGCCACTGACGGAAACGGCGGATCGGCACGCCGACTTCTTCCTTGAACAGATGCACCAGCCGCGTCGGCGACAGATTGACGTATTCAGCCAGCTCGTTCATCGAATAGCTGTGGGTGAGATCTTCCTTCATCAACTGAATCACCCGCTGAATGCGCCCATCCAGCAGTTGCTGGCGCCGTTCCGGCCCGGGCGGCGGGATCAGCCGGTCAAGCAGCTCATGAATGGCACGGGCGTCGGGCTGGCACGCCCAGACTTCGGCGAGTGCGGCCAATACCTCGGGCTCGTGCTCCAGCCCGTACAGGCATTGCCAGTCGCCTTCGCCCATGGCGTTGTGGATCGCCGGGTAATCCTCGCCCTCGGGTTCGACAAACAGGATGGCCATCAGCGCGCCGCCGACCTGAATCTCATGCAGGCAGCCGGGCGGAATCAGCATGCTGCGGCATTCCCGCCAGCCACTGCTCTCGCTTTCCAGAACCCGGAACGGCCGGTCAATGCCCACGCACAGCGCCGCCGACCCCAGCCGGTGTTCGGAAATGTCCGGCAGGCGGCCCATGAAAAAACCGCGATTTTGCCAAATGTAAAGCTTGCTCAAGGGATTGCTTCTCCGTGAAACCGCAGCGCCGACTTTATGCAGGGGTGATGGGTGACCGGTACGGCCGGTCTTATGCTGTTTGCGCCGCTAGGTGTCATGAAAGTGTAGTGTCGCCACCGTGGCTTAGCCAGTTCCAACAAAGCGCTGCCATTTTCGACAAGCCGGCCGCCCGCAAAGCCCTTAGTCTTGGAAAATCCGCGACTTCCGTCGCCTATCGACAACTGCCCGGCCATGCACCGGGTCGAGGATCTGGAGCCATGTACGACTACATCATCGTGGGCGCGGGCTCGGCCGGCTGCGTGCTGGCCAATCGCCTGTCGGCCGATCCAGCGCAACAGGTCTGCCTGCTGGAAGCGGGACCCGAGGACAGCAGCCCGTGGATTCATATTCCGGTCGGCATCTTCTTCATGATGCGCAGCAAGGTGCTGAACTGGCGCTACCAGACCGCGCCGCAGGACGCATTGCACGGGCGCACCCTGTTCTGGCCGCGCGGCAAGACTCTCGGCGGCAGCAGTTCCAGCAACGCCATGGTGTATACCCGTGGCCACCGCTGGGATTATGACCACTGGGCGGAACTGGGCAATCCCGGCTGGAGCTATGCCGATCTGCTGCCGCTGTTCAGGCGCAACCAGAATCAGGAGCGCGGCGCCAACGCTTATCACGGCGTCGGTGGGCCGCTGAATGTGGCCGATCTGCGCCAGAAAAGCGAAATCAGCGCGGTATTCGTGCGCGCCGCCGGCGAGGCCGGCTATCCGCTCAGCGACGATTTCAACGGCGCCGAGCAGGAAGGGGTGGGCTTTTATCAGGTGACCCAGAAGGATGGCCGCCGCTGCAGCAGCGCCCGCGCCTATCTGCATCCGGTGCGCCAGCGGCCCAATCTGACTGTCATCACCCGCGCCCTGGCCAGCCGGGTGCTGTTCGAGGGCCAGCGGGCCGTGGGCGTGGCCTATCTCGACGGTGATGGACGCCCGGTGGAACTGCGGGCACGGCGCGAGGTGCTGCTGTCGGGCGGGGCGATCAATTCACCGCAACTGCTGCTGCTGTCGGGTGTTGGACCGCGCGCGGAACTGGAACGGCACGGCATCGCGCCGGTGCATGAATTGCCGGGTGTTGGCCAGAACCTGCAGGATCATCTCGATGTGATCGTCGCCCATCGCGAGCGCCGCCATGCGTCCTACGGTTTTGCCTTGTCGTTCCTGCCGCGCCTGCTCAAGGGCATCATCGACTATAACCGCCACGGGCACGGTTTCCTGACCAGCAATCTGGCCGAGGCCGGTGGCTTTGTGAAAAGCGATCCGGCGCTGCCGATTCCCAACCTGCAATATCACCTGACCTCGACCATTCTCGACGATCATGGCCGGCGCATCTGGCACGGCTACGGTTATTCGCTGCATGTCTGCGATCTGCGCCCGAAAAGTCGCGGCGCGCTGACTCTGCGCAGCGCCGACCCGCGCGACCCGCCGC
>DAITNL010000041.1:0-15550 GCA_036834665.1 Candidatus Competibacteraceae bacterium | reverse complement strand
CCCGCCGCTGTTGCAGCCGCGCTATCTGGAGCACCCTGATGATCTGGAAACCCTGCTCGCCGGCGTAAAAACCTGCCGCAGGATTCTCGCCGCGCCGGCCTTCGATGGCTATCGCGGTGAGGAACTGTTTCCCGGTGCGGCAGTACAAGGCGATGATGAACTGCGCGACTTCATCCGCCGCCGCGCCGAGAGCATTTATCACCCGGTCGGCACCTGCAAGATGGGCCATGACCCGCTGGCGGTGGTGGATAGCGAACTGCGCGTGCACGGCCTGAGCGGCCTGCGGGTCGTGGATGCGTCGATCATGCCGACCCTGATCGGCGGCAACACCAACGCCCCGACCATGGTGATTGCCGAAAAGGCCGCCGAACTGATTGTGGCGGCACAACAATCATCCTGAAAACTGCTTGACATCCCTGCCCTCTGCCGCAGCAGGAGAGGGCACCCAACAGCGCAGGCAGGACTGGACGGACTCAGCGCAGCAGCATCACCAGCCCGCCACCGGCCAGGATCGCCAGCGTTGCCAGCGCCATGCGCAGCCCGAAGGCACGCGCGCCCAGCATCAGGGCAATGACGCATTTGGTCACGGTATTGCCGACGCTGGCAATGATGATGGCGTTAACCGCCATGGCGCTTGCGGCACCGCCCGGACGCGCATAGTCGATCATGGACAGGGTGATGGCATCGACATCACTCAAGCCAGCCAGCCCGGCGACCACATACAGCCCCTGCCCGGAAACATGCTGCCGCGCCAGTTGCACCAGCACCAGCACCGCCGCAAAAAACAGCGCAAAGTGCAAGGCGGCGGTCAGGCTGAACGGATTGCGCAAGGGCACCTCATCAGGCATGGCCGCGACGCCAGCCGGGCGATGCAAACCCAACAGCGCACCCCCGGCCGCAATCCCCGCCATCGCCAGCAGCGGCGGTGCCAGCGGCACCAGCAGCGCCGGACCAAGCAGCGCCACCATCACCAGCACCCGCAGGAACATCACCACCCAGGCCAGCAACAGCCCCGCTGCCAGCGAATCCGCCAATGCCCCGGCATCGGCCTCACGACTGCGCCGGGCAAAGGTCAGCGTCACTACCGTGGACGACACCAGCCCACCCAGCACTCCGGTCAGCGCCGTGCCGCGCCGGGCACCAAAGCGCCGCGAAGCCACATAACCGGCGAAGGACAGTCCGGAAATCAGGATCACCAGCCACCACATCTTGTAGGGATTGAGGGCATTCCAGGGATCCACCGTCTGATCGGGCAGCACCGGCAGCACCACGAAGGTTGCAATCAGCAGCTTCAGCACCGCGTACAGATCATCGCGATCCAGGCGCCCGGCCAGATCGTGCAGCGGCTGCTTATAGGCCAGCAGCGCCGAGGTGATGATCGCCAGCGCGACCGCGCCCTGCCGATAGCCCAGCAGTACAGCGCCGCCGAGCAGATAGACCAGGATCACTGCCACCTGCGTAGTGAGATCAAAGGCATCCGGATTGCGGCGCGCCGCAGTGGCATAGCCGAGCAGCGCCACCAGGGCCGCCAGCACGCCCGTGACCAGGAATAGAGCCGGCTGATTGATCTTCAGCGATAGCCAGGCCGCAGTCGCGCCCAGTTCAGCCAGCAGGATGAAAGTGCGCAGACCGGCAGCCGCTTCCTGATCACCGGCCTTTTTCTTTTCGCGTTCAATGCCGATCAGCGCGCCGATGAACAGGGCCAGCGCGAAATCAGCGGCAGGAAAGCTCAGGGTGAACAGGCCAGCGGATAAATCAGCCGCATTAGGCATCGCACGACACCTCGTTGAGGGATAGTGGGCAACGGTGATGCATCTGCCCCGGCATGGGTGAGCCTGGGGCTGGAATTCCGCAACTGCCCAACTCGGTTAATCGCGGTTAAGATAATCGACCATTGCCACCGGAAACCGAGGTAAACCGTCATGACGTTCGTCGTTACCGAAAACTGCATCAAGTGCAAGTACACCGATTGCGTGGAAGTGTGCCCGGTGGACTGCTTCCACGAAGGGCCCAACTTCCTGGTCATCGACCCCGACGAGTGCATCGACTGCACCCTGTGCGAGCCCGAGTGCCCGGCGCAGGCGATCTTCGCCGAAGATGACCTGCCCGCCGGTCAGGAACACTTCCTGACACTCAACGCCGAACTGGCCAAGCAATGGCCGGTGATCACCGAGAAGAAGGATGCCCTGCCCGATGCCGCCGACTGGGACGGCAAACCCGACAAGTTCCAGCACCTGGAACGCTAAGGCCGGCATTCCCCTTGCGCTTGAAAAACTGGCCGGTGCCCTTATTTCCAATAGACATGCAGTTCCCGCCTCAAGACGATTTCGGCCGCCGTCCGGCGCGGCCTCTGCGGATACGTGATGATGAGCGACTCGCCCTATATTTTTGAAGTAGACCAGTTTAATTTTGCCACGCTGGTGGTGGAAAACTCCCAGCATGTGCCGGTGCTGGTGGATTTCTGGGCCGACTGGTGCCAGCCCTGCCAGGTGCTGATGCCAATGCTGGCCAAGCTGGCCCAGGAATACCGGGGCGGCTTCCTGCTCGCCAAGGTCAACACCGATGTCGAGCAGGCGCTGGCCGGGCATTTCCGGGTGCGCAGCCTGCCGACGGTGATCGTGGTCTGGCAGGGACAGATCGTCGAGCAACTGGTGGGCGTGCAGCCGGAATCGGCTTACCGCGCGCTCATCGACCGCTTCCAGAGCCAGCGGCCGGGCGGCGCGTCGCTCCAGGAGCAGATCGAGATGCTCTGGCAGGAGGGCCAAAAGGAGGAGGTGATCGATCTGCTGCGTGAGGCGCTGGTCGATCAGCCGGACAGCAATGAATTGAAAGTGATGCTGGCCGATAAGCTGCTGCAACTGGGCCAGGATGTGGAGGCCCGCACGCTGCTTCAGAGCCTGC
The DNA here is from genome assembly GCA_036834665.1 of Candidatus Competibacteraceae bacterium. Lineage (GTDB taxonomy): Bacteria > Pseudomonadota > Gammaproteobacteria > Competibacterales > Competibacteraceae > RXIX01. Next base: position 12,649 of record DAITNL010000041.1, on the reverse strand, counting down.
CCGAGGACGAACGCAGCCGGCAGCCAGCCAGTGGCCTGCTGGCGCGCCTGCAGTTTGCCGAGCTGGCCACTGGCGCACCGGATCGGGCTACGCTGGAGGCCCGGCTTGCCTGTGATCCCGCCGATAGCGCTGCCCGCCGGCAACTGGCCGCCCGCTGTGTGCTGGCTGGCGATTATGAGGCGGCGTTGCAGCAGTTCATGGATATCCTGCGCCGTGACCCGCAGTTCGAGAATGGCGCCGGCCGCCAGGGCCTGATCGCGATGTTTGAAATGCTCGGCAACGAGGATCCGCTGGTGATCACCTACCGGCGGCGGATGTTCTCACTGCTGCATTAACTCCCCCACTCCCCGCGCCCGCTAGCCGGACGCGGGTTGCGTTAACCCGCCATTGCAGCAACCCAGGCGCCCTCATCCCCTCATCAGGCTTCAGCGTCCCGCCTGATAGATCTGATCGAAGCTGCCACCATCCTTGAAGTGTTCCGCCTGTGCCTGCGCCCAGCCACCGAACACCTCGTCGATGGTGAACAGTGTGACCGCCGGAAAATGCGCCTTATAGCGCTCGGCGACGGCCGGATTGCGTGGCCGGTAATGATGGCGGGCCGCCAGATCCTGGCCCTCGGCGCTGTACAAATACTCCAGATAGGCCTGGGCCAGGGCGCGGGTGCCACGGCGCTCGGCGACGCGATCAACCACCGCGACCGGCGGTTCCGCCAGGATGCTGACCGACGGCACGACGATTTCAAATTCGCCCCGGCGGGTCGAGTCCAGCGCCAGAAAGGCTTCGTTCTCCCAGGTGAGCAGCACATCGCCAATCTCGCGCTCGGTAAAGGTCGTGGTTGCGCCGCGCGCCCCGGAATCCAGCACCGGTACATTGCCATACAGACGGGTGACGAACTCGCGGGCCTTGGCCGCATCGCCGCCGGGCTGACGCAGGGCATAACCCCAGGCCGCCAGATAGTTCCAGCGTGCACCACCGGACGTTTTCGGATTGGGCGTGATCACGCCGATGCCCGGCCGCACCAGATCGTTCCAATCGTGAATGCCTTGCGGATTACCCTTGCGCACCAGGAACACAATGGTCGAGGTGTACGGGGCACTGTTGTTCGGCAGGCGCTTTTGCCAGTCAGCCGGCAGCAGGCGACCCTTGGCGCTGATTTCGTCGATGTCATAGGCCAAGGCTAGGGTTACCACATCGGCTTCCAGACCGTCGATCACCGAACGGGCCTGCTTGCCGGAGCCACCGTGCGATTGCCGTACGGTCACCGTATCGCCGCTGCGCGCCTGCCAATAGCGGTTAAAGGCGGCGTTAAAGTCGTTGTAGAACTCGCGGGTCGGGTCGTAGGACACGTTCAACAGGGTCAAATTCGCGGCATTGGCGCTGGCAGCGCCGAAGTTCACGCCCAGCGCCACCAGGGCACTGAGCAGGAAGGCACGATAACGGGGCATGGCACGATACTCCTGCAGTAGTGAAAACGGACATAGCCACAACAATAGACTGCTTTTTTTATATTTAAAAATAATAAAAGATTATTCTTTTATTTCTTTTTATTTATACACCAGCAAACGGCCACCCTCGCCCAGCAAGAGCAGCGCGTAGACCAGCAGCAGCAGGCCCAAAGCGCGCATCAGCCCGACATAGCCGCGACTGCGCAGCGTGCCGCGCACCCGCGCCAACAATAGCGCCAGCAGCACTTTCGTCCCCACCAGCAGCGTATAGAAGGCACCGATGAAGGCCGCCGCCGCTGGCCAGCCTTGCCGCCAGGCAGCCAGCAGGGTCGGTGCGCCCACCGCCAGCCAGAACAGGTAGGGACTAGGATTCAGGATATTGGCGATCACGCCGCGCCACAGCGAACCGGCCGCGACGGTAGCCTGCGGTTCCGCACCCCGGAAACGCAGGCTTTCCAGCGCCAGCCAGGCCAGATACAGCCCGCCGGCCAGATGGAGCAGCGCCAACGGCAGCGCCCGGTCGCTCAGCGGACGCAGCAGCATAAAGGTAGCCAGCACGATGGGCGCATCGGTCAGCAGCGGTGCCAGAGCTACGCCGATCCCGGCGCGCAGGCCATGGCGCAGGGTTTCCCCGGCCACCAGAGTCAGCAGCGGTCCCGGCGCCAGCCCGCTGCTCAGACCCAACAGCAGTCCGGCGGCTAGAAACGGCAGCAAGACTGCGCAAGACACGCTGCACTCAGCCCGGCCTGGCGGCCAGCGTAGCGCGCAGTTCCAGATAGCTGGCCAGACGGCGCGGGGCAATTTCACCCCGATCCAGCGCGGCGCGCAGTGCGCAATCCGGTTCGCTCTGATGGCGGCAATCGGAAAAGCGGCATTGACCCAGATACGGCGCCAGCTCGGGAAAGCCACGCGCCAGATCGCCGGGGCCCATCTCGCCCAGTTCAAAACTGCGCACGCCGGGCGTATCGATCAGGTCACCGCCACCGGGCAGGTGATAAAGCGTGCTGCTGCTGGTGGTGTGGGTGCCGTGGCCGGTCGCGGCGGATAGCGCCTGGATGCGAATGGCGCGATCCGGCAGCAGCGCCTGAATCAGCGAGGACTTGCCGACCCCCGATTGCCCGACCAGCAGGCTGCCGCGATCACGCAGCCAGTCGCGCAGGGTATCCAGACCGTGAGCGCTGCGACTGCTGGCCAGCAGCAGTGGAGAGCCGATCCGCCGGTAGGGTGCAAAACGCGCCTGCAGCGCTGCCAGCGCCGCTTCGCTGAGCAGGTCGATCTTGTTCAGCACCAGCAGGCTCTGCACGCCGATGGCGGCGATCGCGACCAGATAGCGGTCGATCAGGTATTCGCTCGGCTCCGGTTCCGGCGCCAGCACCACCGCTACTGCGTCGAGATTGGCGGCCACTGGGCGCGGCTGACCGTGATAGTCGGGACGGGTGAGCAGCGAGCGGCGCGCATTCACCGCCACCACCACGCCGGTGGCCGCGACCGGGTCGGCGACCTGCCACACCACCCGATCACCGCAGGCCAGTCGGCCCAGATTCTGCCGCACCGCGCAGCGATACAGGCGCTCCTGCGCATCCTCGACAATCGCGCTGGCGCCATGATTGGTGATCACCAGCCCGGTCTGTTCCGGGCCAAGCCCGGCCTCGGTGATGGTATCCGCGCAGCCGGCGCGGGCGCGGCGCTGTTCCTGCTGGCGGGCGATGCGCGCCTGCTGGCGCTCGCTCAGACGCCGACCCGCCATGCGCGACCCCCTCCGCATCCGGCGGATTCAGCGTACACTTTTCGCCCGCGTGCCCAGCGCACGAGCTCTTTTTCCCGGCCCCATAACCCGAAAGCAGCCATGTCCCCCGATAACCTGATCTGGATTGATTTGGAAATGACCGGCCTTGATCCACAGACCGATCGCATTATTGAAATCGCCACCATCGTCACCGATAGCCAGTTATGCATCATTGCCGAAGGTCCGGCGCTGGCCATTCATCAGGATGAGGCCGTGCTGGCCACCATGGATGCGTGGAACCAGCGCCAGCACGGTGAATCCGGCCTGCTGGCCCGGGTACGCGCCAGCACGGTCACCGAAGCCGACGCCGAGCAGCAGACCCTGGCCTTTCTGCGCCAGCACCTGCCGGCCGGCAAGTCGCCGATCTGCGGCAATAGCATCTGCCAGGACCGGCGCTTCCTGGCGCGGCTGATGCCGGAACTGGAAGCCTATTTCCACTACCGCAACCTGGATGTGAGCACGCTCAAGGAACTGGCGCGGCGCTGGTATCCAGGGATCAAGGGATTCAGCAAGGTATCCACACACCTGGCCCTGCAGGATATACGCGATTCCATCGAGGAGTTGCGTTTCTACCGTGAACGGCTGTTCGTGGCTGCTGGCACTGCGGACTGATGTTCATACCCAGCCGTGCAGGGTACGCGCATTGCGTACCCTGTGCTTCATCCCGCACGCGGGTTTAGGGCATCTTTCCTCACACTTCGATCGGCATGTCCGGATCATTGCCCCATTCCGACCAGGCGCCGGGATAGCCGCGCACCCGGTTATAACCGAGATGGCGCAGTACCCAGTAGGTGTGCGCCGAGCGGTGATGGGTCTGGCAATAGACGATGACTTCCTTGTCCGGGGTCACGCCGCGCGCGTCCAGCAGTTGCCGCAGCACCGGATCGGGCTGCAGGCGCAGTTGCCGCTGCGGGTCCATGGCATCGGTCCAGTTCAGATTGACCGCGCCGGGAATATGGCCACCGCGGGCAGCGCGCACATCATGGCCGGCGTATTCGGCGGGGCTGCGGGTATCGAGCAGCGCCAGATCAGGCTGACCGAGGCGGGCGCGGATGTATTCACGGTCGGCCAGCGCCGCCGGATTGCGCAAGCGGGCGTGATAGGTCGCGCGGGGCGGTCGGCGGAACTGTGCTTCCAGGGCGCCACCCGCTGCATCCCAGGCGTGAATGCCGCCATTGAGCAGCGAAACCCGCTCATGGCCGAGCACCGCCAGCGTCCACAGCAGCCGTCCGGCGCGGCCATTGCCCTCCTCGTCATAGGCGATGACATGCCGTTCCGGCGTCAGGCCGATGCGCGACAGAACCTCGCCAAGCTGCGCCTCGGTCGGCAGCAGACCCATGGCCGGCGGATCGACGCGCACCAGATCGGCATAGTCAAGATGAACTGCGCCGGGAATATGCCCGGCGGCATAGCTGGCCGGATCACACAGGTCCACCAGCAACACGTTGGCGTCGTGCAGATGCGGTTCGACCTGTTCCGGTTCGATCAACAGCGGCAGGTGCGGTGTGAAAGACATGCGAACTCCTGATAAAGTGAGGAAAGATCGGCACAGCGGAGATTTCCTGGCAATGGCACAGAATGCACACCATCATCACAAGTTGCCACGACACGCGCAACGGTACTTGGTTACGGGCATTCTCACGGTGATCCCGATCTGGATCACCTGGCTGTTGTTCGAGGTGGTGCTGGTGCAGTTGACCCGCGCCGGCATGCCGGGCGTGCGGGCGCTGTCGCGGATGCTGCATGAGGATCTGTCGAGCTTGTCCGATCTGCTGCTGCAGGCGTGGTTTCAAAACCTGCTGGCGGCGCTGATCACCCTGACCGGCCTGTATCTGCTGGGCTGGGTAGCAACGCGGGTGGTGGGTCGGCGGATCATCGCGCTGTTCGAGGATCTGATGAATCGCCTGCCGGTCGTGCAGACCATCTACGGCTCCACCCGCAAGCTGGTGCAATCGCTGCAGCAGGAGAACATGCAGGTGCAGCGCGTGGTGCTGATCGAGTTTCCTAGCCCGGGCATGAAGGTGGTGGGCTTCGTGACCCATGTACTGCGCGATGCCGACAGTGGCGAGGAACTGGCGGCCGTATATGTGCCGACCACACCCAATCCGACCTCGGGCTATCTGGAGATCCTGCCGCTGGCGCGGGTGACAGCCACCGACTGGAGCATGGACGAAGCAATGACCTTCATTATTTCCGGCGGTGTGGTCTCACCGGAACGGCTGCACTACAGCCGCAGTGCCCCATGGAAGGAGCAGGTTAAGAATGAGAATAACGACGCCGTGTGCCCTGCGTCATCCCCGCCGGCGCGGGAATGACGCTCCTGGCTGTTGCTACATGTTGGGGTAGTTGGGACCACCGCCGCCTTCCGGCACCGTCCAGTTGATATTCTGGGTCGGATCCTTGATGTCGCAGGTCTTGCAGTGCACACAGTTCTGGGCGTTGATCTGCAGGCGCGGCTCATTGTTGGCGCCATCGCGGACGATCTCATACACCCCGGCCGGGCAATAGCGCTGCTCGGGCGCGTCGTACAGTGCCAGATTGATGCGCACCGGGACGCTGGCATCCTTGAGGGTCAGATGGCAGGGCTGGTTCTCCTCATGGTTGGTGTTGGAGATGAACACCGAGGACAGCTTGTCGAAGCTGACCTTGCCATCGGGCTTGGGATACTCGATCTTCGGGCAGTCGCGAGCCGGCTTGAGGGCGCTGTGATCTTCGTGGTGATGCAGGGTCCAGGGCGCGTGGCCGCGGAACACATAGGTATCCACCGCTGAGTACAGCAGCCCGCCCCACAGTCCCCAGCGGAACGAAGGCCGGATATTGCGTGCTGCGTACAGTTCATCCCACAGCCAGCTTTTCTGCAGCCGCTCTGGATATTCGCTGATTTCGTCGGCGCTGCGTCCGGCCGCGGCGGCGGCGAACACCGCTTCGGCCGCCACCATGCCCGACTTCATGGCCATGTGATTGCCCTTGATCTTGGGCACATTCAGGAAGCCGGCGGTGTCACCGATCAGCAGGCCACCCGGGAAGGTCAGTTTGGGAATGGACTGAAAACCGCCCTCGCTCAGGGCACGTGCCCCGTAGGCGATGCGCCGGCCACCCTCGAAGGTCGGACGGATGTCCGGATGGGTCTTGAAGCGCTGGAACTCGTCAAAGGGACTCAGGTGCGGGTTTTCATAATCCAGGCCGATGACGAAGCCCACCGCAACCTGGTTATTCTCCATGTGGTACAGGAAGGAGCCGCCATAGGTGCGCGGGTCCAGCGGCCAGCCGGTGGTATGGATGATCTTGCCGGGCTGACTCTGGGCCGGATCGATTTCCCACAATTCCTTGATGCCGATGCCATAGGTCTGCGGATCGACGCCCTCGCGCAGCCTGAAGCGCTCGAACAGGGTTTTGGTCAGCGAGCCGCGACAGCCCTCGGCGAATACGGTATAGCGGGCATGCAGTTCCATGCCCGGCGCGAACTGCTCGGTGGGCTGGCCATCGCGGCCCACGCCCATGTCGCCGGTGATCACCCCGGCCACCGCGCCATCGTCGTCGTAGATCACCTCGGCGGCGGCAAAGCCCGGATAAATCTCCACGCCCAGTTCCTCGGCCTGGGTCGCCAGCCAGCGGCACAGATTGCCCAGGCTGATGACGTAGTTGCCGTGGTTGTGCATCTGCGGCGGCGTCGGCAGCCGGTAGGAGGTCTCGCGGGTCAGGAACAGGAAATGGTCTTCCCTGGCCGGAGTATTCAGTGGTGCGCCGCGTTCCTTCCAGTCCGGAATCAGTTCATCCAGGGTGTGCGGCTCCAGCACCGCACCGGACAGGATATGCGCACCGACTTCGGAGCCTTTTTCCAGAACGCATACGCTCAGGTCCTGGTCCTGTTCCGCCGCCAGTTGCTTAAGACGGATGGCCGTTGTCAGACCGGACGGACCGGCGCCGACGATGACCACGTCATAGTCCATACTCTCGCGTTCCACCGTTCGCTCCTTTTTTAGTTTGGTTCGGGTTAGCAGGGGCTGGCCAGATTCTGCCGCAGCCTGCCCTCCTGATCATGCCGGATTGGATTCGCTGCAATCCCTGTCGCATTGGATTGGGTACTCAAACCGGATGCCATTTTTAGCATAACGTCTTTTAATATAAGACGACTTTTCGCAACTGGTACCCAACGCGCCAATGCTCAGGCGCTGATCAGTGCTCGCAGTTCAGCGGTACGCTGTTCCAGCAACGCCGCGTCGCCGCGCGTTTCCACATTCAGCCTCAGCAACGGCTCGGTGTTGGAGCAGCGCAGGTTGAAGCGCCAGTCGGGAAAGTCGAGGCTGACGCCATCGGTTTCATCCAGCAGCGGCTGCGCATCCGCGTAGGCGGCCAGAATTGCACGAATCCGGGCTGGGGCATCTTCGACGCGAAAGTTGATCTCGCCACTGCATGGAAAAGCGCGCATCCGCGCCTCCACCTGGGCGGCCAGCGACTGGCCACTCCGGCTGAGCAGTTCGGTGATCAGCAGCCAGGGAATCATACCGCTATCGCAATAGGCGAAGTCGCGGAAATAGTGGTGGGCGCTCATCTCGCCGCCATAGAGCGCGTCTTCCTGGCGCATGCGTTCCTTGATGAAGGCATGACCGGTCTTGCTTTGCACCGGAACGCCGCCGGCGGCGCGCACCTGCTCAATGGTGTTCCAGGTCAGGCGCGGGTCATGGATGATCCGGGCACCCGGCTCGCGGGCCAGCAGAGTTTCCGCCAGTAGTCCGACCAGGTAATAGCCTTCGATGAAACCGCCGCTGGCGTCGAAGAAGAAACAGCGGTCAAAATCGCCATCCCAGGCCAGGCCAAGATCGGCGCCGTGCTCGCGCACCGCCTGCGCGGTCGCAGCGCGGCATTCCGGTAGCAGCGGGTTGGGAATCCCGTGCGGGAAGGTGCCGTCCGGCTCGTGGTGGATCTTGATGAACTGGAACGGCAGATGCGGCTCCAGGGCGTCGATGATCGGTCCCGCGCCACCGTTGCCGGCATTAACCACGATCTTCAGCGGGCGCAGCACCGTGCGATCGACATAAGCAAGCAGGTGGGCCACATAGGCGCTCTTGTCGGGGCGCGCTTCCAGACGACCACGCCGGCTGCCCGGGGGAAATGCGCCCGCCGCCGCCCGATCCCGGATCGCGAACAGGCCGCTATCGCCGCTGATGGGCCGGGCCTGCGCGCGCACCAGCTTCATGCCGTTATAATCCATCGGGTTATGGCTAGCGGTGACCATAATGCCGCCATCGAAACCGTGATGAAAGGTCGCGAAGTAGATTTCCTCAGTGCCGCACAGGCCGATATCGACTACATCGACGCCGCCATCGAGCAGACCCTCGGCCAGCGCCGTGCTCAGCGCTGCACTGCTCAGGCGCACATCATGACCAACCGCAACCGTGCGCGGCTGCAGCAGCTCAGCGTAGGCGCGGCCAATGCGCCAGGCCAGATCCTCATTCAGCTCATCGGGAATCCGGCCGCGAATATCGTAGGCTTTGAAACAGGTCAAGGCAGTGCTGGACATGGGGTGCGCCTTTCATCGTGAATCGAGTGGCTGATTGTATTCAAGCCGCGCCCACGCGTCTGGAGATTCCGCGCCCTTGCCCTTGCTTCTTGCTCAATGTGCGGTCAGCCGCGCGATCAGGCATCCCCGCCGACGCCTGCGCTCAGGCGGGGGCGTGCAACAGCAGGGGGTGACAGGGCTATTGGGCGCGGAAGTGCTTGACTTCCATTTCCGCCGCGCCCGGGTCGGATACATAGAAATAGGTCTTGCCTTCGAAAATGAACTGGGTATTGCCCTCGGCGGTACTGAAGGTCACCGCTTGGGGTTTCATGCCCTCAAAGGTCACGCGGCCGCGTTTGCTGCCCTGCCAGTTCAGGGTGATATTCTGATCCGGGTAGTGGAGAACGGTCTTGCCCGAACCGCCAGGCGCGGCACCATTGACCGTGCATTTATAGCGATAGGTTTTACCTTCGACGATGACGCCGCACACCGAGGCGAAGCGGCTGCCGTGCTCGCTGGCTTCGGGAGTCGGCGCAGTTTCAGCGGCGGCCTGGCAATCGAAGTCCGGCGCCTTGACGATGGACTGGTAGCGGCCGTTGGCGGTGCGCACGATGACGCACTGTCCGGTGCGGGTGTTGCGCCAGTTCGTGTAGCTGTCACTGCCGGATTTTTCGCCCTTGACGAACCTGTAGCCGCGGTCCTGGAGAGCCTGTTCGCCGCTGCTGCCGCGCGCCCCGACCAGATCCTGCAAACCGGGTGCGGCATCCTGTGCCTGGGTGGTGGGCGCAAAAGTGAACATGAATACGACGAGCGCACTCGCGGCATAAACAGCAGGTTGATGCTTCATATCCTCAGTCCTCGGTGGTATGGCGTGAGTTCAAGACTGGTTTCAATTCGCGGCGACTGCGCCGGCGCGTCCGATCACAGTGCCGACCGCTTCAGTCACAGAGGCTGGTTAGAAACCTGCCGCAGCCGGATCCATGCTCGTGCCCGGCGTCGACAAGCTGCCGGATCTGGTCAAGTTCGCTATCCGCGCGGGCATTGCCTCGATCCGGTTTTAAGCGATCGGGCAATGTACGGCCACGTCTATTTAATGTTTGTCAGCCTTCGCCATTACCACGCCCATAGACATCCTCGAAGCGGACGATGTCATCCTCGCCCAGATAGCTTCCCGACTGTACTTCGATGATTTCCAGGGGAATCTTGCCTGGATTAGTCAGGCGATGCTGGACGCCGACCGGGATATAGGTGGACTGGTTCTCGGTGAGCAGAAACTCTTCATCACCGCGACTGACCCGGGCGGTGCCACTGACCACGATCCAGTGCTCGGCGCGGTGGTGATGCATTTGCGAGGAAATGCAGGCGCCGGGGCGGACCAGGATGCGCTTGACCTGGAAGCGCTGATCCAGGTCGATGGAGTCGTAAAACCCCCAGGGCCGGTAGACCTTGCGATGCAGCGAGCCTTCCGGACGCCGGCTGGCCTTGAGCCGCTCGACGATGGTTTTCACCTCCTGCACGCGATCCTTGCTGGCCACCAGCACCGCGTCAGCGGTTTCCACCACGACCAGATGCTCAACACCCACGGTGGCAACCAGACGCGAACCGGCATCGATATAGGAATCACGGCTATCGACGCTGAGCACATCGCCACGCTCGATATTGCCCGCGCTATCGCGTGCGCCCACATCCCACAGCGCCGACCAGGAACCGACATCATTCCAGCCTACCGCCAGCGGCATCACCACGGCATGCCCGGTTTTCTCCATCACCGCGTAGTCGATGGAATCCTTAGGACAGGCGCTGAACGCGGCGCGGTCCAGCCACAGGAAATCGCGGTCGGCGCGGCCATTGTTCAGCGCCTGCTGGCAGGCGGCCAGCATCGCCGGCGCCAAGCGCTCCAGCTCGGCCAGAAACACCGAAGCGCGGAACATGAACATGCCGCTGTTCCAGTAATAGTCGCCGCTGTCCAGATAGGATTGGGCGGTAGCGGTATCGGGCTTTTCGACGAAGCGGCTGACCCCGCACACTCCGGAATCATCCAGCGGCGCACCGGCCTGGATATAGCCATAACCGGTTTCCGGGGCGGTCGGCACGATGCCAAAGGTGATCAGGCGACCCGCCCGCGCCTGGGGCACCACCTGCTGCACGGCGGCGCGGAAACCGGCGATATCGGCGATGACGTGATCGGCGGGCAGGATCAGCAACAGCGGATCGCCACCGCCCGCCTGGGCCTGCAAGGCCGCGACCGCCACCGCCGGCGCGGTGTTGCGACCGACCGGCTCCAGAATCACCGTGGGCGGCTGGATACCAACCGCGCGCAACTGCTCGGCGACCATGAAGCGGTGTTCCTCGTTACACACCACCAGCGGCGCGCTGCTGTCCGCCAGCCCGACCAGGCGCAGCGCGGTGTTCTGCAGCATGGTGTGCTCATCGACCAGCGGCAGGAACTGCTTCGGATAGGCCTCGCGCGACAGTGGCCACAACCGGGTACCGCTACCGCCGGAGAGAATGACAGGGACAATCATGCGGATGCACCTCGGCCAATAGCGTAGTAGACAAAGCCCTGCTCGTGCAGGTAGTCGGGCTCATAGAGATTGCGGCCATCGAAAATGACCGGCTGCTTGAGCTGCTCGCGGATCGCGGCAAAATCGGGACTGCGGAACAGGATCCATTCGGTGACGATGATCAGCGCATCGGCACCGGCTAGCGCGTCCATCGGTCGCTCGCAGAGCTGCAGATCGGGCCGCTCGCCATAAATGCGCCGCGCCTCGGCCATCGCTGCCGGGTCATAGGCCCGCACCGTGCAACCGGCGTCCCACAGCGCTTCGAGCAGCACCCGGCTGGGCGCTTCGCGCATGTCGTCGGTGCCGGGCTTGAAGGCCAGCCCCCATAAAGCAAAAGTCCGCCCGCGCAGGTCGCCCTGGAAATGGCGCTGGATCTTGCTAAACAGCACGGTCTTCTGCCGCTCGTTGACCGATTCCACCGCCTGCAGCAGCGCCGCTTCATAACGGATGCTGCGGGCGGTGTGCTCCAGGGCCTTGACATCCTTGGGAAAGCAGGAGCCGCCGTATCCAGCGCCCGGATAGATGAAGTGGTAACCGATGCGCGGATCGGCGCCAATGCCAACACGCACTTTTTCGATGTCCGCGCCGAGCCGTTCGGCCAGATTAGCCATTTCGTTCATGAAGCTGATCTTGGTGGCGAGCATGGCGTTGGCGGCGTACTTGGTCAGTTCCGCCGAGCGCACGTCCATTTCAATCAGCCGGTCGCGGTTGCGATTGAACGGCGCGTACAGGGTGCGCAATTGCACGGTGGCGCGGTGATCGTCGCTGCCGACGATGATCCGGTCGGGACGCATGAAATCCTGAATCGCCGCGCCTTCCTTGAGGAATTCCGGGTTGGAGACCACCGAGAACGGAATGTCGCGGCCCCGCTCGGCCAGCACGGCGGCGATGGTTTCACGCACCACATCGGCAGTGCCTACCGGCACGGTAGACTTGTTGACCACCACCCGATAGTCCTCGAGGTGCTGGCCGATGCTGCGGGCTACGGCGCGCACATGCTGCAAATCGGCGGAGCCGTCCTCGTCCGGCGGCGTGCCGACTGCGATGAACTGGAACAGGCCGTGGGCAACGCCCGCAGCAATATCGGTGGTGAAGCGCAGACGACCGGCGGCACTATTGCGCTGCACGACCTCATCAAGGCCTGGTTCGTGAATCGGAATCTCGCCGCGCTGGAGCATGGTCACTTTGCGTGGATCGACATCGACGCAGAGCACGTCATTGCCAACTTCAGCAAAACAGGCGCCGGTGACCAGGCCAACATAGCCGGAACCGAACAGGGTGATTTTCATGGGGTGTAGACTCGTCTTGGAAAATTCGCAGGCACTGCCGGTGTCACACCAGCGGGTTTGCCAGC
>DAITNL010000040.1:0-20276 GCA_036834665.1 Candidatus Competibacteraceae bacterium | reverse complement strand
GTTTGGCTAAAAAGGTCATCAAAAAAGCCCCTCCCTTACACCGGTGGCGTGGCGGCATAGCGTCCAGCGCCGATTCGGTAACGGTTTTTCTGCAGGTAATAACGCTGAAACTCAGTCAACACGTGCCCGTGGAGCAGGCGCGGTGACTGAAGCCCGCTGATAGCGGTCGCGGATCTCCTGGGCCAATTGGTACACCGCCATGGCATACAACTGGCTATGGTTATAACGGGTAATGGCATAAAAATTGGCAAAGCCCAACCAGTATTCGGGACCTTCGCTGCCGGCGAATTTCAGCAGCAGCGCCGGCTGGGCCGTGTTCACCTCGACCTGCGGGCGCACGCCAGCGGCCTGCAGGCTGGCAACGCTGCGCGTGGGTGGACTGAGCTTGTCGCTGATCAGTCCCACATAGGCAGTGCCACTGACCGCAGCCGGCGCGGCAATCGCTTCGCCGGGGCGCCAGCCGTGACCGGCGAAATAGTGCGCGACACTGCCGATGGCATCGAGGGGATTGGTCCAGAGATTGCGATGCCCGTCGCCGTCGAAATCCACCGCGTAACTGCGATAGCTGCTGGGCATGAACTGGCCAAAGCCCATCGCTCCGGCATAGGAGCCGCGCGGCGTCAGCGGGTCGACGCCCTCGGCGCGGGTCAGCAGCAGGAAATTTTCCAGTTCCTTGCGGAAATAGGCGCTGCGCCGCGGGTAATCCAAGGCCAGGGTCGCTAGCGCCTCCAGCACCCGGTAGTTGCCCATGTTGCCGCCGTACTGGGTTTCAACCCCGATAATGGCAACCACGATTTCCGCCGGCACGCCATAGGTCTGCTCGGCGCGGGCCAGCGTGGTGGCATGCTCACGCCAGAAGGCGGCGCCACCCTGGATGCGCCGTTCAGTCAGGAAGATCTTGCGGTATTCGTACCAGGGCTTGGCCTCGGCCTGCCGCGACATGGCAGCGATGATGGCCGGCTTGGCATAGGCGCGGGCGAATACGGCACGCAACGACGCGGCATTGTAGCCGTGGCGGGTGGCCATCTCGCGGATGAAGGCCTGCACATCAGCGCGACTGCCCAGCGGCTGGCTGGCATCGACATTGGCGGGCCGACCTGGCGCTTCTGGAGCGGGTGCGGATTCTGGGGCCGGAGCAGCGGGTGTCTCCGGGGGTGGGCGTACTGCAGTCGGCGCGCAGGCGCTCAACAGCAGGACGGCACCAAGCAGATACAGGCTCTTCACGCGTCAGTCTCGTCATAGGCAAGGTGGAGCGATTACCGCGTCAGGGGCTGGCGGTGCGAATAGATGCTCATCAGGATACCGAAGCCGGCCATGATCGTCACTAGGGAGGTTCCTCCATAGCTGAACAGCGGCAATGGCAGCCCGACCACCGGCAACAGGCCAGAAACCATACCGGAGTTGACGAAAGCATAGAGGAAAAAGATCAGCGTCAGGCTGCCGGCCAGCAGGCGGCCATAGGTATCCGCGGCGCGGGTCGCCATGTGCAGGCTGCGCGCGATCACATAAAAATACAGCATGAGCAGCACACTGCCGCCGACCAGGCCAAACTCTTCAGAGAAGGCGGCGAAGATGAAATCGGTCCAGCCTTCCGGCAGGAAATCCAGATGCGACTGGGTGCCATTCAGCCAGCCCTTGCCGTAGATGCCGCCGGAACCAATCGCGATCTTCGATTGAATAATGTGATAGCCGGTGCCGAGCGGGTCATTCTCTGGATCAAGAAAGGTCAATACCCGCTGGCGCTGGTAATCGTGCATGATGAAGGTCCAGAACAGTGGAATCACCGCCGCCAGCACCCCGGCCAGCAAGCCCATGATCAGCCAGCTCAATCCGGCCAGAAACAGGACAAAGGCGCCGGAACTGCCCACCACCAGCGCTGTACCCAGATCGGGCTGTTCGGCAATCAGGATGAACGGGATCACGGTTAACAGCGACCCGCCGAGCAAATGCGGCCAGCGCGGCGGCAGCGGCTTATCGGCGAAAAACCAGGCCATGGTCATCGGTACCGCCAGCTTCATGATTTCCGAAGGCTGAAAACGCACCACGCCCAGGTCCAGCCAGCGTTGCGCGCCCTTGGACACATCCCCAACCACCATCACCGCCAGCAACAGCAGCAGCCCGACCAGATAGATCCACAGCGACCAGGCGCGGAAATAATGCGGCGGCATCTGCGCCAGCACCAGCATGATGGTAAAACCCAGCCCCAGGCGCATGCCCTGGCCGAGCACCAGATCCAGATTGCGCTGCCCAGCGCTGTACAGCACCACCAGTCCCAGCCCGGAAATGGCCAGCAAACCCAGCAATAGCGGCACATCCAGATGCGGCCGCCAGCCCCATAGGGTTCGCTTATTCGGTTCCATGGGCCGGCACACTCGCGGTGGAGCTGCTCTCGGCAGCAGGGGGCGCGTCGTATTTGTTCAGCAGCCAGGCATCCATGACCTTGCGTGCCAGCGGCGCCGCCGTGGAACTGCCGCCGCCGCCATGCTCGGCGATCACCGCTACGGCGATGCGCGGCTCCTCCACCGGCGCGAAGGCCACGAACAGGGCATGATCCAGCAGGTGCCGGGCCAGGCGGCTGGCGTTGTATTTCTCATTCTGGCCAAGGGTGAACACCTGGGCGGTGCCGGTCTTGCCGGCGATCCGGTATTTAGCGCCGATGCCGATGCGATGCGCGGTACCGCCTTCCACCACCTGGATCATGCCGGCAATGACCGTGTCCCAGAAGCGCGGATTCTTGGTCACGATCGGCGACAATGCCCGGGGCGGCTCCGGAGTGCGCACCCGCGTTCCCGGATCCTCGGTGGCCAGCAACACCCGCGGTTTGAAAGCGATGCCATGCTGGGCGATCACGCCCACGGAATGGGCCAACTGCAGCGGCGTGGCCAGAAAATAACCCTGACCGATGCCCGCGCTGAGGGTGTCGCCCGCAAACCAGCCGTACTTGTGGTTGCGGCGCTTCCACTCCTGGGACGGCAACAGTCCGCCCTTCTCGCCCGGCAGATCGATCCCGGTCGGCTGGCCAAAGCTGAAGCGGCTGAAAAACTCGTAGATGCGATCGATGCCCAGCCTCAGGGCCAGGTCGTAGAAATACACGTCGCAGGACTGGGCGATGGCGCGATCCATACCGACGCTGCCATGCCCACCGCGCTTCCAGTCGCGGAACCTGTGATTAGAGCCCGGCAAACGATAGAAGCCCGGACAGAACACGCCGCTGTAGCGATTGACCACACCGTAATCCAGCCCGGCCAGTGCCATCAGCGGCTTGATGGTTGATCCGGGCGGATAGACGCCGCGCAGGGCACGGTTGAGCAGTGGCCGGTCCTTGGAGGTGTTCAGCACCCGGTAGGAGGCGAAGTCGATCCCGTTCACAAAGGGATTCGGGTCGTAAATCGGCTGGCTGACCAGCGCCAGGATCTCGCCGTTGCGCGGATCGAGGGCGACGATAGCACCGTTGTAGCCTTCCAGGGCCTTCTCGGCGACCGCCTGCAGGCGCATGTCGATACTCAGGTACAGATGCTGCCCCGGGGTCGGGGGGGTGCGACTGAGCACGCGGATCGGCCGGCCCTCGGCGTTGGTTTCGACCTGCTGCCAACCGGTGCGGCCGCGCAGCACATCCTCGTAGGAACGCTCGACACCGGTCTTGCCCATGTGGGTGCTGCCGCTGTATTGCCCCGGGTCGAGGCGGCGCAACTCGTTCTCATCGATGCGGCCGACATAGCCGAGCACATGCACGCCACGGGCGCCGAGCGGATAGCGGCGGGTCAGATCAGCCTTGATCTCGACACCGGGAAAGCGGTACAGGTCGATGGCCAGCCGGGCGATTTCGTCATCCGTGAGGCGGAAGCGCAGCGGCACGCCGGTATAGGGCGGCGTGCGCCGGGCCAGCTTGCGAAAGCGTTCAATATCAGCATCGCTCAGGGCAATGCGCGCACGCAGCGCGCTCAGGGTTCCCTCCAGATCCTGAACCTGCTCACGGACGATTTCCAGGTGATAGGAGGCCAGATTGTCGGCCAGCAGTACGCCGTTGCGGTCAAAAATAAACCCACGGGTGGGCAGCAGCGGCTGCAGGCGCACCCGGTTGCTTTCCGACAGCGTGGTAAAGCGCTCGTGGTTGAGCACCTGCAGATACACCAGCCGCCCCGCTACCGCCAGCAGGCTGAGGAACACCAGAAACAGCATCACCATGGCACGCCGGAAAAACAGCGCGCTTTCCGAGGTATTGTCCTTTTCCCGGACCAGACGTTCCTGGGCGGATTTCTTGGCGAACGGCAACCACAGCTTCATTGAATTTGGTGTTGCATCGTAGCGTTCAGGTCACCTGAAAATAGCGGCGGACATCGCGCAGGATCACAAAGGCCAGCGGCCACATGGCCATGCCGCCCAGCGCCGGTGCCAGATACCACCAGTCGCGCGGCGGATAGCCGATGACCCCGCTGATCCAGAACACCAGGATCTGTTCGACCAGCAGGAAGCCCAGCACGCTGAGCGCCTGTCGCCAGGGCGGCACCATGCGGATCCGTCGATAGGTATGCAAGGTCAGGTAGGCGACCACCGCGAAGGCCAGGGCATGCTGGCCGAGCAGCGCGCCGCGACCGATATCCAGCAGGAAGCCAACCAGCCAGCCGACGCCGACGCCGACGCGATGCGGCAGCGCCATGCACCAGTAGATCAGCACCAGCGCCACCCAATCGGGATGGAATGGATTGAGCATCTCCGGCAGGGGAATGCCCATCAGCACAAACGCGGCCAGGAAACTGCAGCCGATCACCCAGCCGCCGCTGGCATGCCCGGGGTTCATGGAGGCGGCGGCACGGCGGCCGGTGGCGCATCCACATCGGGCACGGGCGGTGCGGCCGGCACACCTTCCAGCAGCATCACCTCGCGAATCCGATCCAGTTGTGCCAGTGGCCGGGCAATAATGTGGGCAAAGGGACTGCCTGGATCAAACTCAACCCGGGTGATGGTCCCGACTGGATAGCCGCGCGGAAAACGCCCACCCAGCCCCGAGGTCACCAGCAGATCCCCAACCTTGACATCTTCGTTATTGGGAATGTGGGGCAATTCCAGTTCCTGAAAGTTGCCGGTGCCCAACGCCAGACTGCGTACCCCGGTGCGGTCGATCTGGATCGGCAGAGCGTGATTGGGATCGGTAATCAGAATAGCAGTAGAGGTCAGCGGATCGGCGCGGATGATCTGGCCGATGATGCCATGCTGATCAACCACCGGCTGACCGACGCGGACTTCGTGGCGCCGGCCACGATTGAGCAGGATGTGATGCCGATAGGGGTCGAAATCCACGGCCAGCAGCTCAGCGATCAGCATGCGTTCCGGGGCATTCACTGCCGACTCCAACAGCGCGCGCAGCCGCCGGTTTTCCGCCTCCAGGGCATTAAGACGCTGCAACTGGGCATTGAGCAGCACCTGCTTTTCGCGCAGGCGGGCGTTTTCCTCAAGCAGATCGGAGCGCCCAGCCAGATTCTCGGTCAGCCAGTTGTGGGTATCGTTCGGCAGGCGCATCAGATAATGCAGCGGATAAACCGCAGTCGACAAGATATCGCGCAGACCATCGAGATAGTGATAGCGCTGGTCGACGGTCATCGCCGCGATGGACAGCGCCACCCAGAATCCCAGCCGGAGCGTGATGGTCGGGTCGACCGCGAACAAGTAACGAATGCGCCGACTGGGTTTAAGGAGGGCCAATGCTGCACTCGACTGGCCGGCTATTCAATGGCGAAGGCTTCGATGGCGCGCTCGTCCTTGGCGATCAGCTCCAGCACCCGGCCACCACCGCGGGCGACGCATGTGAGCGGATCGTCGGCAATCACCACGTTCAGGCCGGTTTCTTCCATGATCAGTCGGTCGATATCACGCATCAGCGCACCGCCACCGGTCAGAACGATGCCACGTTCGGCAACATCAGCGGCCAGTTCCGGCGGCGTCGCTTCCAGAGCCATCTTCACCGCGCTGACGATGCCCGACAGCGGTTCCTGCAGGGCTTCCAGGATTTCGTTGCTGTTCAGAGTGAAGCTGCGCGGCACGCCCTCGGCGAGGTTGCGGCCCTTGATTTCGATCTCGCGCACTTCCGAGGTCGGGTAGGCGCTGCCGATTTCGTGCTTGATACGCTCGGCGGTTGGCTCGCCGATCAGCACGCCGAAGTTGCGGCGTACATAGTTGATGATCGCCTCGTCAAAGCGGTCGCCGCCGATACGCACCGCGCCGGCATAGACGATACCGTTCAGCGAGATCACCGCCACTTCCGAAGTGCCGCCGCCAATGTCCAGCACCATGGCGCCGCGGGCTTCCTCAACCGGAATACCGGCGCCAATCGCTGCCGCCATCGGCTCAGGAATCAGGTACACCACCCGCGCCCCGGCGCCCATCGCCGATTCACGAATCGCCCGGCGCTCGACCTGGGTGGAGCCACAGGGCACGCTGATCAGCACACGCGGACTGGGATTGAACAACACCTTGCGGGCATGAACCTTGCGGATGAAGTGCTGCAACATCTTCTCGGTGACCGTGAAATCGGCAATCACGCCGTCTTTCATCGGCCGGATGGTCGAGAGATTATTAGGCGTACGGCCGAGCATGCGCTTGGCGTCAGTGCCCACAGCGGCGATGGTGCGCCCACCGCGCACCGGATCCTGGTTGATCGCCACCACTGAGGGCTCATTCAGAACGATGCCACCCCCGCGCACATAAATCAGCGTGTTAGCGGTTCCCAGGTCGATCGAGAGATCGCTGGAAAACTTGCCGCGCAACCATTTGAACATGTTGTTGAATGCACCTGGTTATAAAAAGCGGCTAATGCTAGCAAGCAGGGGGGTTAGGAGCAAGCCGGCAAATATGATAGGGTTTGCCACTTTCCATTTTGTTCGCCGCCGCTTGCCAAGGAGAAGCCCACGATGTCCCTGGGACCTGCCGAAGTCGCTAAAATCGCCCATCTGGCACGGCTGGCCATCCGCGAAGAGGATGTGCCGGCCTATGCCCACAGCCTGTCGGCCATCCTGGATCTGGTCGAGCAGATGAAGGCGGTCGAGACCGCCGGCGTGACGCCGATGGCTCATCCGCTGGATATGGCACAGCGTCTGCGCGCCGACCGGGTCAGCGAAGCCGACCAGCGCGAGCGCTTCCAGGCCATTGCGCCGCGCACCGAGGCCGGGCTGTATCTGGTGCCCAAGGTCATCGAATAGCGGCCGCGCCCCGTCGTTCCCGGCTCCTCGAACGCCCCTCACCGATTCCCGCACCATGCACGATAAAACCATTGCGCAACTCAGTGCCGGCCTGGCCGCCGGCACGTTCAGCAGCGAAGAACTGACCCGCGCCCTGCTGGCGCGTATCGAGCGCTTCGATCCGCAGTTGAACGCTTTCATCACCGTCACCGCCGAACGCGCCCTTGCCCAGGCCCGGGCTGCCGATGCGCGCCGCGCGCGCGGCGAAGCCGGACCGCTGACCGGTGTGCCCATCGCGCACAAGGACATCTTCTGCACCGATGGCGTGCGCACGTCCTGCGGCTCGCGGATACTCGATCGCTTCATCGCCCCCTATAACGCCACGGTGGTTGAAAAGCTCGACGCCGCCGGCGCGGTAATGCTTGGCAAGACCAACATGGACGAGTTCGCCATGGGTTCGTCCAACGAGACCAGCTTCTACGGTCCGGTGCGCAATCCCTGGCAACTGGACGCGGTACCCGGTGGTTCCTCGGGCGGTTCAGCGGCAGCGGTCGCGGCGCGTCTGGCACCGGGCGCAACCGGCACCGACACCGGCGGCTCGATCCGCCAGCCGGCAGCGCTGTGCGGCATCACCGGCATCAAGCCCACCTATGGCCGGGTGTCACGCTGGGGCATGATTGCCTACGCATCCAGCCTCGATCAGGGCGGGCCGATGGCGCGCAGCGCCGAGGATTGCGCGCTGCTGCTGCAGGCGATGGCCGGCTTTGATCCGCGTGATTCCACCAGCGTCGATCGCCCGGTGCCCGATTACCGCGCCGCGCTGACACAGCCGCTGGCCGGGCTGAAAATTGGCCTGCCGCAGGAATATTTCGGCGAAGGTCTGGACAGTGCGGTGGCTGCGGTAGTCGAGGATGCGCTGACCGAATACCGCCGGCTGGGCGCGGAAACGGTCGCAATCAGCCTGCCCAACAGCCGGCTGGCGATTCCGGCCTATTACGTCATCGCCCCGGCTGAATGTTCATCGAACCTGGCGCGCTTCGACGGCGTGCGCTACGGCCATCGCTGCGAGAATCCCAGGGATCTGCTCGATCTGTACACCCGTTCGCGCGCTGAGGGCTTTGGCGCCGAAGTGCAGCGGCGCATCCTGGTTGGCACCTTTGCTCTGTCGGCGGGTTACTACGATGCCTATTACCTGAAGGCGCAGCAGATCCGCCGCCTGATCAGCGACGATTTCCGCCGCGCCTTTGCCGAGGTGGACGTCATCATGGGCCCCACCTCGCCGACCGTCGCCTTCAAACTGGGCGAAAAGGTCAATGACCCGATCACCATGTACCTGTCGGATATCTACACCATCGCGGTGAATCTGGCCGGACTGCCGGGCCTGTCGCTGCCGGCGGGCTTTGCCGATGGGCTAGCGGTGGGCCTGCAACTGATCGGCGATTACTTCGCCGAGGAGCGGCTGCTGAACGTCGCGCACCAGTACCAGCAGCTCACCGACTGGCACCAGCGCGCCCCGGCCGCCTTCGCCTGATCGCTCACCCTCTGTCGCAAGGTTTTGAGTTATGGAATGGGAAACTGTGATCGGGCTGGAAATCCACGCCCAGTTGGCTACGCAGAGCAAGATCTTTTCCGGGGCCGCGACGGCCTATGGCGCAGCGCCCAATACCCAGGCCTGCGCCATCGATCTGGGCATGCCGGGCGTGCTGCCGGTGCTCAACGGCGCAGCAGTGCGCATGGCAGCCCTGTTTGGGCTGGCCATCGGTGCCGAGGTGGCGCGGCGCTCGGTGTTCGCGCGCAAGAACTACTTCTATCCCGATCTACCCAAGGGCTACCAGATCAGCCAGTACGAGCTGCCGGTGGTACAAACGGGCCAGCTCCGCATTGAACTGGAGGACGGTTCCAGCAAGGTAATCGGCATCACCCGCGCCCATCTGGAGGAAGACGCCGGCAAGTCGCTGCACGAGGATTTCCAGGGCCAATCCGGGATCGACCTGAACCGCGCCGGCACGCCGCTGCTGGAAATCGTCTCCGAGCCGGATCTGCGTTCGGCCAAGGAGGCGGTGGCCTATATGAAAAAGCTGCATCAGATGGTGGTCTATCTGGGCATCTGCGACGGCAACATGCAGGAAGGTTCCTTCCGCTGCGACGCCAATGTCTCGGTACGGCGCAAGGGCGATCCGAAATTCGGCACCCGCGCCGAGATCAAGAATCTCAACTCGTTCCGCTTCGTCGAGCGGGCGATCGAGTTTGAAATCGAGCGGCAGATCGACCTGATCGAATCCGGCGGCAAGGTGGTGCAGGAAACCCGCCTGTATGACCCGGACAAGGGCGAGACCCGCTCGATGCGCGGCAAGGAAGAAGCCAACGATTACCGCTACTTCCCCGATCCCGACCTGTTGCCGCTGCTGCTCGACGACAGCTTTCTCGATGCCGTCCGCGCGGAACTGCCGGAACTGCCGGACGCCAAGCGGCAGCGCTTCATCGACCAGTACGGGCTCTCGGCCTATGACGCCGGCGTGCTCACTGCCAGCCGTGCGCTGGCCGATTACTATGAGGCTACGGTGGCGGCGCTCGGTGCTGAACCCAAGCTGTGCGCCAACTGGGTGATGGGCGATCTGTCCGCCTTCCTCAACCGCGACAATCGCGATATCAGCGCCAGTCCGGTCAGCGCCACGCAACTGGCCGGGCTGCTGCGGCGGATTCAGGACCAGACTCTGTCCGGCAAGCTCGCCAAGGACGTGTTCGAGGCACTGTGGGCCGGTGAGGGCGAAGTCGATGCGATCATTGACCAGCGCGGCCTGCGCCAGATCACCGACAGTTCGGCGATTGAAACCGTGATCGATGACGTGATCGCCGCCAATCCCGAGCAGCTCGCCCAGTACCGCGCCGGCAAGGACAAGCTGTTTGGCTTCTTCGTCGGTCAGGTGATGAAACTGTCCAAGGGCAAGGCCAATCCGCAGCAGGTCAACGATCTGCTGCGCGCCAAGCTGCAGGGCTAGCGCGACGGTGGCGCGGACCCGCTTCGCGCCGCTCGTTCCGGCCTGGCTTGAGAACACCGCCGCCAGCGGCTACCTTGAAACCGCGCATCCTGTATCCCGCATGCACCATGAGCAATAGCGATAGCGATACCCTGCAGCGCTTCCTGTTCGAAGCACTGGCCGCCCGTGGCGAGGCCGTGCATCTGCACACCACCTGGCAAACGGTCCTGGCGCGGCGCGCCTATCCGCCCGCCGTGCGCCAGGTGCTCGGCGAGGCACTGGCCGCCGCCGCCCTGCTCGCCACGACCATCAAGTTCGACGGCACCCTGACCCTGCAAATCCAGGCCAGTGGACCGCTGCGCCTGCTGGTCGTACAGGTCAGCGCCACGCGCGGGCTGCGTGGTCTGGCACGCTGGGACGGTGAACCGGCGCCAGCGCCGCTGCGCGAGCTGTGCGGCAACGGCACCCTGGTGCTGAGCATCGAATACCAGCCGGGCCGCGAACCCTATCAGGGCATGGTCGGCCTGCACGGCGACAGCCTGGCCGCAGCACTGGAAAGCTACTTCGCCCACTCCGAGCAGTTGCCAACCCGCATCCGCCTGGCTGCCGATGCGGATACCGCTGCCGGCCTGCTGCTGCAGCAATTGCCCGGCGCGACCAGCCAGGATCCGGATGGCTGGAACCGGCTGGAGATGCTCGCGGCCACCCTGGATGCAGCGGAACTGCTGGCGCTGGACAACACGACCCTGGTGCACCGCCTGTTTCACCAGGAAGATCTGCGCCTGTTCGCAGCGGAGCCGCTCCACTTTCACTGCAGCTGCTCGCGCGAACGCACCGCCGGCATGCTGCGCACCCTCGGTGAGGCCGATCTGCGCCAGGCGCTGGCTGAACAGGGCGCCCTGCACGTCGACTGCGAATTCTGCGGTCACCGCTATAGCTTCGATGCGATCGACACTGCCGGCCTGTTCACTGCCGCGCTGGCCACGCCGATCACCCGTCACTGACCCCGGAACGCCGTGCCCACCGTCATGAACGCGCTGTTTAACCTGTTCCTGGATATCTGCCTGCTGCGCAAGGGTCCACAGGATGTGCCGGCCGCACCCGTGCTGCTCGGGCTGTGCCTGCTTGGCTATGGCCTGTCGGGCCTGCTGGTGCTGCTGATGAGCACGCCGTTCCTGGTCGCGCTGCGGCAGATCCTGCTGGACATGGCGCTGCTCAGCGGCCTGCTGTATGGCGTGCTGTTTCTGCACCGGCACCCGGCGCGCTTCCCGCAGACGCTCAGCGCCCTGACCGGCACCGGTACGCTGCTGGGCCTGCTGGCATTGCCGCTGATGAGCTGGATCGTCCATCAGGGATCGGCTGGCGATATCGGCCTGCCGTCGATTCTACTGCTGGGCCTGATGGCCTGGAGCATCGCCGTCATCGCCCATATTCTGCGCTTTGCCCTGGCCGTGTCGATCTGGAGCGGTGCGCTGTACGCCCTGACCTATACCTTCCTGTCCTGGACGCTGACCGACCTGATCGGCTGAGACAAGGCTCAACCTGGAACCGTCCACCGTCATCCCGGTCCGGACGGGGAGATTTCCGATATGCATATCCATATCCTGGGTATTTGCGGCACCTTCATGGCCGGCGTCGCCCTGCTGGCGCGCGCTGCCGGGCATACCGTGTCCGGCTGCGATGCTGGCGTCTATCCGCCGATGAGCACGCAACTGGCCGAGGCCGGCATTGCCCTGCGCGAAGGCTTCGCCCCGGAACAACTGACCGAGTTGCAACCGGACATGGTGGTGGTCGGCAATGTGATGAGCCGCGGCCGACCGATCGTCGAGGAACTGCTCAATCGCGATCTACCCTACACCTCGGGACCTGCCTGGCTGGCCGAGCATGTGCTACGCGAGCGCCATGTGCTGGCAGTAGCCGGCACCCATGGCAAGACCAGCACCAGCAGCCTGCTGGCCTGGATTCTGCAACACGCCGGGCTGGAGCCGGGCTTTCTGATAGGCGGCATTCCGGCCAATTTTGGCCAGTCGGCGCAACTGGGCCACGGCCGCTGTTTCGTGGTCGAGGCCGATGAGTACGACACCGCATTCTTCGACAAGCGCTCCAAGTTCGTCCATTACCGGCCGCGCACGCTGATTTTGAATAACCTGGAATTCGATCACGCCGACATCTTCCCTGATCTGGCAGCGATCCAGCGCCAGTTTCATCACCTGCTGCGCAGCGTGCCCGGCGCCGGCCTGATCGTCGCCAACGGGCATGATGCGCAGCTTGCTGCGGTGCTGGACATGGGCTGCTGGACCCCGGTGCAGCGCTTTGGCACGGGTGACTGGGAAGCGCGGGCGATCAGCGCCGATGGCAGCGCCTTTGACGTCTACTACCAGAATGCGCGGCAGGGCCGGGTGGAATGGGCGCAACTGGGTCTGCACAATGTCCACAACGCGCTCGCGGCCCTCGCCGCCGCGCAGCATGTCGGCGTAGCGGTGACCACGGCCATCACCGCGCTGGCCAGCTTTCAGGGCGTCAAGCGCCGCCTGGAAGTGCGTGGCGTGGCCCGGGGCGTCACGGTTTACGACGACTTCGCCCACCATCCCACCGCGATTGCCACGACTCTGGCTGGACTGCGGGCGCGGGTCGGGACGCAGCCAATCATCGCCGTGCTGGAGCCGCGTTCCAACACCATGAAGCTGGGCGTATTCAAGGACAGTCTTGCCCCGGCGCTGGCGCTGGCCGATGGCGTGGTGCTGTATCAGGCGCCCGATCTGGGCTGGGATCTGAGCGCAGTTGCAGCGACACTCGGCACGCGCGCGCAGGTCTGCCACAGTCTCGATGACACTTTGAGCAGCATCCAGGCCCAGGCGGCGCCGGGCACGCAGGTGCTGATCATGAGCAATGGCGGCTTTGGCGGCATCCATGAACGGCTGCTGCAGGCGCTGGACGCGGACCGCGCCCATGGCTGAACTGCCGATCATTCTCGGCATGACCGGCGCATCCGGTGCCGATTACGGCCTGCGCCTGCTGCAATGCCTGCTGCAGGCCGGCCAACCGGTGCATCTGCTGCTGAGCAAGGCGGCGCAGATCGTCATTCACATGGAAACCGATCTGCGCCTGCCGGGCCGCGCCCGCGATATTCAGCGGGTACTGAGTGAGCATTACGCCTGCGCGCCCGGCCAGTTGCGGGTTTTTGGTCAGGATGAATGGACGGCGCCACCGGCAAGTGGTTCGGCACGGGCGCAGGGCATGGTGGTTTGTCCCTGCACGACCGGGGCACTGGCGGCGATTGCCAATGGCAACAGCGACAACCTGCTGGAGCGGGCTGCCGATGTAAGTCTTAAGGAAGGGCGCAAGCTGATCATTGCCCTGCGCGAAACGCCGCTGTCGGTGATTCACCTGGAGAACATGCTGCGGCTGGCACGCGCGGGTGCGGTGATCCTGCCCACCAACCCCGGTTTCTACTACCGGCCACACAGCGCAGCCGAGCTGGTCGATTTCATCGTTGCCAGAATTCTCGATCAACTGGACGTACCCCATGCGCTGCTGCCGCGCTGGGGGGAAGAACCGGAAGCCGAGTAGACGCCGATGCCCATCGCCCAGGAACTGCCGCTGTTTCCACTGCACACCGTGCTGTTTCCCGGTGGGGTACTGCCGCTGCGGGTCTTTGAAACCCGCTATCTGGATATGATCAGCGCCTGCCTGCGCGCCGGCAGCGGTTTTGTCGTGATCGGTCTCCAGGAAGGCCATGAAACCGGCGCCGCACCGGCGCGCCTCTACCCGGTCGGCACCCGGGCGCGCATCGTCGATTTCGATCAACTGCAGGATGGCCTGCTCGGCATCACCTGCCAGGGGGAAACACGGCTGCGGCTGCTCGACTCGCGCATCCAGCCCGATCAACTGCGGGTCGGCACGGTCGAGGTACTGCCGGACGACCCGCGCCAGCCACCCCTGCCCATGCATCAGCCGCTGGTGCGCATCCTGCGCGACCTGCTGGCGCGCAGCGAACTGGCGCCTTACAGCCGCTTTCTGGTCCCGGACTGGGAGTGCGCGGCCTGGATCGGTAACCGGCTCGGAGAACTGCTGCCGCTGTCGCTGCCGGTGCGCCAGGCCCTGCTGGAAATGAACGAGCCCCAGCAGCGCCTGGATGTGCTGCTCACCCTGTTCCAGGAACAGCACAACGCCTGAAATCCTGCCTCCATGTCGCTGCACCTTCAGCACCAAGAGCTGTACATCGAAACCGCCGGACACCGCCTGCATGGCCTGCGCCTGCTGCCGGCCCGGATCGCACCCAACGCGCCCACCCTGCTCTTCCTGCACGAGGGCCTCGGCAGCATCGGCCAGTGGCGCGACTTTCCCGCTGCGCTGTGCCGGCGCACCGGCCTGCCGGGATTGGTCTACGATCGCTGGGGCTATGGCCGCTCTGCGCCACTGACCGGGCCGCGTCCGGATGACTATCTGGAACAGGAAGCCCGCCACAGCCTGCCCGAATTGCTCACCGCCTGCGGTATCCGTACCCCGCCGATCCTGTTCGGCCACAGCGATGGCGCCTCGATCGCCCTGCTGTGCGCCGCTTTCTGGCCGGAACAGGTGCGCGCGGTGATCAGCGAAGCGGCGCATATCAATGTCGAAGAGCTGTGTCTGGCCGGGATTCGGCGCGCCGGGCGGGCCTATACTGAGAGCGGCCTGCGCGCCGGTCTGCAGCGCTATCACGGCGACAATACCGAAGGAATGTTCTACGGCTGGCACGACACCTGGCTGCGTCCGACGCGCCGCACCTGGAGCATGACCGCGCACCTGCCGCGCATCAGCTGCCCGACCTTGATCATTCAGGGCGCCGAAGATGAATACGGCAGCCGCGCCCAGGTCGACGGCATTGCCGCCGGAGTCGCCGGCCCGGCCGAAATCCTGTGGCTGCCCGGCTGCCGCCATGTGCCGCATCAGCAGGCGCGCGATGTCGTGCTGGATACGGCGGCACGCTTCATCGACGGGCTAGGCGTCAACCGCTATCCTTGAGCGCCATGCCACACCCATACAACACGCAACCCCGGCGAGGAACCCGTTGCCATGTCCGAATTTGAATCAACGCCCCACGCTCCAAGCGTTCCCGCATCGCGCAGCCTGCTGCGGCGGCTGCTGACGCCGAGCAATATCGGCTTTTATCTGATGATCATGCTGGCCTGGATCGGCGCCATCTACACTACTTTCAGCGTCGAGCAAAGCCGCTGGTACTGGCAGTGGCTGATTCCGGTCTTTGGCCTGATCTGCATCGCCACGCAGTGGAACAATGTCGGGCCGACCCTGAAAGGCCGTGGACTCATGGTCCTGCGCCAGGTGCTGCACTGGGGCGTGGTGCTGCTGATGAGCAAGCTGATCTTCATGGCCTCCGGCCAGGTCAGCTCGATCGACGCCCTCGATGACCGTCAGGCCAGCCTCGTGCTGATGTTCACCGTCACCCTGAGCACCTTTCTGGCCGGTGTCTACTTCGACTGGCGGCTGTGCGTGGTCGCGGTATTCCTGATTGCCAGCGCGATTCTCAACGTTGCTCTGTCCAACACCGCGCCGCTGCTGGTCTGGATCGGCATCGGCGTGATTGTCGTCTATTTTGTAGGAGACTGGTGGTACAGCCGTTTCCGGGACCGGCGCGCTGCCCTACATACCCCTGGTCTCCAGTAAACCGCGCCGCTGCTCCCTTGATTTCACTCCTCAACCGCCACCCCTCATGGAGGATCCCCATGCACATTCACCGCCCCCGTCTCACCACGCTGCTTTCCCTAGGGCTGGCCAGCGCGCTGTGCTATGCCACGGTGCAGGCCGCCGAGCCCGCCGCCGCGACCAAGACCACCGCCGCAGCGCCCGCTGCCAAGATCGACCTGTCGTTCCCCACCGGTGAAAACTGGGCGCCGGCCACCGAACGGGAAAAAATGGCCTACCTGCTTGGCATTCGTGACATGGCCGCCGCTGAATACCAGTTGACCGGCCCCAATCCCAAGCATCGCACCCTGGTCGAGAAGCTGGTCGAATCCCTGGATGGCATGACCCTGCGCCAGATCATGGAAACCGTAGATAGCTACTACAAGGCAAATCCCGACAAGCAGAAGCAAACCATCTTCGAGGTGGTCTGGTTCCAGATGGTGCAGCCCAAGATCGGCACCCAGCCCACCAAATCCTCGTCCAAGGCCAAGTAAGAAGCGAGCATCCCGA
Source organism: Candidatus Competibacteraceae bacterium (assembly GCA_036834665.1). Classification (GTDB taxonomy): domain Bacteria; phylum Pseudomonadota; class Gammaproteobacteria; order Competibacterales; family Competibacteraceae; genus RXIX01. The sequence continues at coordinate 3,934 of DAITNL010000040.1, read as the reverse complement.
TGAACAAGATTGCCTATCTGATCGCAGTTCCGGCGCTGGCCCTGAGTGCTGGCTGCACCAACATGACGCCCACCGAGCAAAGCACGCTCAGCGGTGCCGCGATTGGCGCAGTCGGTGGCGCAGCCATCGGTGGTCTGACCGGCGGCAACGCCGGCGTGGGCGCGGTAATTGGCGGCGCGGCCGGTGCCGTGGTCGGCAATATCTACGGTCGTAACCAGCAGCAGAAGCAGTAAAGAGGCAGCGCCTGACAACGCCAGCCCGTCTGATTGAATAACGGGTGAATACAGGCGGATTGGCGCCGGCCAAGCAGCGTTCCCGCCGAAATCCCTTTCGGCGGGTCGCTACGCGGACTCTTCAGGACGGCGCCGCATCGAGATCGCGACGCAATTCGTTGGCGGCAGCACTGAGTTCGGCAAATAATCCCTGCACACCGCGACAGTCATAGTCGCGTTGTGGCCATTTGAAATAGCCGCCGCAGACGCGGCGAAAGGCACAGGACTGACAGTCCGGCGCCGTAGCCAGCAGCTGTTCGATCCAGGCCAGTGGCCCGGCATCGCGAGCCAGCGTTGTCGGCGCCACGCCCGCCAGACGCCCGGGGAGGCTTTCCGTGCCGTCGTCAGCGACCTGATACAGCACACCGGGTTCCTCATCCATCGCGATCCACAGCGGCAGGGGATCATCGTAGTACAGACCCAGCAGCGTGCTGTGCAGATATTCCACCGGCTGCGCCACATCCGACTGGCGCAGGTACAGCTCCAGCACCGCCGCCAGTTCGGCCAGGGCCGCCGCATCGGGCTGGCCGGGATCGATGCGCACCGGAAATTCCAGCGCCAGCGCCACCTTGACCGCCTTGGCCAAACCCGGCCGCGCCGGAATCACCACGCGCACCGGATGATTGTCCTGCAGCTCGGTGTGGTGATAAAGCAACGGGAATTCGGTTTCCGGATCGCCCATCAGCAGCTCTATCGGTATCCCCGGTTGCCAGGCGTTGAGCGGCTCGGAATGGGTGGCCAGCGCCTGCAGTTGCACGCCAAGCAACCGCTCCGCATCAGCGGTCGCCAGCGTAGCGGCCAGCGCGGCCGGATCGGTAGCACGCACGACCACCGCCCGCTCCGCGTAGGCCGGCCACAGCCGCAGGGGAATGTTGTAGATCAGCTCACGCACTTGCGGCGCGCTCACCGGTTGATCCAACTGCCGCCCCAGCCGGGACCGTTGTACCAGGGCCGGTTGTACCACGGGCGGTTATACCAGGGCCGGTTGTACCACGGGCGGTTATACCAGCCGCCATACGGTCTTCCCCCCCAGCCGCCACGGACATTGACCCAACTGCCATTGCCGCCACCACGATTGCCCCAGCCCCAGGCGCGGGCTTCGCGCTCCGGCGTCAACAGCCCGCCAAGCACTACGCCGCCGATCACGGCCTTGGACCACTTGCCCAGACTGACCAGAAAGGCGCGGCGACCGCGCAGCTCCGGTTCCGGAATGCCGGTTGCGTCCGGCGATGATTCGCGTTCCTGCTCGCTCATGTTGACCTCCACTTGCTCTGCGGTCGGCAGCCTGCACATGACACGCGACCGACACGAAACCTCACGATACGCGGCGTCACAGCATGGCTATTGCGCCGCTTCTTCCTGCGCCGGTGTCTCTTCGCTGGAGACGGTGGAAAAATGCATGACGCGGAAGCGCCACTGCCCATCCAGCTTTTCCAGCACGGTGGTCAGATTAATGCCGTACTCGCGCTTTTGATTCTTGAAGAAATCGTTGACCTGACACATGTTGGCGATCCAGGCCAGATCGCCGCGCACATCCTGCAGGGTCCAGGTGCAGCGGGTTTGCTGGGTGCCAGGGTCGAATGCCTTGAAAAACTCCTGGTACGCCTTCTCAATCTCGGGTCCCACCCAGCGCTCGCCCTCACCGGTGCCCAGCAGTACGCTGCGCCCGTCCGGGGCATAAGCGGCCATAACGCCCTTCAGGTCATGCGCGTTGATCGCCTGATCAAGGCGGGTAAACACTGCGTGGATTTCGTCCTGAGCGTTGCCGCCAGCCTCCACCGCCGTGGCCCGGTGCGATATGCTGACCATGCCCAGCACCAAAGGTACGACCAGCCATAGTTGACGCGACATTCGGGTTTCCTCTCTTTAGCATTACGGTTAAAAATCTGGCATACAGTCTCTGAAAATTCGCTGAATACCCTGACTTCATCACTATAGCTAATTGCCCATTCCCATGCGCATTCGACGGTTTTTTGACACGATCTCCTCCCTGGTCCTGCTGATGGCGCTGCTGCTGGCACCTCTGTCCGGGGTGATGGCCAGAAATGATGGCGAACGCCTGCGTGTCGGCGTAGCGCTCGGTGGCGGTGGCGCCCGCGGCATGGCTCATGTCGGCGTGCTCCGGCTGCTGGAAGAACTGCAGGTGCCTATCGACTGCATCGCCGGCACCAGCATGGGCTCGATCATCGGCGGGCTGTATGCGTCGGGCATGTCGCCGGCGCAGATGCGCGAAACCCTGGGCAAGATCAACTGGCCGGCTATATTCACTGACGGACCCCCGCGCCCCGACCTGCCATTTCGTACCAAGCAGGAACAGCGGGCGCTGATCAACGCCTCGATCGGCATCAAGGATGGCCAGGCACAACTGCCGCGCGGGCTGCTCGAAGGGCAAAACCTGCTGCTGCTGCTGGAAGAACTGTCGCTGCCGGCCGCCAGCATCCACGACTTCAATCAGTTGCGCATTCCCTATCGGGCGGTCGCGACCGACTTGGCCACTGGCGCACCGGTGGTGCTTGGCTCCGGTGAACTAGCCAAGGCGATGCGCGCCAGCATGTCGATTCCCAGCGCCGTGGTGCCGGTCGAACTGGACGGCAAGCTGCTGGTCGATGGCGGCGTAGCGGATAACCTGCCCGTGGACGTGGTCCGCGCGCTGTGCAAGCCGGATGTGGTCATCGCCGTCGATGTCGGCTCGCCGCTGGCGCCGGCCAGTGAACTGACCTCGTTGCTGTCGATCACCGGCCAGCTCACCACCATCCTCACCGTGCGCAACACCAACGAGCAGATCAAGACCCTCAAGAGCTCGGATGTGCTGATCACGCCACAACTCAAGGATATCAGCAGCATCGACTTTGATCGCTCGCCGGAGGCGGTGGAGATCGGCTATGCCGCCGCCGAGGCGCAGCGCGCGCAATTGAGTAAGCTGGCCGCGACCCCGGCTGCCTATCAAGCCTATCTGGCAAAACTGCCGAAAGCGCCCGACAGCGATGCGCCGGTGATCGACTTCATCCGCATTCGCAATAACACCCGCCTGTCCGATGAAGTCATCGAACAGCAATTGCACATCCGTCCCGGCGAGCAGCTCGACGCGCAGGCGCTCAACCGCAATCTCAACGAAATCTACGGCATGGGCGATTTCCAGCGCGTCAGCTACACCCTGGTCGAGGAAGACGGCAAAACCGGGCTGGTGGTTGATGCCGAGCAGCGCGACATCGGCACCAACACCCTGCAGTTTGGCCTGTTCCTCGGCGCCAACATGAAAGGCGATTCGGAATTCAACATCAGCACCGCCTATACCATGACTCAGCTCAACGCGCTTGGTGCTGAGTGGCGCAACTTCGTACAACTGGGTGGCAACATCGTTCTGGCCAGTGATTTCTACCAACCGTTGGATGCTGATCAGGACTATTTCATTGACCCCTATCTGCTTTACGAGCAGTACAACCTCGACCTGACCAACGCCGCCTACGCCGAGAGCAGCAGCTTCCGGGTCTACCAGACCAGGCTCGGCATGGAAATCGGTCGCAACCTGCAGCGTTGGGGCCGCCTGTCGGTCAACCTGTACCATGGCAGCGGTCGCAACGATCTGCGCCTGGGTCAATCCTCACCCTACGAAGGCAATTTCAACAACAGCGGCTATGCGCTGGTCTGGCAGGCCGACACCC
>DAITNL010000039.1:20645-20899 GCA_036834665.1 Candidatus Competibacteraceae bacterium | reverse complement strand
GTCTGCGTTTCGCCATCCGCGAGGGCGGTCGTACCGTCGGCGCCGGCGTCGTCGCCAAGATCATTGAGTAATCCGCGTTATCCGTCCAGGGTCGAGGCGTGCCTGTCAGCAGGCCTCGACCAGCAAGATTACAGGCCAGTAGCTCAATTGGCAGAGCAGCGGTCTCCAAAACCGCAGGTTGGGGGTTCGATTCCCTCCTGGCCTGTAATGATTAATATTGTATGAAAAAATATTTTAATATAAATAAAACAACA
>DAITNL010000039.1:0-20635 GCA_036834665.1 Candidatus Competibacteraceae bacterium | reverse complement strand
GTGCTGGAATTTGCAAAATCGATATCTGCATGAACCCGACCAAACCCGAAACGCAAGCTCTTAGCCGCCCCGACATGATGAAACTGTTGGCGGCCGGTGCACTTGTCCTGGTCGCGCTGGTGGCTTTCTATGTATTTGCCAACCATTCGCTGCTGGTACGCGTGATTGGCTTGCTGCTAGCCGGCGGGGCTGCCGTAGCGCTCGCCCTGCGTACCGAGCCCGGCGCAGAAACGCTGGAGTTCGTTCGTGGCGCTCGCGCCGAAGTGCGCAAGGTGGTCTGGCCCACCCGCGCGGAAACCACCCAGACCACACTGGTCGTGATCGCCATGGTCGTGATCATGGGCCTGTTGCTGTGGATGCTGGACCTGCTGCTGCTGTGGCTGGTTCGCCTGATCACCGGTTGAACGGAGCAGCGGCATGACAACGATGCGCTGGTATGTGGTCCAGGCCTATTCGGGTTTTGAGCAGCATGTGCGCCGCTCGCTGGTAGACCGGATCAACCGCGAGGGACTCGCCCACCGCTTTGGTCAGGTCCTGGTGCCGACCGAGGAAGTGGTGGAAATGCGCGATGGACAAAAGCGCAAGAGCGACCGCAAGTTCTTCCCCGGTTATGTGCTGGTGCAGATGGAAATGGATAACGAAACCTGGCATCTGGTGCGCAGTGTGCCCAAGGTGCTCGGTTTCATCGGTGGGACCAGCGACAAGCCGGCGCCGATTTCCGAGAAGGAAGCCCAGGCCATCCTGCAGCGTGTCCAGGAAGGCGCCGACAAGCCCAAGCCGAAGGTCCTTTACGAGCCCGGCGAGATGGTGCGGGTGACGGACGGTCCCTTCAATGATTTCGAAGGCGTGGTCGAGGAAGTCAATTACGAGAAGAGCCGGCTGCGCGTGGGTGTGATGATCTTCGGTCGCACTACTCCAGTCGAACTCGAATTCGGCCAGGTCGAAAAAGTATCGCGTTGACCGGCATCCGCCGTTCACGCCCTTGACCGCACGCGCAACAGCGCGGCGTATTCCGGGGAGCCGCAAGGCGTTCGCACCCGACAGGAGCACTCATGGCAAAGAAAGTTACCGCATACGTCAAGCTGCAGGTAGCGGCCGCCAAGGCCAACCCCAGCCCGCCGGTCGGTCCGGCGCTCGGCCAGCACGGCGTCAATATCATGGAATTCTGCAAGACCTTCAATGCCCAGACCCAGGGCATGGAACCGGGTCTGCCGATTCCGGTGGTGATTACGGTCTACAGCGACCGCAGCTTCACCTTTATCATGAAGACGCCGCCGGCCTCGGTGCTGCTGCGCAAGCAGCTCGGCCTGGCCAAGGGCAGTGCCAACCCGAACACCAAGAAGGTCGGCACCATCACCCGCGCCCAGCTGGAAGACGTTGCCAAAGCCAAGATGCCCGATCTGACCGCTGCCGATCTTGACGCCGCAGTGCGGACCATCGCTGGCAGCGCCCGCTCCATGGGCCTGATCGTTGAAGGAGTCTGAGCCATGGCCAAACTGACCAAGCGTATCAAGGCCATCCGCGCCAAGCTGACTCCCGGCAAGCTCTATCCGATTGATGAGGCCCTCGGCCTGCTCAAGGACGTCTCCAGCGTCAAGTTCCGTGAGTCGGTGGATGTCGCAGTCAATCTCGGCGTCGATCCACGCAAGTCCGATCAGGTGGTGCGCGGCGCGACCGTGCTGCCCAATGGCACCGGCAACACCGTACGCGTAGCGGTATTCGCCCAGGGCGCCAACGCCGATGCAGCCAAGGCGGCCGGTGCCGATATCGTCGGCTTTGAAGACCTGGCCGAATCGGTCAAGGCCGGCAACATGGATTTTGATGTCGTCATCGCCTCCCCCGATGCGATGCGCGTCGTTGGCCAGCTCGGCAAGATCCTCGGCCCGCGCGGCCTGATGCCCAACCCCAAGGTCGGCACTGTGACCGCCGATGTCGCCGGCGCGATCCGCAACGCCAAGGCCGGTCAGGTTCGCTACCGCACCGACAAGGCCGGTATTATCCACTGCACCATTGGCAAGGTGGATTTTGCCCCGGCGCAATTGCAGGAAAACCTGCAGGCGCTGCTGCATGACCTGCAGAAGGCCCGCCCCGCGACAGCCAAGGGCGTGTATATCCGCCGGGTAACTGTGTCTACCACCATGGGTCCGGGCCTGGGCCTGGATCAGGCGACGCTGTCTCTCTGAATCCCTGAATCAGCGCCATGTCCCCCGATTCATCATCGGGGGCCAGGCAACGAACTTTGGGCCGACCGGGTGTTCCGGTCAGCGTCAAAGACCGCGGGTGCCCCGGCTTAATCACCCCCAGCCACGCGGCTGGACAGCCCGCGCAGACGGTCAGGCCCTTTCCGGATCATTCCTGGCAAGGCCACCGTTCCCGTTCTCCACGCAAGTGGAGGAAACACCACGAGGTAACTCAATGAGTCTCAATCTGGCAGAAAAACAGGCTGTGGTGGCCGAAGTCGCCAAAGTGGCTGCCAGTGCGCACTCCGCGATTGCCGCCGAATACCGTGGCCTGAGTGTCACTCAGCTCACCAACCTGCGCGTCAAAGCGCGGGAGACCGGCGTCTATCTGCGCGTTGTCAAGAACACCCTAGCGCGGCGTGCCGTGCAGGGAACCGAGTTCGAGTGCCTGCAACCGAGTCTGGTAGGACCGCTGATCCTGGCGTTCTCCCAGGACGACCCGGGTGCGGCAGCGCGGTTGTTCAAGGAATTTCTGAAGGAAAAAGCCAACGACAAGCTGATCGTCAAGGCGCTGGCCGTCGGTGGGCAGGCATATCCCGCTCATGAGCTGGAGCGTCTGGCCAGCCTGCCGACCCGCGACCAGGCCATCAGCCTGTTCATGGCTTGCCTGCGGGCACCGCTCGACAAGTTCGCGCGGACCCTCAACGAAATTCCGGGCAAACTGGTGCGCACCGTCGACGCGATCCGTCAGCAGAAAGAAGAAGCTGCCTGAACGCGCCGCCAACAGCCCAATTCATTAGCAGTATTTTGCGTTTTTATTCAGGAGTGAATCCGCAATGGCCGTTTCGAAAGACGATATTCTGGAAACCATCGCCGGCATGACCGTGATGGAGATCGTGGAACTGATCTCCGCGATGGAAGAGAAGTTTGGCGTGACCGCCGCCGCTGCCGTGGCTGCTGCCCCGGCTGCTGCTGCTGCCGCCGCCCCGGTCGAGGAAAAGACCGAGTTTGATGTGGTGATGACCAGCTTCGGCGAGAAGAAGGTCGAGGTGATCAAGGTCGTGCGCGCCCTGACCGGTCTGGGCCTGAAGGAAGCCAAGGACCTGGTCGAAGGCGTGCCGTCGATGATCAAGGAAGGCATTCCCAAGGCTGAATCTGAGGACATCAAGAAGAAGCTGGAAGAAGCCGGCGCCAAGGTTGACATCAAGTAATCACCACGCCAACAACCGTTGCGTGAAATTGCGCTACGCGCCTTGCTTGGCTTGGATGGACTGAACGGGGACGGCTAGCGGCCTCCAGGGGCTGCTGGCCCGTTCCCGTTTGAGTCTGTCAGGGAAAACACCGTCAGTTGCGAACCGCAGGCGCGCGGGCAGCAACCGGCAATGGAATCAGGCGGCCTCCGCCCTTGGCTGGCACTCCCGTGAGAGGAATCCCGATGGCCTACACTTTTACTGAAAAGAGACGCATTCGTAAAGACTTCGGCAAGCGCCCCAGTATCCTCGAGGTACCCTACCTGCTGGCAATCCAGCTGGATTCGTACCGCGAGTTCCTGCAAGCCGAGGTGCCGCCGGGAGAACGCCGGGAGATTGGTTTGCATGCCGCGTTTCGCTCGGTGTTTCCCATCGTCAGCTACTCGGGTAATGCGCGGCTGGAGTATGTCAGCTACCGGCTGGGCGAGCCGACCTTCGATGTGCGTGAATGCCAGTTGCGCGGCCAGACCTATGCAGCGCCGTTGCGAGTCAAACTGCGTCTAGTGCTGATGGACAAGGATGCCGAGGTCGGCACCCAGAAAATCAAGGATATTCGCGAAAACGAAGTCTATATGGGCGAACTGCCCTTGATGACCGACAACGGCACCTTCGTCATCAACGGCACCGAGCGGGTGATCGTCTCGCAGTTGCACCGCTCGCCGGGCGTGTTCTTCGATCACGACAAGGGCAAGACCCACTCCTCGGGCAAGCTGCTGTTCTCGGCGCGGGTGATTCCCTATCGCGGTTCCTGGCTGGATTTTGAATTCGACGTCAAGGATGTGGTGTACGCACGCATCGACCGCCGCCGCAAGCTGCCGGTCACCATCCTGCTGCGGGCGCTGTTCGACGACCCCGATCCGCACGATCCGCGCGCGCTGAGCACCAATGAACGCGTGCTCGATCTGTTCTTCGAGACCAATCGCTTCAGCACCGAAGGCGAAACGTTCTATCTTGACCTGATTCCGGAGCGCCTGCAGGGCGAGACCACCAGCTTCGATATCCGCATTGGCGACCAGATTCTGGTAGAAACCGGCCGCCGGGTCACCGCCAAGCACACCCGCGAACTGAGCAAGGCTGAGGTCCGCAGCCTGCCGGTGCCGCGCGATTACCTGTTCGGCAAGATTCTTGCCCACGATCTGCGCGATCCGGAAACCGGCGAACTGCTCGCGCTGGCCAATGACGAATTGACCGGCGACAAGCTGGACAAGATTCTCGCCAGCGGCATTCGCGAATTCCGCACTCTGTACGTCAATGATGTCAACCGCGGTCCCTACATTTCCAACACCCTGCGTGCCGATGCAACCCGCACACAATGGGATGCACAGGTGGAAATCTACCGGATGATGCGTCCGGGCGAGCCGCCGACCAAGGATGCCTCGCAGCGCCTGCTGCATGACCTGTTCTTCACGCCGGAGCGCTATGACCTGTCCGATGTCGGACGCATGAAATTCGACAGCCGTGTCGGTCACCGCCGCAGCCCCATTCCCGGTATCCCGGTCAAGGAGCATCTGCCCGGCGTGCTGTCGATGGAAGACATCCTGGCCGTGCTCAAAGTGCTGATCGACATCCGCAATGGCAATGGCCAGGTGGACGATATCGATCACCTCGGCAATCGCCGTATCCGCTGCGTCGGCGAAATGACCGAGAACGTGTTCCGCATCGGCCTGGTGCGCGTCGAGCGTGCGGTCAAGGAACGCCTCAGCCAGGCCGAATCCGATGGCCTGACCCCGCAGGATCTGATCAACGCCAAGCCGGTGGCCGCAGCCATCAAGGAATTCTTCGGTTCCTCGCAGTTGTCGCAATTCATGGACCAGAACAACCCGCTGTCCGAGGTGACTCATAAGCGCCGGGTGTCGGCGCTCGGTCCGGGCGGTCTGACCCGCGAGCGCGCCGGCTTTGAAGTGCGCGACGTGCACGCTACCCACTATGGCCGGGTCTGCCCGATCGAGACTCCGGAAGGTCCGAACATCGGTCTGATCAACTCGCTGGCGGTCTATGCCCGTACCAATCAGTACGGTTTCCTGGAAACACCCTACCGCAAGGTGGAAAACCGCCGGGTTACCGACCGCATCGACTATCTGTCGGCGATTGAGGAAAGCCAGTACGTGATCGCCCAGGCCAATGCACCGCTCGATGGCGAGGGCCACCTGAGCGGTGACCTGGTGTCCTGCCGGCATCTGAACGAATTTACCCTGGCCGCGCCGGACAGGGTGCAGTACATGGACGTGTCGCCCAAGCAGATCGTCTCGGTGGCGGCGGCGCTGATCCCCTTCCTGGAGCACGACGACGCCAACCGCGCCCTGATGGGTTCGAACATGCAGCGTCAGGCGGTGCCAACCCTGCGTGCCGACAAGCCGTTGGTCGGCACCGGCATGGAGCGCATCGTCGCCCGCGATTCGGGCGTGTGCGTAGTGGCACGGCGCGGGGGCAAGGTGGATTCCGTCGATGCCGGACGTATCGTGGTGCGGGTTGATGACGCCGAGACCGAAGCCGGCGAACCGGGCGTCGATATCTACAACCTGACCAAGTACACCCGTTCCAATCAGAACACCTGCATCAACCAGCGACCGCTGGTGCGGCTCGGTGATGTGGTAGCGCGCGGTGACGTGCTCGCCGACGGTCCGAGCACCGACATGGGCGAACTGGCGCTGGGCCAGAACCTGCTGGTCGCCTTCATGCCCTGGAACGGCTACAACTTCGAGGACTCGATCCTGATCTCCGAGCGGGTGGTGCAGGAAGACCGCTTCACCACCATCCACATCGAAGAGCTGTCCTGCGTCGCCCGCGACACCAAGCTCGGTCCCGAGGAAATCACCGCCGACATCCCCAACGTCGGTGAGAACGCCCTCGCCCGCCTTGACGAAGCCGGCATCGTCCATATCGGTGCCGAGGTCAAGGCCGGCGACATCCTGGTCGGCAAGGTCACACCCAAGGGCGAAACCCAGCTCACCCCGGAGGAAAAGCTGCTGCGGGCAATCTTCGGTGAAAAAGCATCCGACGTGAAGGACACCTCGCTGCGGGTGCCCTCGGGCATGGACGGCACGGTGATCGACGTGCGCGTGTTCACCCGGGATGGCGTCGAGAAGGATTCGCGGGCCAAGCAGATCGAGGAAACCGAACTCAAGCGCATCCGCAAGGACTTCAACGACCAGCTCCGTATCCTTGAGGAAGATCTCTACCAGCGCATGGAGCAGATGCTGGTCGACCAGCCGGCGCACGGCGGCCCCAATGGCCTGCGCGGCGGCATGACCGTCACTGCCGAGTATCTGCGTGGTCTCAAGCGCGATTACTGGTTCGAGATCCGCATGGAAGCGGATGAACTCAACGAGCAATTGGAGAAAATTGCCCGGCAACTGGAACAGCAGCGCAAGGATTTCGACAAACGCTTCGAGGAAAAGCGTGGCAAGCTCACCCAGGGCGATGACCTGGCCCCGGGCGTGCTGAAGATGGTCAAGGTCTATCTGGCGGTCAAGCGCCGCGTCCAGCCCGGTGACAAGATGGCCGGCCGCCACGGCAACAAGGGCGTGGTGTCGATGATCGTGCCGCAGGAGGACATGCCGTATCTGGAAGACGGCACCCCGGTGGATATCGTCCTCAACCCGCTCGGCGTGCCCTCGCGCATGAACGTCGGGCAGATTCTGGAAACCCATCTTGGCTGGGCGGCCAAGGGTCTGGGCCTGAAAATTGGCGACCTGCTCCGTGACAGCTGCGGCGACGTCCATCCGGTGCGTGACTTCCTTGACCAGATATACAACAAGAGCGGCGGCAAGCCCGAGGATCTGGAGAGCTTCAGCGACGGGGAGATCATCGAACTGGCGGACAACCTGCGCGCCGGTGTGCCGCTGGCCACGCCGGTGTTCGATGGCGCCACCGAGGACGAACTGCGCGCGCTGCTGAAGCTGGCCGGGCGGCCCGAAAATGGCCAGACCCGTCTGTTTGACGGCCGCACCGGCGAGCCGTTCGAGCGCGAGGTCACCGTGGGCTATATGTACATGCTCAAGCTGAACCACCTCGTGGACGACAAGATGCACGCCCGCTCCACCGGTCCCTACAGTCTGGTGACGCAGCAGCCACTCGGCGGTAAGGCGCAGTTCGGCGGCCAGCGCTTTGGTGAAATGGAAGTGTGGGCTCTGGAAGCCTATGGCGCCTCCTACACCCTGCAGGAGATGCTGACGGTCAAGTCGGATGACGTGAACGGCCGCACCAAGGTCTACAAGAACATCGTGGACGGCCACCATCGCATGGAAGCTGGCATGCCCGAATCGTTCAACGTTCTGGTCAAGGAAATCCGCTCGCTGGGCATCAACATCGATCTGGACAACGACGCCGCATCGCTGCCGCGCAGTGAATGAACCGGGCAACGCAATTTGGGTGAGAGACGATGAAAGAAAGCCTGTTGAACCCGTTCAAGCTGTTCGACGAGATCGAGGATTTCGATGCCATTCGCATCGGCCTGGCCTCGCCGGAAATGATCCGTTCCTGGAGCCGGGGCGAGGTCAAGAAGCCGGAAACCATCAACTATCGGACTTTCAAGCCCGAGCGCGATGGCCTGTTCTGCGCCAAGATCTTTGGTCCGACCAAGGACTATGAGTGCCTGTGCGGCAAGTACAAGCGCCTCAAGCATCGCGGCGTGCTCTGCGAAAAGTGCGGTGTGGAAGTCACCCTGGCCAAGGTGCGCCGTGAGCGCATGGGCCATATCGAACTGGCCTCGCCGGTCGCGCACATCTGGTTCCTGAAGTCGCTGCCCTCGCGCATTGGTCTGCTGCTTGACATGACCCTGCGCGACATCGAGCGGGTGCTGTATTTCGAGTCCTATGTGGTGATCGATTCGGGCATGACGCCGCTGGAGCGTGGCAGTCTGCTCAGCGACGAAGCCTATCTCGAAGCGGTCGAGCAGTACGGTGACGACTTCGACGCGCGCATGGGCGCCGAGGCGGTGCATGAACTGCTGCACCAGATGGACCTGAAGCAACTGGTTGAGCAGTTGCGCCAGGAAATCCTCGAATGCAGCTCCGAAACCAAGCTCAAGCGGCTGTCCAAGCGCCTCAAGCTGGTGGAATCCTTCCTGTTCTCGGGCAACAAGCCCGAGTGGATGGTGCTGACGGTCCTGCCGGTGCTGCCGCCCGATCTGCGGCCGCTGGTGCCGCTGGACGGTGGGCGCTTCGCCACCTCCGATCTCAACGATCTTTACCGCCGCGTCATCAACCGCAACAACCGCCTCAAGCGCCTGTTGGAACTGTCGGCGCCGGACATCATCGTCCGTAACGAAAAGCGCATGCTGCAGGAAGCGGTCGATTCGCTGCTCGACAATGGCCGGCGCGGCCGGGCGATCACCGGCAGCAACAAGCGGCCGCTGAAATCGCTGGCCGACATGATCAAGGGCAAGCAGGGCCGTTTCCGCCAGAACCTGCTCGGCAAGCGCGTGGACTACTCCGGCCGCTCGGTGATCGTGGTCGGCCCGACCCTGCGCCTGCATCAGTGCGGCCTGCCCAAGAAGATGGCCCTGGAGCTGTTCAAGCCGTTCATCTTCAGCCGCCTGCAGTATCTGCAGGAAGCGACCACCATCAAGGCCGCCAAGAAGATGGTCGAGCGCGAGGAGCCGGTGGTCTGGGACATCCTCGAAGAGGTGATCCGCGAGCATCCGGTCATGCTGAATCGGGCTCCGACCCTGCATCGTCTCGGCATCCAGGCCTTCGAGCCGGTGCTGATCGAAGGCAAGGCCATTCAGCTGCATCCGCTGGTCTGCACCGCCTTCAACGCCGACTTCGATGGTGACCAGATGGCGGTGCATGTGCCGCTGTCGATCGAGGCGCAGCTGGAAGCGCGGGCGCTGATGATGTCCACCAACAACATCCTCAGCCCGGCCAGCGGCGAGCCGATCATCGTCCCCTCGCAGGACGTGGTGCTCGGCCTGTACTACCTGACCCGCGAGCGCATCAACGCTCTCGGCGAGGGTATGGCCTTTGCCGATCTCAAGGAAGTGCATCGCGCCTATGAAACCCGCAAGGTAGAGCTGCATGCCCGCGTTCAGGTGCGCCTGCGCCGTGAGGAACCGCTGGAAGGTCTGGAAACCTTGCTCAAGGCGCAGATGCGCCCGCACCTCTCTGAATCGCAGGAGCTTCCGCCTCCGGTGCTGGAACAGGCGGTGCGGGATACCCAAGGCACGCTGCTCGCCGAAGCCGGCGTACAGTTAAATCCGGATCTGCTGGAGAAGCTGCGCGCCGCCGGGATTATTCGGGTGGCGTTGCGCTATCGGGTCAAGACCACGATCGGTCGGGCCCTGCTTTCGGAAATTCTGCCGGCGGGCCTGTCGTTCACCCTGGTCAATCAGGAGCTGAACAAGAAGGCCATCTCGCGGCTGATCAACGAGTGCTATCGGCGCCTGGGCATCAAGGAAACGGTGATCTTCGCCGACCAGTTGATGTACACCGGTTTCCGCTATGCCACCCGTTCCGGGTCCTCGATCGGTTTCGAGGATTTCAAGATTCCGGATAAGAAAGCCGAGCTGCTGGCCGCTGCCGAACGCGAAGTCAAGGAGATCGACAACCAGTATACCGACGGTCTGGTCACGCCCCAGGAGCGCTACAACAAGGTCGTCGATATCTGGACCCGCACCAACGAGAAAGTGACCAAGGCGATGATGGACAACCTGGGCACCGAGCCGGTCAGCGCCAGTGACGGTAAGGAGGCCAGGCAGCGCTCCTTCAACGCCGTGTTCATGATGGCCGACTCTGGCGCCCGTGGCTCGCAGGCGCAGATTCGCCAGTTGGCCGGCATGCGCGGCCTGATGGCCAAGCCGGATGGCTCGATCATCGAGACGCCGATCAAGGCCAACTTCCGCGAAGGCCTGAGCGTGCTGGAGTACTTCATTTCTACCCACGGCGCGCGCAAGGGCCTGGCCGATACCGCGCTCAAGACCGCCAACTCCGGTTATCTGACCCGCCGTCTGGTCGATGTCGCGCAGGATCTGGTGGTCACCGAGATCGACTGCGGTACCCACGCCGGCGTCGAAATGACCCCGGTGATCGAGGAAGGCATCATCAAGGAAGCCCTGCGCGAACGGGTGCTGGGGCGCACTGTGGCCCGTGATGTGTTCCATGCCAGCGGCGACGACATCGCCATTCCCGCCGGCACCCTGCTCGACGAGCACTGGGTCGCCAAGTTGGATGAATGGGGTATTGACCGTATTCTGGTGCGCTCGGCCATCACCTGCCACACCCGCTACGGCGTCTGCGCCGCCTGCTACGGTCGCGATCTGGCGCGTGGTCACCAGGTTGGCATTGGCGAGGCGGTCGGCGTTATCGCTGCCCAGTCGATCGGCGAACCGGGCACGCAGTTGACCATGCGTACCTTCCACATCGGTGGCGCCGCTTCGGGTGGCACCCGGGTCGATAATGTCCAGGTGCGTGCCAGCGGCACCCTGCGCCTGCACAAGATGAAAACCGTGCAGCGCCACCACGATGGCCATTTGGTGGCGGTGTCGCGCTCCGGCGAAGTCATCCTGGTTGACAGTCAGGGCCGCGAGCGGGAACGCTACAAGGTACCCTACGGCGCCGAGCTGTCGGTCCAGGATGGCAGCGCCGTCGAAGCCGGCCAAGTCATTGCCCGCTGGGATCCACACACCCACCCGATCGTCACCGAAGTGGCCGGTTTCGTGCGCTTCGCCGAGTTCGAGGAAGGCGTGACCGTACAGCGGAACACTGACGAAAACACCGGTGTTTCGAACCTGGTGATTATGGATCCCAAGCAGCGCGGCGCCCAGGGCAGGGATAAGCGACCGATGGTGCGCCTGGTCGACCAGTACGGTAATGACCTGTTCATCCCCGGAACCAGCACCCTGGCCCAGTACCCGCTGCCGGCTGGCGCGATCGTCAACCTCGCCGACGGCGTTGAAGTCGCGGTCGGCGGCATCATCGCCCGTATCCCGCAGGAGTCTTCCAAGACCCGCGACATCACCGGCGGTCTGCCCCGGGTTGCTGACCTGTTCGAAGCGCGCAAGCCCAAGGAACCGGCGATCCTGGCCGAAAAATCCGGCATCATCGAATTTGGCAAGGAAACCAAGGGCAAGCAGCGGCTGATGATCCGCGACAAGGGCGGCGAGATCCTGTACGAGGAACTGATCCCGAAGTGGCGGCAGGTCAATGTCTTCGATGGTGAATCGGTCGAACAGGGTGAAATGATCGCCGAGGGCGAACTCAACCCGCACGACATCCTGCGCCTGCTCGGCGTGCAGGAACTGGCCGCCTATCTGGTCCGCGAGATTCAGAACGTCTATCGCGTGCAGGGCGTGAAGATCAACGACAAGCACATCGAGGTGATCATCCGCCAGATGCTGCGCAAGGTTGACATTCTCGATCCGGGCGAAACCCCGTTCATCAAGGGCGAACAGGTCGAGCGCACCCGGGTGCTGGAAGAAACCGACCGTGCCAATACCGAGAACCGCATGCCGGCAGTCTGGCAGCCGATCCTGCTCGGCATCACCAAGGCCTCGCTGGCGACGGAGTCGTTCATCTCGGCGGCCTCGTTCCAGGAAACCACCCGTGTGCTCACCGAGGCAGCGGTGCGCGGCCTGCGCGACGACCTGCGCGGCCTGAAGGAGAATGTCATCGTTGGCCGACTGATCCCGGCCGGCACCGGTCTGGCCTATCACCTGCAGCGCCGCGAGAACTGGGTGCCCAGTCGCCCGACCAGCAGTGGTGGCCATCTGTTCGAAAGCCACGAGCCGGAGATCAAGATCAGCGTCACCGACAAGGACGACGGCGACGACAGCCACGACGCGGAACAGCCCGGCGTCACCGCTGACTGATCGCGGCGCACGGCTTCGCTCTCCACCCCAAGGCGGAAACCCGGCACCGGTTTCCGCCTTTCTCATTCTCCCTGTGCCCAAGGCCACCGTCCATGATCCCCATGCTGGAAACCCGCGCCCTGACCAAGCATTTTCGGGGTGTCGCGGCTGTCAACGGCATTGACCTGGCGATTCCTGCCGGGCGCTGCTTTGGCCTGCTCGGCCCCAACGGCGCCGGCAAAACCACCACGGTGGAAATGCTTGAAGGCATCTGTACGCCCAGTAGCGGCGAGATTCACTATCGCGGCGCACCCCTCGACGCGCACTTTCGCCAGGACATCGGTATCATGTTCCAGTCCACGGCGCTGCAGGACTTCATCACCGGCCGCGAAAACCTGCGCATGTTTGCCCGCTTCTACCGGCGCAGCCTGCCGCTGGAAGAACTGGTGGAAGCCTGCACGCTCAGCGAATTTCTCGACCGCGATACCCGCAAACTGTCCGGCGGGCAACGGCAGCGGCTGCTACTGGCCATTTCCCTGGTCAACGACCCGGACCTGCTGTTCCTCGACGAGCCAACCACCGGCCTCGATCCGCAGGCCCGGCGCAACTTCTGGGATCTGATCCAGCGCATCAAGGCCCGGGGCAAAACGATCGTCCTGACCACCCATTACATGGAAGAGGCTTACCAGTTGTGCGACGAGATCGCCATCATGGACCACGGGCGGATCATCGCCCAGGGCACGCCGCGCGAGTTGCTGGCGGCGCATTTCGATGATGTGGTGCTGCAGCTGCCGCGCGCCGATCTGCCCGATCCCGTGCCACTGCTGTCGCAGACCGTGATACAGGGCCACGAAGTCGTGGAGATTCTCACCCGCGATGTCAACACCGCCGTGCAGGAACTTCTGGCGCATGACATCTCGCTGGCACGGCTACAGATTCGCCAGCGCACCCTGGAAGATCTGTTTCTGGAATTGACCGGCCGGGAGCTGCGCGCATGAATCTGACGCACTTCTGGGCGCTGTTCGTCTGCCGCAACCGCGAGTTCCTGCGCGACCGTTCGTCGCTGGCCTGGAACCTGCTGTTCCCGGTGCTGCTGATCGCCGGTTTTGCCTTTGCCTTCTCCGGACCGGGCCTGGACCTGTACAAGGTCGGCGTGTTGGGTCCAAGCGTGAACAAGGCTGACAGCGCCTTTCTCAATACCCGCTATGTGCGCTTCCTGCCGGTGGACGATCTGCCAACGGCGCTGACCAAGGTTGAGCGCCATCAACTCGACATGCTGTTCGACCCCGCTGGCCAGCGCTATTGGATCAACGACGAATCGCCCAAGGGTTATGTGCTGGAGCGGATGCTGCACGGCACCGGAGCGCCCTCGCCTTACCAGAAGGCGACGGTGAGCGGCCACGAGGTGCGCTACGTCGACTGGGTGCTGCCGGGTGTGCTGGCGATGAACATGATGTTCAGTTGCCTGTTTGGCGTTGGCTACGTGATCGTGCGCTACCGCAAGAACGGTATGCTCAAGCGTCTGCGGGCCACCCCACTGACGCCACTGGAATTCCTGGCGGCGCAGATTGGCTCACGGCTGTGGCTGGTGCTAGGCACCAGCGTGGTGGTATTCGCCGGCACCGATCTGTTCATCCGTTTCACCATGCACGGCAGCTACTGGAATCTGTTCCTGGTGTTCGCGCTGGGCGCACTCAGCCTGATCAGTCTGGGCGTGACCATCGCCGCGCGCACCACCAGCGAGGAATTGGCCGGTGGTCTGTTGAACCTGTTGAGCTGGCCGATGATGTTCCTGTCGGGGATCTGGTTCTCGCTGGAGGGCGTGCATCCCTGGGTACGGGCATTCGCGCAGATTCTGCCGCTGACCCATGTGATCGATGCAGCGCGGGCGATCATGATCGACGGCGCCGGACTCCTGGATGTATCCGGGCATCTGCTGGTGCTGGGCGTGATGAGTATGGTGTTTATGGCCATTGGCGCGCGCAGCTTCCGCTGGGAATGAAACGCGGCGGCCTGCCATCACCGCCGCGCCTGGCGCTCGATCAGTACTCGTTGAGCCGCGCCAGCCGTTCCTGATAGCGGGCACGCAGACAGCGCACATCAGCCCCGCAACTGTCGCGGGCCATCAACCAGGAGCGCTGATCGTCGCGCACCATATCGGCGCGGCGCGGCGGCAAGCGGTTCAGCACCGAGCGGTATTCAACCGCCAGATCCTCGTCCAGGCGGTTGAGGCTGGGATTGGCGCACACTGCAATCTCAGCGGCGGTATTGGCGCGGGTGCAGTCATAGCTGGCGGCATGCACAGCCAGCGTGGGCAGCGCGATGCCCAGCAGGACCATGGACAGGGACAAAGATTTCAGCACGACAGAGTCTCCTTGGAGTGGGTGAATGCAGCCCTAAGCATTGACCGTGCCGGGCGATGTCGCAAGCCCGGTCTGCGCATTGCCGCTGAACCCCAGTGAACCGGCCACGGTCCAAACGGCCATTCGCTATCCCGTCAGGAGAATATCCATGTCATGGCTGCACCGCACGCTGCAGATTCCGCATCCAGAAGAAGCCTTGCCGGGCCGTGCGACGCCCATGCCGGTTCCGGCGCGGCATGCTGTTAACGGTCATCCACTGCAGGCACCGTTTCCGGCCGGTCTGGAACAGGCTGTATTCGCGCTGGGCTGTTTCTGGGGCGCGGAACGCAAATTCTGGAGTCAGCCCGGCGTTTACAGCACTGCAGTCGGTTACAGCGGTGGTTTCACGCCCAACCCGACTTATGAAGACGTGTGCAGCGGTCGCACCGGCCATACTGAAGCGGTGCTGGTGATCTTCGATCCCGACCACATCAGCTACGAGCAACTGCTGCGCCTGTTCTGGGAGTCACACGATCCTACCCAGGGCATGCGCCAGGGTCACGATGTCGGCACGCAATACCGCTCGGCGATCTACACCCATGGCGACGCCCAGCATGCCGCCGCACTGGCCAGTTGCGCCACCTATCAGCAGGCCCTGAGCGCTGCCGGGCACGGGCCGATTACCACCGAGATCGCCGCCCTGTCCGTGTTCTATTACGCCGAGGATTACCACCAGCAATATCTGGCCAAGAATCCCGGCGGCTATTGCGGCCTGGGCGGCACTGGCGTGTCCTGTCCCGCCGGGTCAATAGACGCCACCGCTCAGCGCTAAATCCACAGCAGCAGCACCAAATCAGTGCGCGCGGCATTGCCCACCCTGCTGCTCAGGACACCGGACACTCCGCCCTTCTAGGATGCGCTATCCTGCGGGCCACCAGCATCGTGCCATGCTGCCGCTGCAGCTGGCTTCTGATGCCAATGACCTCCAGGATGACAAATCCGTGATATTCCAGTAGCGACTTCAGGCTGCCGAGTGACCAGCACCGCATGTGCTCATCATCCCAGACTGGATAGCGGTGCCTGTGCAGGGACTGCATTGCGGCAAAAAAGAGCTGTTTCAGACTCCAGTGTTCATCCGGTACCCGGATCAGCAGGATTCCCTCGTGGCGGAGCGTCCGCGCCGCCCATTTGACCAGCGTGACGGGCTTGAAAAAGGCCTGCTCCACCTCGGTGCTCACCACAACATCGCAATCGACATTGGCCGTGTCCACAACACCGGCATCCCCTTCGCCTATGGAAAGAGAGTCGTACGCCGCAGGCTGCATCGAGTTGATCATGCTGCCGCTACCGGGTTCCCTCCCAGCAGCATAGCCAGCTTCCTGCAAAGCACAGCACAACCCCTTGCTATCATGACCCAGGCAAAAAATCCGCCGCGCCCCATAGCGTGCGCAGATATCCAGTATCACCGGTCGCAGCTGGGATTTGGCACAAAACAGATCGAGGGCATGCGTGCAGGTGGAATCCGCTGCACCTTTTGCATCCATGATCGTCACCATCGATTTCCTCCCATGCTGCAAATCGAAAACTGCGCTACTCAACCTTCTTGAACGTTGAGACTGAGGCTATTAGGCCTAACCAGTCGACACAATCCCCTATCAATGGGACATTGCCCATTTCGGGGCGATTATTTTGCACTGCAGCACTTGACCGGACCCATAAGGCGGACATACTCAGGCAAAGGGTTGTACAAAAAAACAGCTCCAGACGTAGAACGCGTACCACTTTGTCAAGATCGTGGCAGCTTCGCATA
The DNA here is from genome assembly GCA_036834665.1 of Candidatus Competibacteraceae bacterium. Taxonomy (GTDB): domain Bacteria; phylum Pseudomonadota; class Gammaproteobacteria; order Competibacterales; family Competibacteraceae; genus RXIX01. The sequence continues at coordinate 4,268 of DAITNL010000039.1, read as the reverse complement.
ACCCTTCAATACGCAACCAATACGGCACACTCATGCCCAATATGATGCGAATCATGATCTGCAGGGATATGGAAGGACGACCATGGATTATGTGCCGAGCGGTAAAATGGGCCTGCTTATCCTGACGCATGCCGGCCAGTTGGCCTATATCAGCAGGCAAGCGCAGTACCTGCTAGGGCAGGCCCATCAAGACAGTACGCTGCCAGACAAGCCAAGGCCATGCACCGACCGGATCGACCTGCCGCCTGCCTTGCTGCGGTTATGCCGGCACCTTGATCGAAACCGCCAGACCCTGGACACACCGCTGATGTATTCCTACACCAACACCCGTGGCCGGTTTGTCTTTCGCGCCTGCTCACTACAAGCGCCCACTGCCAACCCCAGCCTGGACAGCATTAATCAGGCACCAGATGATGGCGCACTGATCGGCCTGATCATCGAGTATCAGGAACTGCGGCGTTCGAAAATCGAGCGCCGCATACAGGGCAGCGGTCTGTCGCAGCAGGAACAAAAGATCTGCCTGGCGCTAGCGGATGACCTGACGCAAACCGCCATCGCCGCGCAACTTGCTATCAGCCCCCATACTGTCGTGACCCATATCCGCCGCATCTACACCAAGCTCGGTGTACACAACCGCCGGGAACTGTTCAAAACCCTCCTCGCCGAACCCGCCCAACCGCAAACATCATGACCAGTTCCGCTCCATGCCACGCTCAATCCAAGAACGCCAGTGGCACCCAAGCGGACCGGCTGCGTGGTCTGCTGCTGGGCACAGCGGTAGGCGATGCGCTTGGCCTGCCTGCCGAAGGTCTGTCACGGCAGCGCATTCAACGCCTGTACCGGGGTCAATGGCGGCACCGGCTGATCTTCGGGCGCGGCATGCTCAGCGATGACAGCGAGCACACCGTATTCGTCGCGCAATGTCTGCTGCGCCATCCCGATGCACCCGCACGCTTCGCCACTCGTTTCAGCTGGTGCCTGCGCGGCTGGCTACTGATACTACCGGCCGGGATTGGTCTGGCTACCCTGCGGGCAATTGTGAAACTGTGGCTGGGCTTCCCACCGGATCGCAGCGGCGTCTGGTCAGCCGGCAATGGTCCGGCAATGCGCGTGGCGCTGATCGGTGCCTTTTTCGCCCACGATCCGCAACGCCGCACCGCCTATGTCGCCGCCTCGACCCGACTCACGCATAGCGATCCCAAGGCACTGACCGGCGCGCGGGCTATCGCCGAACTGGCCGCCTGGATCGTCCACGAGCGGCTGAACGGCAGGCCGGCGCTGGAGCCATTTCTCACCCTGCTGCGCGGCTGTGGCGTGGACGATCGCGACTGGCAGGCGCGCATCGACACGCTCGCCGGGGCGGCGCGTGATAACGCCACGGTTGCGGAACTGGCCGCGCGGCTGGGTTTGGGCATGGGCGTCAGTGGCTACATCTACGACACGGTGCCGGTCGCTGCCTATGCCTGGCTGCGGCACGGCGGCGATTTCCAGGCCACGCTGACTGCGGTTCTCGATTGCGGCGGCGATACCGACACGGTCGGAGCAATCACCGGAGCACTGGCCGGCGCGACTGTGGGTGAAGCGGGTATTCCGGCAGCGTGGCAGACCGGGATCATTGACTGGCCACGCTCGCTCCATCTGCTGCGCGCGCTCGGCGAACGGCTGACGCAGGTCATGGCCAGCGGCCAACCCACCGCGCCCCTACCTTACTTCTGGCCGGCGCTGCCCTTGCGCAATCTGCTATTCCTGCTGATCGTGCTGGCGCACGGACTGTGGCGCCTGCTGCCACCCTATTGATTGAATGCGCCGGGCGCCCGCTGAAACGCCCGATTGCAGAAGGTAGATTCCGGCGACAGGGTTGACGCCTGCCTATACTTCAGAAGGTTGAACCTTCAAGGAGGCGTTCCCCATGTCCAAATCCACCACGCCATCCGCCCCCGATCTCAACCTGCTCACGCAAAACCTGTCCAAGGTGATTGAACAAAGCCAGCGTGTTTTGCAGGTCTATCTCAAGCGCCAGCAGAGCGGCGATACGCTGCCCCTGATCGACCCTGGCCTCATCAGCAAATCATTCCAGGAACTGCTCGAACAGTTGCTGAAAAACCCCGATCCACTGCTCGAAGCTCAGGCCCGCTTGTGGAAAAACCATCTGGACCTGTGGCAACACAGCATCAATCGCCTGCTCGGTCAGGACAGCACACCGCTGATCGAGGCGCCCGCCGGCGACAAGCGTTTCCAGGACCAGGAATGGGCGGAGAACGTGGTCTTTGACTTCATCAAGCAATCCTATCTGCTCGCCGCCAGCAGCCTGCAGGGACTGGTGCGCCAGGTGGAAGGGCTGGACGAGAAAACCGCGCGCAAGCTGCAGTTCTATACCCGTCAGTTCATCGACGCCGTCGCGCCCACCAATTTCGCCCTGACCAATCCCACCGTGCTGCGTACCACCTTCGATTCCAGCGGCAATAACCTGCTCAAGGGCTTGCAAAACCTGCTCGCCGACCTGGAGCGTGGCCGCGGCCAGTTGCAGATCCGCATGACCGATCTGGACGCCTTCCAGCCCGGCGTGAATATCGCCGTCACACCCGGCAAGGTGGTGTTTGAAAACGAATTGCTGCAACTGATCCAGTACGACCCCAGCACCCCAACCGTGCACCAGCGGCCATTTCTATTCATCTCGCCCTGGATCAATAAGTTCTACATCATGGACATGCGGCCCAAAAACTCGATGGTCAAATGGATGGTCGACCAGGGCTTCACCGTGTTCATGACCTCCTGGGTCAACCCGGACGAGCGGCTGGCGCATAAGACCTTTGATGATTATCTGCTGGCGGTCGTGGCAGCCCTGGATGCCATCGAGCAGGCCACCGGCGAGCGCGAAGTCAACACCGCCGGCTATTGCCTGGGCGGCACGCTACTGCTGTCAACCCTGGCCTGGCTGGCCGCACATCAGGATCAGCGGGTGCAAAGCGCCATCTGCTTTGCCTGCATGACCGATTTCAGCGCGCCGGGCGAACTGGAAGTGTTCATCGACGAGGAACTGATTACCCTGCTGGAAAAGCAGATGGGCGAACGCGGCTATCTCGACGGCAGCCAGATGGCCGGGGTGTTCAGCATGCTGCGCGCCAATGATCTGATCTGGTATTTCGTGGTCAACAACTACCTGCTGGGCAAGGATCCCTATCCCTTCGATCTGCTGTACTGGAACTCCGATTCCACGCGCATGCCGCGCGACATGCACAGCTTCTATGTGCGCAATATGTACCAGAAGAACCTGCTGCGTGAACCGGGTGGCATCACCCTGGCCGGCGTGCCCATCGACCTGCGCAAGATCCAGACCCCGGTCTATTTCCTCTCGGCCTACGAAGATCACATCGCACCGTGGGCCTCGACCTATGCCGGCACTCAACTGGTCGGTGGGCCGGTGCGTTTCGTGCTCAGTGGCTCCGGACACATCGCCGGTGTCGTCAATCCAGCGACCTCCGACAAGTACGGCTATTGGACTTATCCCGAAACGCCACCGCATCCCGAGGACTGGTTTCGTAACGCGGTTAAACAGGACGGTTCCTGGTGGCCGGACTGGCTGGCCTGGCTCAAACCGCATGCCGGCCCACAGATTCCGGCACGCGCGCCGGGCGACGGCACACTGAAACCCCTTGAGGATGCACCCGGTTCCTACGTCAAGATGCGGTACGATCTTGGAGTCGCGCCCAAGTGAAAATGCCTGATGGCACTCCCCGGCAGGACGGGCGCTGACGGCCTGATCTGCCGGCGCGCGCGGCGTGCTGCGCGGGCAAAAAAAGCGCTCGTGGATCAACCCAGACTATTGCGATCCACGCTCGCCTGTTGTTCATAGCGCAATTGCACGGCATCCACGCCCAGCAGCTCACGCAGCCGCTTGAGCAGAGCCTCGCCAGGCCGCACCTGCCAGCCTGGCCCCAACAGCAGTTCCACCCGCGCCCCGGAACCGCAATATTCAAGCTCGACCGCGCAGCGACCGCCAGCCCGATACTCGGTCAGCAGCTCCGCCAGTGACCGCACTGCACCGGCGGCGCATTGCCTTGCATCCAGCCGCAGCAACAGGCGCCGGGCCTGCTCGGCACGCGCCCCGTCCAGATCCAGCACCCGTTCGACATTGACGCGCGTAGTCTGATTGAACTCGTCCCAGACCAGCGCGCCCCGCATCAACACAATCGTATCCTCGACCACCAGGGCGCGGTCGCGCTCGTACACTTCCGGGAACAGGCGGACTTCGATACGGCCGCCGTCAT
>DAITNL010000038.1:17268-21435 GCA_036834665.1 Candidatus Competibacteraceae bacterium | reverse complement strand
TCGAGCGACCTGAGTCGCGATCGCGAATGACCTGGGCTGAAACGACCGTGCCATGGCTGGCGAACAGTTGCTCCAGATCTTCGTTGCTAACGGCATAATTCAGGTTGCCCACATACAATTTCTTGCTCATTCCAAACGTCTCTCCACGGCCTGATGTCAATATTGCCAAACGGTAACCAGGCCAGTCGAGCATCGGCTTGCGCGTTTTCCAGTTTGGGCAATCAATCGCATTGTAGTTTATTCATGGGCATTTATCGACAAGCATCGCACGGCAAATTTTCGTCGCGTCGTGCCAGCCGTGATTGTAATGACTTCAACCAACCCCGAGGTGCTGTTGTTCATGCCTCTTTCAAACTCCGCCCTGCGCTTGCAGGCGCACCCTGCGACACCCTGTCCATGGCTCAGCAGCATTGCCGCGCGGGTCTACTGGCTCCGCGACGGCGTTTTACTGTTCGATTACATCATCAGCGGAGACATCGCTCGCCTGTACGTTCCGCCATCCCAACCGGCGCGCCACACCGATCGACTGTGGCAGCACACCTGCTGTGAAGCCTTCCTGGCCCTGGATAGGGATGACGCATACTACGAGTTCAACTTTGCCCCTTCGGCGGCATGGGCGGTCTACCGCTTCAGTGCCTATCGTCGGGATATGAATGTGCCGTACATGCACCAACCGCCGCTAGTGACGGTGCGTGTCGATATGGAACATCTTGAATTGCGTGCGGTTATTGATCTGGATGGGCTGATCGAGTTGCCGGCTGGCGCCGAGCTGCGACTGGCGTTGTCCGCTGTCATCGAGGATCAGCATGGCGACTGCTCCTACTGGGCGCTGCGGCATCCGGCCAGTACGCCTGATTTTCACCACGCGGACGGCTTCGTCCTGCGCTTACCCGTTGATCAGTGCTAGCAGTTGGGCATCAGGCCGATTCGCTGGATCAGGCAATCGCGGATCGTCGCAACTTCGGCGGCGCTGTAGCTGTGATCGGTTGCGAGATGTCCCCACACCGGTTGCGGCCAACAGGGATCACCCGGATGGCGACCGACGACATGCAGGTGCAGTTGCGGAACCAGATTGCCAATCGCGGCGAAGTTGATCCGGGTGAAGCGCGGTTCCTCGCGAATGTAAGCGGCAACCCGCGCGCATGCGTCGATCAGGGCGCTGCGCAGCGGTTCGGGTAGATCGAGAAAGTCCAGCACCGCCGTTTCCGGTACCAGGATGAACCAGCGCACTCCTGCATTGCGATGCAGTAGTAGGTGGCTGTAGGCGAGCCGGCCCAACGGCCAGGTATCGGCGGCGAGCCGGGGGTGCAGTGAGAATACGGACATCGGATAGGTGCGCTCCGTGAGTGCTGTGGGCGACCGGTCTGGATCGAGGCGGTGCTACCGTTTGAAGTTGGTGGCGGTACAGGTGACGTTGTGGATCAATTACATTAGATTATTATAATATACTTCTTTATGGTGTTGCCGGACAGCTATTACCGCCTTCAGGCAAGGCCGCTTTTCCCCATCACAGGTGATGTTCATGAGCACTCTTTCCTCCTCACCGCCGGCGCGGATGGATGCTACAGCGTCGCGCCTGGCCTTTGTCCCGGTTTCCATGTTTTCGATGGTGATGGGCATGGTCGGCCTGGCGCTGGCCTGGCAAAAAGCGCATGTCATATGGGGTTTGTCGCCGCTGGTAGGTGCGAGTCTGCGCGGTGTTGCTAGCGCCCTGTTTGTACTGCTGCTGACGGTCTATGGCCTCAAGGCACTGCGTCATCCCGAGGCCATCAGCGCCGAAATGCGCCATCCGGTGCAGCTGCATTTTTTCCCGACAGTATCGATTTCCCTGCTGCTGCTGGCCATCGCCTATCTGGACACGGCGCCCGGGCTAGCGCTAGGGCTGTGGATCACGGGCGCCGCTTTGCATCTGGGGCTGGCGCTGGCGATTTTTGGCAGCTGGTTGCATCACAGCCACTATGCGATTACGCATGCCAACCCGGCCTGGTTTATTCCGGTGGTGGGCAACATCGTCGTGCCGATTGCCGGTGTGCATCTGGCTTCGCCGGAGATTTCCTGGTTCTTCTTTAGCATCGGCCTGGTATTTTGGCTGGTGCTGCTGGCGATCGTGTTGTACCGGCTGTTTTTTCACGAACCCTTGCCGGCTCGACTGGCTCCGACCCTGTTTATCCTGCTGGCGCCGCCCTCGGTGGGCTTTGTTGCCTATACCCAGTTAACCGGTGGCGTGGATGCGTTCGGGCGCGTGCTGTATTACACGGCGCTGTTTTTGGCGCTGCTGCTGGCCAGCAATGCCCTGCGCTTCATGCGGCTGCCCTTTTTTATTTCCGCCTGGGCCTACTCTTTCCCTCTGGCGGCGCTGACCGTTGCGACCCTGGTGATGAGTATGCATCTGAATGCATTTGGCCTGAGCGTGCTCGGTGCGGTGTTGCTGGCGCTGCTCAGTCTGGTGGTGGCAATCCTGACCGTGCGCACTGGAATAGCCGTGATCCGTGGTGAACTCTTCCAGCCCGGCTAGGACACGGTCCGCACATGGCGCTGCATGGCATGATCGAGTGGATTCTGACCCTGCTGGGGATTACGGTTCTGGCGCATCTGCTGATCCATATTGGTCTGCGCGCTCCGCGAATTCGGGAAACCGGGACGCCGGCATGTCAGGGACTGCCTTTTCGCCGGGTCGTCATCCGGACCGTGCGCGGCAAGCGCCTATTCGGCTGGTTCATAGCGGCCGGTGGCCATGCGCCGGCGCCGACTGTAGCGATACTGCATGGCTGGGGTGGCAATGCCGAGATGATGCTGCCGCTGGTGGAGCCTCTACACCGGACGGGCTACAGCGTTCTGCTATTCGACGCGCGCGGTCATGGGCGTAGCGACGGCGACACCTTTGCCTCGCTGCCGCGTTTCGCCGAGGATCTTGACCATGTCCTGAACTGGCTGGCTACGCGCGCTACTGTCGATACACGCCGCCTTTACGCCATCGGCCACTCGGTCGGAGCCGGCGCGGTGTTGCTGGCCGCTGCCCGGCGGCACGATCTGGCCGCAGTGGTGAGCATCGCCGCCTTCGCCGACCCCGAATCGATGATGCGGCGGTTTCTCGCCGGCTACCACATCCCCTACCCGTTGCCCGGTGCCTACATTCTGCGCTATGTGCAGCGCGTGATTGGCCACCGCTTCGCGGATATCGCCCCGGTGAACACTATCGCCCGGATCCGCTGCCCGGTGCTACTGGTCCACGGTCACGACGATACGACCGTGCCAGTCGCGGACGCGGTGCGCATCCATGCCGGACGGCGCGACAATCGGGTTCGTCTGCAATTGCTATCCGGCAGTCATGACAGCTTCGCCGATCCCGAGCGACAGGCCACTCTCCTGCTCGACTTTCTCGCTGAAACAGGCGGCGCGCCAGTGACGCGAGCCTGATCGACGTTCACAGGCCACCGACCCGCACATAAATCAGACAGCCACGCTCGGAATAAGGCGTGTGGCGGCTCATATGTGGATTGCGTAGCCAGCAACCCGGCCCGTAGCGGCCCCATTCATCGCACAGCTCTCCTTCCAGCACCAGGATTTCCTCACCGCCGGGATGGACATGGGGTCGGAATACGGTGCCCGGCGCCCAGCGTACCAGCGCCATCTGTTCCGGATAAGTAGCTTGCGTGTACAGGGTCTTGACACTCAAGCCCGCTACAGTGCCCGGTGCCCAGGGCATCGTCGTGGTATTGACAATGGCGTGCACACGGTCGGCGCCGGCGTACTGGCGCAGGCGCACGAACAGGGTGCAGCCGGTCTCCGAGCGCGGCGCGTGCGTACTGCCCTCGGGGTTGAGCAGATAGCTGCCCGCCGGATATTCACCATGCTCATCGGCGAAAATGCCATCCAGCACCAGGATTTCCTCGCCCTCGGGATGGACGTGGGGCCGGAAAGCTCCGCCTGGCGCATAGCGCACCAGACTGGTGACCGGACCGTATTCGCCGCCCCGCCGGTACAGAGGCTTGCGCCAGACCGTGCCGCTCGGGCTGGCCTCCCAGTTCAGAGTGGTGGTGTCCACACACACGCGCTGGTCGAGATCGGCATTGATATCAGGTAATACGCAGGCTGCGGACATCGGCATCGGGCAAATCCTGGCGGATTGTTCAGGTGCTGTACGACCGGTGCCGCTCAACGCAGGCC